>JAFMNE010000080.1 GCA_017859395.1 Ilumatobacteraceae bacterium | reverse complement strand
TCGACACGAACCACGGTCCCGGTGACCGCCTCTGAAGATGGGGCACACAGGTACAGCAACGTCGAGTCGAGTTGAGCCGGGTCGCCCATGCGCCCCCGCGGGAAACCGGAGCTGACATCGCCCATACGCTCCACCATGCCATCCATCATCTCGCTGGTGAACCCACCCGGAGCGATGCAGTTCACGTTGATGTGATGAGCGGACCATTCCACGGCGAGCACCTCCGTCATCCGCGCAATCGCGGCCTTGGACACGGAATACAACGCAGCGGCCTGCCCTGAGTAGTGAAAGGCAGCTACCGATGAGATGTTCACGATGCGGCCCGGTTGCGTGGCGTCGATCAGTCGTCGCGCCACCTCACATGACAGCACCCACGGTCCTCGCACATTTGTATCGAGCACTTGGTCCACAAGTTCAAGAGGCATCCGGTGGGCCCGACGTGCATCTGGAATACCGGCGTTGTTCACCGCAATCGTGACCAGGCCGACCTCCTCGCTGGCACGGGTCACCCCGGCGACGATGCTGTCAGCATCGGTGATGTCCATCTCTATCGGATAGCAGCGCCCGCCGGCCTCCTCGATGACCTCGCGCAGAGCAGCCAGCCGCTCCACACGGCGCCCTGTGGGCACCACGGTGGCTCCTGCCGCAGCGAGAACCTGGGCGAAACGCCACCCGAGCCCCGATGTACCGCCGGTGACGAGCGCCACCTGGCCGCTGAGGTCGCTGCTCGCGTACGGCAGCGGATAACCGGTCACGATGCAGCGGCAGGGGTGCGCGTATCCACGCCCGAGCGCAACATGCGCCCCGCGGTGGCACCGGTGAAGGTGCCGTCGGCGTTCACCACTCGGCGACCGGCGACGAAGACAGCGTCGATGCCTTCTGCCGTCCCATACAGACGACCAGCGCCCGCAGGAAGGTCGTAGCGCATCGATACCGGCCCCGGCCCGACGGTCGCCGCATCGAAGACCACCAGATCTGCCCATGCCCCTTCGGCGATCACGCCACGATCGACCAGGCCGTACAGCCGGGCGGGCTGGCCGGTCAGGTACCACACAGCTTCCTCGATCGGTACGAGGTCGTGTTCGCGCACGGCGCGAGCAAGCAGGGTCGTCGAGAACGAGAATGAATCGAGCATGTCGAGATGAGCCCCGGCGTCGGATCCCCCAACGACCGCTCGCGGATCACGCCAGACATCAACACGGGCACGCCACGTGGCGTCATCGGTGCCGGCATCGTCACGCGCAATGATGGTGCGCAACTCGTCGGCAACGACCATGTCGGCCAAGGTGTCCCACGGGGTGCGATCGGTGGCCGTGGCGATCTCACCAATGGTGCGCCCGACCGCCGATTCATCACTGGACTCGATCACCCGATACTGCGCCCAGTGAGCGAACGAGCGATTCGTCCCTTCAGCGGTTTGAGCGAGCCGATCCCACTCGGCGCGCGTCGCCGGATCGCGTAATGCCGCCAATTTGTCTGCTGCGGGCAGCGCCATCAGGCTCTCCCATCCGGGCAGCAGGTCGAGAAGGAAACCGCTCATGAAATTGAGACGGAATCGCGGCGTGTCCGGCAGTGTCAACGCATACACCTCCCCACCGCGTGCCGCCGCCCGGTCACCCACCGCGAGACGCCCCTCAACAAAGGGGCGGTTCTTGGCGTACACGGCCAACAGGTTCCAGTTGAGAGGACGGCCAGCGGCCGCGCTCATGTCGGCCATCACATCTGCGCGATCGTCGCCGTATTCGCCAACACCGGGGATGAACTCGAGACAGGTTCCGTCGAACTCGCCCACCGCACCGGCCAACGCGACCAGTTCGGCGGCACTGGCCATTCGTGACGGCACGGGATGCCCGAGATGATCGTTATGCGATTCCGACCATGTGGATGAAAAGCCGAGTGCGCCCGCGGCGAGGCCATCGCGTACAAGTTCGACCATCGCGGCGATCTCGTCGGCGGTTGCCTCACGGGTGTTGGCATCATCACCCATCACCTGTCGTCGCACCGCTGAATGCCCCACGAGGAACCCGGTATTGGGTACCAAGGTGCCATCGAGACGATCCAGGTAGTCCTCGGTCGTGGTCCAATCCCAGGGCACACCTTCAACGAGCGACTCGATCGGCATGCCCTCCACACGCGCCAGCATCCGCATGAGGTAGTCACCGTTTCGCGGCGCATCGAGCGGCGCAATCGAGAACCCGCAGTTCCCGCCGATGACCGTCGTGACGCCGTGCAGCGGCGATGGGCTTAGCGTTGGATCCCAAAACGCTTGGGCGTCGTAGTGGGTGTGAATGTCGATGAATCCGGGCGCGACCACTCGGCCAGCCGCGTCAACGACCTCTGCGGCCTCGTCGGTATCGAACGCCCCCGGTGCCGCCACCGCGACCACTTTGCCGTCACGCACCGCAATATCTGCATCGCGACCGGGCGCACCGGTGCCGTCGACGAGATGTCCTCCACGGATGATGAGATCGAACATGAGCACCCCCTGATCGGGCACGGTAATCGACTTTGTGGTGTGCGCTCCGGTCGAAGCGTGGTGGCGGTGGGCGATGTCAGAGAATCTGGGAGAGGAACAACTTCGTGCGTTCCTCTCGCGGATTCGTGAAGAAGTGTTCGGGGGTTCCCACCTCGACGACGTCTCCCGATTCCATGAACACGAGACGGTCAGCGACCTCGCGAGCAAAACCCATCTCGTGGGTGACGACCATCATCGTCATACCGCCACGGGCAAGGTCTTTCATCACGTCGAGGACTTCGGAAATCATCTCGGGGTCGAGCGCCGACGTCGGCTCGTCGAAGAGCATGATGCGTGGTTCCATCGCGAGCGAACGCGCAATGGCCACGCGCTGCTGCTGGCCACCGGAGAGCTGCCCGGGGAATTTGGCGGCCTGTTCTGGAATACCCACCCTCTCCAGCAACTCCATCGCCTTTCCCTCGGCCTCGGCCTTGGGCTTCTTACGCACCCAGATCGGCGCCAGGGTGACGTTGTCGAGCACGGTCAAGTGAGGGAACAGGTTGAACTGCTGGAACACCATGCCGACCTCAGAGCGAATCTTTTCAATGTTGCGGAGGTCGTTGGTCAGTTCCACCCCGTCGACGATGATGTCGCCCTCTTGATGCACCTCGAGACGATTGATGCAGCGAATCAGCGTGGACTTGCCCGACCCGGACGGACCAAGAACCACCATCACCTCGCGGTCCTTCACCGTGACGTCAACGCCGCGGAGGGCCTGGAAATCACCGAACCACTTCTTCACCCCACGGCACACGATCATGTCGTCGCGGGATGCCATCTCGTCGGTCAATGCGTTATCGGCGATGCTCATGGTGTCTCCGTGTGGGTCTATCGGGCCTGGCCGGCCTGCAGCCGGGTCTCAAGATTCCTCGACGCCCGCGACATGGTGTACGCCACCACGAAGTAGACGAGCGAGATGAATAGCAGCGCGGGCCGCTTCTGGCCCAGGAAGTCAGGCTGGTTCGGAATGGTGGAGTTGGCGATACGCAGCAGGTCGAAACCGCCGACGATGGCGATCAACGAGGTTTCCTTGAAGGTTGCGATGGCTTGGCCGACGAGGTTCGGGATCGAGACCCGCAACGCCTGCGGCAGCACGATCAACGAGGTGCGCTGCACCGTTGTGAGCCCGAGCGCATCAGCCGCCTCATATTGGCCGCGTCGCACGCTCTGTAGGCCACCCCGAATGTTCTCAGCCATGTACGCCGCCGAGAACACGGTGTACCCGGCGAACACCGCGGCAAGATCGCTGATTCCCATGCCACTCGGTAGGAACAGCGGCAACATGATGGAGAAGAAGAACAGCACGGTGATCAACGGCACCCCGCGCACCACCTCGATATAGGTCGTGGACAGCACGCGGAAGATCGGCAGTTTCGATGTGCGTGCCAACGACAACAGCACACCCAGCGGGAACGATGCCAACATCACGTAGTACGCGATCGACACCGTGAGGACGAA
>JAFMNE010000079.1:1825-4008 GCA_017859395.1 Ilumatobacteraceae bacterium | reverse complement strand
GTCGCCGCTCGTGAGATCGACAACCGCCGAGCCGCCGGTGACACAGTCGGCCCGCTGGGCGGTCTGCCGATGAGCATCAAAGATGCACTCGCCACCGCGGGACTGCGCACCACCGGGGGCGCCATCGAACTCGCCGACCAGGTGCCCACCGCCGACGCGGCCGCCGTGTCCGCTGTGCGCCACGCCGACGCCGTGGTGTACGGCAAATCGAACCTTCCGCGATGGTCCGGTGATATCCAGGCGACCAACGACATATTCGGTGCGACGAACAACCCGTGGGATCTCACCCGCGGACCTGGCGGGTCGTCTGGCGGGGCCGCAGCGGCACTGGCCACGGGCATGACCTCGGTTGAGATCGGTACCGACATCGGTGGCTCCATTCGACTTCCCGCCCATTTCAGCGGTGTCTGCGGACACAAGCCGTCGTTTGGCATCGTCGCTCAAGATGGGTACGTCGATCATCTCAGCTGGGGCGCTGCTGATGCCGATGTGAACGTGGTTGGCCCCATGGGTCGCACCGTGGCCGACGTGTCGCTGCTGCTCGATGTCCTCACCGGGCCCTCGCATGACCTCTCCCCTGCCTGGCAACTCTCACTGCCTGCAGCGGTGCCGGCCGATCAGGCTCGGGTGGCTGCATGGCTCGACGATCCCGCATGCCCCGTCACACCCGAGGTTGCCGCCGTCATCGATGCTGCTGTCGCAGCCCTCGAGGCTGACGGCTGCGTCGTGGATCGCGCGGCGCGACCAGCACACGATTTCGCCGACGTCTACCGCATCGGGATGCCGCTTGTGTCAGCAGCCGTGTCGCCGGGGCGCACCGACGAAGAATTCGCCGGGCTGCTCACTCGTATCGACGACGGCGACGAGATGCTGGCAATGCGCGCCGGAGCGACCGCGATGCGTCACCGCGACTGGTTGCTGCTGGCCGAGGAGCGCACAGCCCGGCGTCGCTCGTGGGCGGACTTCTTCACGCGCTACGACATTCTTCTTGCTCCGGTGGCCTTCACCGCAGCGTTTGAGCATCAGACACAGGGCAACCTCTACACCCGCACCCTGCCCACATCGATGGGCGATCGCGCCTATGCCGACCTCATCGCGTGGACCACCCAGTTCGGCTACGTCTACCTGCCCGCCACCGTGGTGCCCGCCGGGTGGACCCCAGATGGCCTGCCCGTCGGTATTCAGATCGTCGGCCGGTATCTCGGCGATCGCACATGTCTGGCGATGGCCGCGCGCCTCGAAAACCTGCTCGGCGGCTACCGCATCCCTCCGATCGCTCTCGCGTAACGCCTAGATGGTGCGGACCACCTCGTCGTAGGCCAGACGTGGCAGGCGTTCTTGCCACGCATCAGGCCCGGGACGACCGATATTCATCACCATCAGCGACCGCAGGCTGGTCCCGGCAAAAAGATCGGCGTCGAGGCCCTCGGCGTCGTAGCCGAGCATCGGACCCGATGCCAGCCCGATCGATCGCAAGCCCACGATCAGATACCCGCACTGCAACCATCCTTGATGGCGCGCGGTGCGGTCGCGAAACGCATCGTCGGCGAACACATCGCGCGCTCCGGCAAAGTGCGGAAACGTGTCGACGAGGTGATCATGAAAGTTGAGGTCAACGGCGCACACAGCCACCAGCGGTGCCGATTCGGCTTTTGCTTTGTTACCCGGGAGCAGATGACCGAGCACCCGGGCACGCGCATCGTCGCTGCGGGCCAACACGATGCGCAACGGCTGAGTGTTCATGGTGGTCGGCCCGAACCGCACCAGGTCGTACACCGCAGCGATCTGTTCGTCGCTCACCGGTTCAGACGTGAAGGTGTTCGCCGTGCGTGCGTCGGTGAACAACAGCTGCCGCGCGGCATCATCGATGAGGTACTGGGCGTCGGTCATTGTGGCCTCCTTGGTCGTGGACGGCACGCTACCGGTGTCGCAGCAGGCGCCTCAGTTCCACGCGGTGGAGCGTTCGCGATTCGCGGTGTTCACCAGCGGCAACTCACAGCGCCACTCGCCATCGCGGTCGTGCATCGCCGCCGCGACCGCGCCCGAGGTGGGCACAAGACCGATCTCGCCGACACCCTTGATGCCATAGGGAGCATCGGGTTGAGGCGACTCCACCAAGATCACCTCGACCGGTGGCATGTCTTTCGGTCGGATGATGTCGAGTGCGCGCAGCGTGTCATTCA
>JAFMNE010000079.1:0-1488 GCA_017859395.1 Ilumatobacteraceae bacterium | reverse complement strand
CGTGCCGCGACTGCCGGTGGTCTGCCCGGCGCCGAGTTCGCGCGTGGAATCGACGATGACCCGCACCTGCTCCGGGTCCACACCGAGTTCGCTGACCGCCACCTGAGCGGCGACGGTGTGCACCCCCTGGCCCATCTCGGTCCAGCAGTGACGTACCTCGAGGATCCCGTCGTCGCGCAGATGCACCACCGCCCGCGCGATCTCCTTGAAACCATTCCCCAGACCGGAGTTCTTCAACCCAAGACCGAGACCGACCGCGTGCCCCGCGGCACGCGCCTCGTCGTAGGCCGGACGCACCGCGTCAAGGCAGGCACGCGCGCCTGCACTGCCACCATCCATGATCTGGCCGGGGCCCCACACCACACCGGGTTCGACGACGTTGCGCGAGCGCATCTCCCACCCCGAGATGCCCACCATGGCTGCCAGACGGTCCATCACCCCTTCCATCGCGAACTGCGCCTGATTCGCGCCGAAACCTCGGAACGCCCCGCACACCGGGTTGTTGGTGCGCACCGCAATCGCCTCGACGTCGATGGCCGGCACCACATATGGCCCGGATGCATGACCGGCTGCGCGTTCGAGCACCTTCATCCCCACCGACGCATACGGGCCCGAGTCGCCCAGCATGCGCACCTTCAACGCCGTCAACCGACCGTCGGTGTCACATCCAGCGGTGTACTCCATCTGGATCGGATGGCGTTTCGTATGCACCAGCAGCGATTCCTCACGGCTAAACGTGGTGCGCACCGGCCGATCGAGCAGCCACGCGGCAAGCGCCGTCTGGCCCTGATTCGACATGTCTTCTTTGCCGCCGAACGCTCCCCCATTGCTCACCAGTTCGGTGATGACGAGCGACGGGTCAATGTCCAGCATGCGCGCAATGTCGTTGCGGTCATCCCAGATGCCTTGACCGCCCGAGTACACCATGAGGCGGCGCTGATCGCTCGGGTCGCCACCGGTCACCGGTCCGGTGAGGGGTAACGGTTGCCCGGCGGGAACCGGCACCGCCAGCGTCGACTCGGGTTCGACAAAGGCATGGTCGATGCGCTGCGTCTGGAAGCGTTCGATCACCACATGGGCCGCCGCGGCCAAGCCCGCTCCGACATCACCACGCGTGTAGGCGCTGGTAGACAGCCGATTCCCCTCCAACCCCCATACGGCATCATCGGCATCGAGCGCACGTATGGGGTCGGTAATCGGTGTCAATGGTGCGTATTCCACCTCGATGAGTTGCGCTGCTCGACGCGCGGTGGCGCGATCGACGGCCACCACCAGAGCGAGTACATCGCCGAGATAACTCGTGCGGCCCCCAACCGGGATGAACACCGGCCAGTCCTTGTGGATGAGACCGGAACGCAACTCGCCGGGGACATCGGCGGCCGTGAGTACGCGCACCACGCCATCGACCGCCTCTGCTGCTGATGTGTCGATGGAGATGATGTCGGCGCGCGCATGCTCGGCTAGGTGCACCGCACCGTGCAACAGGCC
>JAFMNE010000038.1:11726-18772 GCA_017859395.1 Ilumatobacteraceae bacterium | reverse complement strand
CCGGCGGTGGCCACACAGCACAACGGCCGGGCGAATGCCCGGCCGTGTGGCGCGCCAGTAGGGACTCGAACCCCAAACCTTCTGATCCGTAGTCAGATGCTCTATCCATTGAGCTACTGGCGCTTCGCCGAACATGTTACGGGCTGCCACCATCAATCGGCACCCCCGCGCATGAACCCATCAGCGCCACTACCGTGGGGTCATGCAGAAGTTGATCGACGCCTACCGCCGCGCCGTCGTGGAGAATTACGCGAACTTCTCCGGCCGCGATAACCGACCCGACTTCTGGTGGTTCGTGCTCGCCAACTTCTCGTTATCGATCCTGATCAGCATCGTGGCGACCGTGATCAGCGTGCCCGTGATTGGCACCATCTATTCGCTTGCTGTGCTGGTTCCTGGTGTGGCGGCCGCCGTGCGTCGCCTCCACGACACTGACCGCACCGGTTGGTGGCTGCTGCTGCTGCTCATCCCGATCATCGGTGCGGTCGTCGTGATCGTGTTCTTGGCCACACCCGGTCACACCACGTCGAACCGTTACGGCACCGCCACCATGGACATCGCTGGTGATCCCGGGTACCCACCAATGGGTGGCACCCCGCCGCCACCGCCGCCACCGCCATCGGGTGACATGCCGCCGCCACCGCCGCCCACCTGAGGTGGCAGCAACTCGACGCGATTATCCCAAAGCCCAGGGGCTCCAACCGTCGCCGTACGCGGCTTCCGCCCGCTGATACAGCGCGTAGGCCGCGCGCACGTTGGTGCGCGCATCGAACAACTGTGCCCGTTCGGTGATCCCAAGATCGTCGAGCCAGGCGTCGTGCACTTCCCAATAGATCTGGAACAGGCCAACGCAGCACCAATTCTGTGCGTTCGCCCACAGGTTTGACTCGCGGATGGCAATGCGCACCGCCTCATCGGCAAGTTCAGCGGGCCAGATCTCGCGGATGATCGCCTCGGCGGTATCGCGTGACGGCGCGGTCGGCAGGCGCACCGGCGCGGCAGTTGTTGGCGCAGCCGTCGTTGTTGGCGACTCGTCGGCTGCGGGGGCAGGGGGTGAGCTGGTGGCTGGCGCATTCGTTGTTGCCGGCGCGGCCGTTGTGGGCACCACTACGCGCACCCCTACTGGCAGGCAGATGTCTTCTCCGGCGTAGATCACCGTGTCGATGCTGGCGTCGTTGAGCGACAGCAGTTCATCCATGTCGATACCACTGCGCTCGGCCAGTCGGCTCCAGGAGTCGCCGCGCACAAGGGTGTACTCGTTCGCGCAGGCCACCTCGACGGCACGCACAACCGGCGCGGGGGACGATGTGGCGACCGATGCACTTGCTGCCGGCGCGACCGACGGTTCGCTGATCACTGCATCCGCCGGTGACGCAACCGGCTCCGCCGACGCCCGGTCGGCCAGTCGCACCTGCGCGGCTGTGGCCGGTGCCGATGCTGTGGTCGCGCCGCCATCGGCCGTCGGCATCGTGGTGTCGACCAGTGCGCCCGCCGCCTCGGAGGAAGCCGACGCCACCTGCATCTCGAGATCTGCGCTACTCGCACTCGCGGCCATCCTCACGTCGGATGTCGGCGATGCATCGTCACGCAATGCCCACGCAACCGGCACGGCGGCGAGGGCAACCACCACGATGACGACCAGACGGATCAGCAGCGGATCACTCGATGTGCAACCCCTTGTCGCGTTGGCACGGCACCGCATCATCGTCGCCCACAACGCATCGGCGATCTGCTCTGGCTGACGCGTCGCCGGCTGGTGTGGCGCTGCGGGTCGTGAGGCACTCACCGTGGGGTCATCTGGTCGCAGGATCGGGTCGATCGGCTCGCAGACAGCATCGGCAGAACGGGACACATCATCATTTGTGTCGTCGCTCAGGGTCATCGATTTGCGGGCCGCCGGTTCATCGCGAGTGTCGTGATGACGTTCGCCCCACGGGGCCGTGCGGACCCAGAAGTTGTCGGCCCTGCCGGTGGCATCGCGATGTCGACGCCCACCCTCGAACATGACGACATTCTGTCGTTTTCGTCATCATTTCGCAACATTGCGAACCGGGAGACGCAATCGGGGCGCCGGACTCATGCCCGACGCCCCGACGGCGAATGGCGGAGAGGGTGGGATTTGAACCCACGGACCGCTTGCGCAGTCAACGCCTTAGCAGGGCGTCCCATTCGGCCGCTCTGGCACCTCTCCAGCACGGGCGAGTGTACCGCTGCACCTGCAGGCGGCCACAGGGGCCGCCACGGCCATGACGTATCTATACAGCCGATGGTCGAACGGACGCGAGCAGCGCGGCCGGGGCCGCTGCCAACGCATCGGTGGCCGGGCCCGCGGGCAGATCTGCACACAGACTTTCGGCGCGCACCACATATTCCTCGGCCACGGCCACAGCATCGGCAACGCCATCGCCGCCACGGACCAACTCCAACGCCTCCGACCGGGCACCATCGTCGAGCGGGCCGCCCAACAAGTCGCGCAATCGATCGGCGCGATCACCACCTGCATTGAGCGTGCACAACACCGGCAAGGTGTACACGCCTTCTTCCATGTCGTGACCCGCCGGCTTGCCCAACTCGGCATCGGTAGAGGTGAGATCCAGCACATCGTCGACGATCTGGAAGAGCATCCCGTACGCATCGCCCCACGCGGTGAGCGCATCGACCGTGGGCGCAGAATGGCCTGCCACCAGCGCCCCCACGCGTGCCGACGTGCCGTACAGCGAGGCGGTCTTGCCGTGGATCGAACGAAGGTAGCTGTCGCGTGGTCGATCGACGTCGTAGGTGTGGCGCAGTTCCTCAATCTGGCCCTCGCACAGCCAGCCGATCGTGCGGGCCAACAACCCGGCCACCTCGGTTCCGAGCGACGCCGCGATTTCCGATGCGCGCGCCAACAAGAAGTCGCCCGCGAGAATCGCCTGCAGGTTGCCCCACCGGGCATTCACCGTCTCCACGCCGCGCCGGGTCGCCGCCTCGTCCATGACATCGTCGTGATAGAGCGACCCCAGGTGCACCAACTCACAGGCCACCCCACCCGACACCACGTCGTCACCGACACTGGCGACATCGCCACCACCGACCGCTCCCGACACCATCGCCAGCACCGGGCGCAACCGTTTTCCGCCCGCAGTGATGAGATGTGATGCCAATTCGGTGAGGTGGTCATCGCTGGTGCGGACCGCAGCCAACATCGCGTCCTCGACACGCGACCGCGCATCACCGGCGGCCACGATCAATGGAGATGTCGGGCCAGCCACGCGCGCAGGCTACGCGCATTACGCCCCGCGCCAGAACATGAGCGACGATCGCTGCACACCGGCGGTCACACGACACGTGCCAGCCCCCGTTGAGCCATCGTGACAGCAGCGTGACATTCGACGATTGGTTGGCGGAGCGTCGGACGTCCGCCACAACCCACCGGTAGAGTGAGAACACGTACTCGCCCGACCAGACGAAAGGCGACACATGTTCGAACGATTCACCGACCGGGCTCGCAGAGTAGTGGTCCTCGCCCAAGAGGAAGCGCGCCTGCTCAACCACTCATACATCGGCACCGAGCACATCCTGCTCGGCCTCATCCATGAGGGTGAGGGCGTGGCGGCCAAGGCACTCGAGAGCCTGTCCATCTCACTCGAGGCCGTGCGCAGCCAGGTCGAGGAGATCATCGGCCAGGGCGGCTCGTCGCCATCGGGCCACATCCCCTTTACTCCCCGCGCCAAAAAGGTGCTCGAGTTGTCGCTGCGCGAGGCGCTGCAGTTGGGCCATAACTACATCGGCACCGAGCACATCCTGCTCGGCCTCATCCGCGAAGGTGAGGGCGTGGCCGCCCAGGTGCTGGTGAAGCTCGGCGCCGATCTGTCACGCGTTCGCCAGCAGGTCATCCAACTGCTGTCGGGCTACCAAGGTGGCAGCAGCTCCGGCAGTGCACCGCGCGGCGAGTCCGGCGGCCAGGCAGCTGGTGTCGGCGGCTCCTCAAAGGGCGACGACGACAAGAACAGCCAGATCCTCGACCAGTTCGGTCGCAACCTCACCCAGATGGCGCGCGACCGCGAACTCGATCCGATGATCGGCCGCGACAACGAACTCGAACGGGTGATGCAGATCCTCTCGCGGCGCACCAAAAACAACCCGGTCCTCGTTGGCGAACCCGGCGTGGGCAAGACCGCCATCGTGGAAGGTCTCGCTCAGCGGATCGTCGCCGGCGACGTCCCCGAAACCCTCACCGACAAACAGCTCTACACCTTGGACCTCGGGTCGCTGGTGGCCGGGTCGCGCTACCGCGGTGATTTTGAAGAACGCCTGAAGAAGGTGCTCAAAGAGATCAAGCAGCGTGGCGACATCATCTTGTTCATCGATGAGATCCACACCCTGGTGGGCGCCGGTGCAGCCGAAGGTGCCATCGATGCGGCATCGATTCTGAAGCCGATGCTTGCTCGCGGCGAACTGCAGACCGTGGGGGCCACCACCCTCGACGAGTACCGCAAGCACGTCGAGAAAGACCCTGCCCTCGAGCGCCGGTTCCAGCCGGTGAAGGTCGACGAGCCCACGCTCGCCCACACCATCGAGATCTTGAAGGGTGTGCGCGAGCAGTACGAGACGCACCACCGGGTCACCATCACCGATCAGGCCCTAGTGGCTGCAGCGAACCTGGCCGATCGCTACATCTCCGACCGCTTCCTGCCCGACAAGGCCATCGACCTGATCGACGAAGCCGGGTCACGACTGCGCATCAAGCGCATGCAGACCCCTCCGGATCTGCGCGATCTTGAGCGACGTCTCAGCGAGGTGCAGTCAGCGAAGCGCACCGCTGTTGAAGAGCAGCGTTTCGAAGAAGCCGGGCGCCTCCGCGACGAAGAGAAGCAGATCCTCGAAGAGAAGTCCGCCAAAGAGGCCGAGGTCAAGGCCAGTGGTGTCGACCTATTCGATGAAGTCGACGAAGAAGCCGTAGCCGAGGTGCTGTCGCTGTGGACCGGCATCCCGGTCTACAAGCTCACCGAAGAAGAGACCCAGAAGCTCCTCAACATGGAAGGTGAACTGCATAAGCGCATCATCGGCCAGGAGAACGCCGTGGCCGCAGTGTCGCAATCGATTCGGCGCACCCGCGCCGGCCTGAAAGACCCGAAGCGGCCCAGCGGCTCATTCATCTTCCTCGGGCCAACCGGCGTCGGCAAGACCGAACTCGCCAAGACCCTCGCCGAGTTCCTCTTCGGCGACGACTCCTCCCTGATCACGCTCGACATGAGCGAGTACATGGAGAAGCACACCGTGAGCCGCCTGATGGGCTCGCCTCCGGGGTACGTCGGATACGAAGAGGGTGGCCAGCTCACCGAAGCCGTGCGGCGCAAGCCGTTCTCGGTGGTGCTCTTCGACGAGATCGAAAAGGCTCACCCCGACGTGTTCAACTCGCTGTTGCAGATCCTCGAAGAGGGTCGCCTGACCGACGCGCAAGGTCGATCGGTCGACTTCCGCAACACGGTGGTCATCATGACGTCGAACCTCGGCACCGCCGACCTGCGCAAGGCCAATGTCGGCTTCACCACCGACGACTCGGCCATGTCGTACGAGCGGATGAAGGACAAGGTCAACGAAGCGCTCAAGCAGCACTTCCGCCCAGAGTTCTTGAACCGTGTCGACGAGACGATCGTGTTCCACGAACTCGGCAAGGACGAGGTCGTTCAGATGGTCGACTTGATGCTGCGTCGACTCACCACGCAGCTCGAATCGCAGGGCCTCGGGATCGAACTCACCCAGTCGGCCAAGGAACTTCTCGCCGACGTCGGATACGACCCGCAACTCGGTGCCCGTCCGCTCCGGCGAGCAATCCAGCGCCAAATCGAAGATGTGCTGTCGGAGAAACTGCTGTACAAGGAGTTCTCCGCGGGTCAGATCATCGTGGTCGACGTGGAAGACGATCCGGACCGCCCCGGGTCACGTCGCTTCGCCTTCTCTGCCGTGGAGGGCTTCGTGCCTCCGGCCGCAGTGGAGATGGCCACCACCACCGTCACCGACGATCCGCCCGAGACACCCGCCGAATGATGCATCGGGTCGCGCTCAGCGCGGCCCCGGTCATCAGCACGGCCACCGTGGCTGGCCACAGCAGCGCCGTCGCCACGAGGGCCACTATGCCGTCGCGGCGAATGGGATGCCATGTCGATCCCAACGCTGCCGCAGGGATGGCCACCACCGGTGGCCACCACGCACCTGCGCTCAGCACGGTCACCACACCGGCACCCACCACCGCAGCCATGGTGCACGGCACCCACAGGCGCATCCACGGCCGATGACCACCGGCGACCGCGGTTGCAACACCAACTGCGGCCACCATTAGCCATCTCGTCACCGGATCGACGCCGTCACGCTGTAACAGGTCGGCGAACACCCGATCGGCATCGGCTCGCGACACGGCACCACCATGGCCGCCCTGATGAATCAACCAGTCATGCACCACCGCAGCGCGAAGGTGCACACCGACACGGCCCACCACCCATCGCCAGAACCACGGCACCGACGCCAAATCGGTGGAGAAGCAACGGTGATCCGCGGGCACCCGCACCACGCCACACAGGCGATGCCACACCACCAGATCACGGGCCACCGCAATGTGTTCATCAATGCGCCCATGCCGGCGCACCACCACATGCTCGAGCACCACTGCAGCGTGTGGTCGCGTGTCACCCGTAGTCGCCTGCGTCGCCCCCATGTGAGCATCGTGCCCGACGAGACCATCGCCATGCACTCGTATTTGCGATGATGGGTCAATGCCGATCGGTCGCCGTCTTATCGCTGTTCTCTGCGGCGTTGTCGCGCTCATCGCGACCGGCTGTCGCCTCGATATGGACATCGCTGTGGTGGTGAACGGTGACGGCAGCGGTGAAGTGACCGTGCGCGCCGTCGCTTCTGCCGAGGTGATTCGCGCAGCACCAGCGGTGATCGAATCGCTCGCTGTCGATGACCTCACCGAACGGGGGTGGATGGTGGATGGCCCGCGCGTTGCCGAGGACGGCTCCGCCACCGTGACCTTCACCGCCACTTTTGACGATGCCGCCGGACTC
>JAFMNE010000038.1:9543-11258 GCA_017859395.1 Ilumatobacteraceae bacterium | reverse complement strand
CGCGCCACCGCGCGGTAGTGTCGCGGCTGATGGACGAGCTCACCGGCGAGAACCAGGTGCACGACGGCGCCCCGACCGACGACACATCGGACACCCCCGACCCCATCGACACCGCTCACAACGCCGATCACAATGCAGATGCCGCTGGCTCCGCTCTTGCCGACGATGCCACCGCGGGCGTCGCCACACCAGCCATCGTGGTTCCCGGCGACGATGTCGATCTCGATGAGATCGCCGCTGGCCTCGACGCCGTTGCCGCCGCCCTCCAACGCCTCGACGACGGCTCGTATGGCATCGATCACGTCACCGGCCAACCGATTGACGACGCGGTGCTCGCCGCTGACCCCACCGCCACTCGCACGCCATGAGCGGACGGGGTGATGCTGCCGACATCATCACCTTGGTTGCCGCATGCGACCGCGGAGCCGCCGAAGCCCACGCCTGGTCCGACGTGATGGCCACGGCAGCAACGACGGCTGCAGCGAACCCGCGCCTGTGCATCGCTGCCACCCACCGCCTCGACGAGATCGCCACCTTGTGGGCGACGCGTCGCCCCGGCGTGCCTCTCAACGAACCCAGTCACACCGCCGAGCCGCAACCCAAGCACGACGTGATCGAGGCGCTGTGCACCTGGATCGACGCCGAGCTCGCGCGGGTAGCCGATCTCGTGGCTGGTATCGATGTGAGAGTCGATCCGTCCACCATCGATACCGCGCGGCGCCTCAGCTCAGAGTTGACCGACCTACGCGACCGCTGCCGGGGGGCCACATGACCCAGCCCACCGATCGCGTCACCGTGGCCGACGGCGTTGACCTCGACGTGACGATCGCCGGTGACCGCGGCGCACCCACCGTGATCTTGCTGCACGGATTCCCTGAGTCCGCCTATTCATGGCGACATCAGATTCCTGCTCTCGCCGACGCCGGATGGCGAGTGATCGCCCCTGACCAACGCGGATATGCCCACTCCGCGCAACCCGAGGGAGTATCCGCGTATCGCGCCGATCACCTCTGTGACGACGTCATCGCCCTGCTCGACCACGACGGAGCGGATCAGGCGGTCGTCATCGGCCATGACTGGGGTGCGATCGTCACGTGGCACATCGCTCAGCGTCACCCCGATCGCTGCCGGGGAATCATCGCCGCATCGGTGCCCTACACGCCATGGCCGGACACACCGACCACCGTTCTGCGGCACCAACACGGCGACGACTTCTTCTACATCAACTATTTCCAAGAACCCGATGTGCCAGAAGCCGAACTCGACGCTGACCCTGAGCGCTTCCTACGGGCCATCATCCATGTGGCATCTGGCGAGGGCATGGCCACCTTGGCTGGCGGCTCCCTTCCCGCAGCCGGAACCGGCTGCACGGAGTACTTCGAACACATCGCCGGTGGACGACCACTCGACCTACCCCCGTGGCTGAGCCCGGCCGACCTCGCGGTGTATACCGAGCAATTCACCCACAGCGGGTTCGGACCGGCCATCAACTGGTACCGCAACCTCGATGCGAACCACGAGCTGTTCTCGCCGATCGGTGAGTCGACGATCACCATGCCCACCGGATTCATCGCCGGCGCTGTCGACCCGGTCATCCTGACGCGCCCCGGGTATGTGGAACAGATGAACGAGCGCCTACCGCATCATCGTGGCAACACCTTGCTGCCCGGTATCGGACATTGGGTACAACAAGAAGACCCTGCCGGGTTCAATCA
>JAFMNE010000038.1:0-9189 GCA_017859395.1 Ilumatobacteraceae bacterium | reverse complement strand
ACGACAAGTCCTCGTCGGTAAATGTGCATCGTCGACCCGCGGCTCGCCGTTGCATCAAACCCCGGAGAACGGCCCATCATCGCCATCGCCGCGGCCACACCATGGGCCACCACGGCCGCAGCCGTCATCACCACCGCCCATGTCGAATCAACGATCAGCGCGATCAGCCCGCGTGAACAGGTGATGTCGTAGACGCCACGCACGGCGGAGACGACAGCGTTCACCGCAGCCACACCCACCATGGCAACGATGACCGGGCGCGGCGCGTTGATGGCGTGAGCTGTTGCGGCCGCCGTCACCACTGCGACCGTGGTCGTTAGCGGTACGGCGACGCTGCTGTGCACCAGATCAGCGCTCGCGCAGTTTCGCGAGAAGTCGCAGCAATTCGAGGTACAGCCATACGACGGTCACCAGCAGACCGAATGCCGCGAACCATTCGAAATGCTTTGGAAGGCGCATCTCAACGCCACGCTCGATGAAATCGAAGTCGAGGGCGAGGTTCATCGCCGCCAGACCAGCGACAAACACCGAGAACAAAACGCCAAAACCACTCGGGCTGGACAGGAACGACACCGAGGCACCGAACAGCGAGATCACAAAACTCACTAGGTACAACGCCATGACACCAAGTGTCGCCATCACCACGATGCGTCGGAAACGGTCGGTCACCTTGATGACCTGCGAGCGGTACAGCACAAGCATCACACCGAAGACCGCCACGGTGGCACCCGCCGCTTGCACAACGATGCCGTCGTAGAAGGTCTCGAACATGCGCGACACCGACCCGACGAAGAAACCCTGGGCCAGGGCGTACACCGGGCCGAGCACCCGCGCGAGTGTCGGCTTGAACATCAAGCCAAAGGCGCATCCGATACCCACGATCACACCCACGATCGCGAGACCGGGTACGCCATAGGCCACGGTGCCATCGGGGTTCACCTCGGGACTGCCGGTGGCAATCCACCCGACAGCTGCAGATGCCAGCAACAACACGAATAACACCGACGTTGCCGAGATCGTGCCCGACACCGTCATCGTCGCACCTGTTGATGCCCATGCAGAGGTGGGACCATCGTCAACAGGCCCCTGCCGCGAACCGGATGCCGGGGGCGCCCAATTCGCCATCGTCCGCTCGTTCAACACTGGATTTGCCACGTCGCCTCCTCAGGTTCCATGTACCCATTCGACGCCGCTGATGACCCGAATGGTCACCCGCGTCACCGAGTTATGAATATCAGATTACCTGTCACCTCGACTGGTGGGTCGCACCGTTCCTAGAGGTATCGTGACAGACGTCTCACAAGGAGTCTCCGAGGGGCCGGGGGCCAGCGGGGTCGAAGCGAAGCACGGTTGTCCGCGTGACGAAAGGGAGCCAGTGGCCAAGGACCGAGTTGACAGGGATGACGAGGATCTCGTCCGTCTCTACCTGACCGATATCGGTCAGTATGACCTGCTGACCAAGGACGATGAAGTTCGTCTTGCCAAGGCCATTGAGGCTGGCAAAGAAGCCATTGAGTTACTCGATGCTGGTGGAAAAGACGTCACACCTGCGCGCAAAAGGGAGCTCCGTCGCACGGCTCGTAAAGGCGAAGAAGCCGAGCGCCAATTCGTGCAGTCGAACCTGCGTCTCGTCGTGTCGATTGCCAAGAAATACCAGGCGTCCGGGCTCCCCTTGCTCGACCTCATCCAGGAGGGGAACCTTGGCCTCATGCACGCGGTCGAGAAATTCGACTGGCGTAAAGGCTTCAAGTTCTCCACCTACGCAACATGGTGGATTCGCCAAGCCATCACGCGCGGCATCGCGAACACCGGCCGCACAATCCGCCTGCCGGTCCACGCTGGCGACACCCTGGCACGCCTGCAGAAAGCGCGTAGCCGACTCGAGTTGAAGTACGGCCGACCGGCCACCCTTGCTGAACTCGCCGCCGAGGTAGAGATGCCCGAGGACAAGGTGACCGAGGCGCTGCGGTTCGCCGCCGAGCCGCTGTCGCTGTCGGAGCCACTGCGCGAGGATGGAGACGCCGAACTCGGCGACGTGGTCGAGGATCGATCAGCCGAATCACCGTTCGAGGTGGCCGCCACGGCGCTCCTGCCCGAAGAGATCGCCCGCCTCCTCGCACCTCTCGATGAGCGCGAGCGTGAGATCCTCAAGTTGCGCTTCGGTCTCGATCGCGGTGAACCCCGCACCCTTGAAGAGGTCGGCGAGCATTTCAATCTGACCCGTGAACGCATCCGTCAGATCGAAGCGCGCGCGATGTCGAAGCTGCGCCACCCATCGAGCGACACCGGCGCACGCGACCTTCTCGCCGTGTGATCCTCGGCGGCGACGCGCCGCGACATCATTCGTTGGTGACGAACTCGACGAGATTGCGATCGGGGTCTTCGACGATGGCGATCCGCAGACCTGGTCGCGGCGACATCGGTGGCACCACAACACTCACGCCAGCATCGCGGCACACCTGCACCATCTCGTCGAGATTCTCCATGTGGATCGTGAAATATCGCAGGCCTGTGCCGGCCTCGATGCCACCGGGCGCCGGGCACGAATCGGGCATCTGTTCGGTACGAATCAACTTGATCAGCGAATCGCCGCAGCGCAAACGATGCATCAGACCAAGACCGGCGAAGGGAACATCACCCTCGTGGTCCATGCCGAGCAGGTCCCGGTAGAAACCGAGAGCTGCGTCAGAGTCGGTGATCACGATGCCGAGATCGATCGCGCGTTGCTGATGGCGGATGGGCATGAGCCGAACCATAGGGGATACGGTCACAGCATGCAGTTCTCCGCCGAGCATCATGAGTTTCGCTCCGTCGTTCGCGACTTCATCGAGAACGAGATCAACCCGCGCATCCCCGAATGGGAAGATGCCGAAATGATGCCCCTCCACGACATCTTTTCGAAGATGGGCAGTCTCGGCTTCCTCGGACTTGAGTACGAGACGGAGTTCGGCGGCCAATGTGCCGATCACGCCTTCACTGTGAT
Organism: Ilumatobacteraceae bacterium; assembly: GCA_017859395.1. Taxonomy (GTDB): domain Bacteria; phylum Actinomycetota; class Acidimicrobiia; order Acidimicrobiales; family Ilumatobacteraceae; genus Casp-actino5. Next base: position 6,206 of record JAFMNE010000038.1, on the reverse strand, counting down.
CCTTGGTGAAGAGTTCGGACGCTGCGACCACGGCTCGTTGCCGATGGCGCTCGGCGTGCAGGTCGATATGGCCACACCATCGCTCGCTCGTTTCGGCAGCCCGGAGCAGAAACGTCGATATTTGGCGCCGGCCCTCGCGGGCACCCAAGTGTGCTCCATCGCTGTGAGCGAACCCGACGCCGGCAGCGACGTGGCTGGCATCCGAACCCGTGCTGTCCGTGACGGTGACGAGTGGGTCATCAACGGCTCAAAGATGTGGATCACCAACAGCCTCCAAGCGGACTGGCTGTGCCTGCTGGCACGCACCTCCGATGACGGTGGATACCACGGCATGAGCCAGATCATCGTGCCTACCGACGCCCCGGGATTCTCGGTGTCACGCAAGCTCGACAAGTTGGGTATGCGCGCATCGGATACCGGCCTGTTGAGCTTTGACGACTGTCGCGTGCCGGTGACCAACACCATCGGGGAGATCGGAAGAGGATTCCAACAGCAGATGGCCCAGTTCGTGGTGGAGCGGATGTGGGCGTCGTACACCACGGTTGGCGCATGTGAGGTAGCGCTTGCTCGCACTGCCGACTACCTGCGTCAACGCCAGGCCTTCGGCCAACCCCTGCTGGCCAACCAACACCTGCAATACACCCTCGCGGAACTCTCTGCAGATCTTGATCTGTTGCGTACCTACAACTACGCGATTGCCGAGGCCTATGACCGCGGTGAGGACACCACACGCCAGGCGACGATCGCTAAGTTGACCGCTGGTCGACTGGTGCGCCGCGTGGCCGATATGTGCCTGCAGTACCACGGCGGTATGGGGTACGTGGAGGAGAACTGGACCGCGCGGTTCTTCCGCGACAACCGATTGACCTCGGTGGGTGGCGGCGCCGATGAAGTGATGCTGCAGGTGCTCGCACGCACCGACGGATTCACCGCCTGATCACGACCACGCGTGACGCGGTCGAACTACGACGCGTACAGACCCGCCGTGACCGCATCGATAACCGTGGCCAAGGCCTCGTCATCAGGCCGGTTCGGGTCGAGATCGGCGAGTACGAAACCCATCGCGTAGGCCTGCACGAACAAAGCCAGAGCACGAGCATCGAGATCGCGCCGAACAAAACCAACCCGTTGCGCAAGGGCAACCGCGTGTTGGATGCTGTCGGTCACCTCGCGGTTGGCGTCCATCACCTTCCCGCGAAGTTCCGGCCGACCATGAGTCGCGGCGATTTCGGTGACCCGTTCCATCCGCAAGACGCTGCGCTGCAGACCCACGACATCGCGGGTGAGTTCATGCAACAGCCCGCGAAACGATTCGACATCATCGATCGCCATCACGGCAGCTTCGATACGCGCTGCATCAAGAAATGGTTGGCGTCGGAAGCGGAACAGTTGCGCTTCACTGACCAGACCTTCACGGGACCCGAAGTGGTGGCTGATCAGTGCCACAGCGACGCCTGCTCGTTCGGCGATATCGGCCATGCGAAGAGCAGCTTCACCGTCGGCGTCGATCATCTCAACTGCGATCGCCAGAATCGTGTCGCGAGCTGAAACTTCTGCTGCCGCCATGAACCAACCCTAGCCGAGAATTCTGGACCACTGAACGATACTCAGTTAACACTGATCGGTAACGTTGATCGGAAGAGCTGCCACTCCCCGACCAATCAACGCATCGGCGTAACGCACCGCCTGCGGGTCATGGCGCATCGCTGGGAACCGCCGAGCCAGCGCCTCAATCGCGATCTCGGCCTCCATACGGGCCAACGCCGCGCCGAGACAGAAATGGATTCCGTAGCCGTACCCCACATGGCTTCGAGCATTCGACCGATCGATGTCCAGCACGTCGGGATCGGTGAAGACCTCTGGATCGCGATTCGCCGACATCACTCCCAGCAACACCGTCTCGCCGGCACGCAGCATGCACCCTCCGCGTTCATGATCTTCGGCCACCACCCGCACCATCAATTTCGTCGATCCGTCGAAGCGATGAAGTTCCTCGAACACCAACGGGTGGGAACTGGCATCGCTCGCCACCGCAGCCATCGCATCGGGGTGTGTCATCAGCGTCCGCATCGAATTCGCGATCAGGTTCGTGGTGGTTTCATGACCGCCGAACAGCAACAGGGTGCAGGCCCCCACCAACTCGGCCGGGCTGAGACCTGCTCCGTCGGGATCATCCTCGGTCACCTCGATCAACGCCGACACCAAATTGTCCTCCGGCGCTTGGCGATACCTGTCGATCAAGTCGGCGAAATACCGCGAGAACCGCTCACTACCGGCTGCGGCGGTCGCGGCCTTTGACCCGCGGTCTGACGAACCGAACACCAGCGCAGCGAGTTGATCACTCCAGTGTTTGAAATCGTCACGGTCCTCGGCCGGCACCCCGAGAAGTTCGGCAATCACGATTGCCGGCAGCGGAAAAGCGAAATCCGCGATGAGATCCGGCGACTCCGCAGCGGCGAGATGGTCGAGGAGTTCATCGACGATCGACACCACGTGTGGTCGCAGTGCTGCGAGGCGACCAGGAGTGAAGGCGCGACGCAACGGTTCGCGCAACCGGGTGTGATCGGGCGGATCGTGGAACACCATCCATCCGCGCAACAGATCGATCGTGGACGCCAGAGTCGCACGATTGTCGTCGCTCAGACGTGCCTCCATCGGAGAGAGGCGGTCGCTCGATAAACGCTGGTCGCGAAATGCCTCGTGTACCGCGTTGTAACGCCCGATGAACCATGCGCGGTGATGTGGCAACCACACCACCTCGCCGAGGTCGCGAAGGTCGCGGTAGGCAGCATGTGGATCGATCAACGACGCAGTTGACAACAGGTCGACGTCGCTGGTCGGCACACCCATCGTCATCCGGGCCCTCCGAGCAGCGCGACCACACATGCATTGCCGTCGACGCCCGCGGCCCCACCGCCCATCGTCTCGACCAGACCGACTGTGGCACCGTCCACCTGTCGCTCACCGGCGCGTCCACGCAACTGCCAGACGATCTCAGCTGTCTGGGCAAGACCCGTGGCTCCAAGAGGATGGCCACGTGATAGCAGACCCCCGCTCGGATTGATCGGCTGCTCTCCCCCCAGCGCACTCGCGCCGTCAGCTGCACGCTGGGCGGCCGTTCCCGCCGCACACAACCCGAGTGCCTCGGTAGTGAGCACTTCCCCGATCGTGAACGCGTCGTGCAGTTCAGCCACATCCACATCGGCTGGTGTCAGCCCAGCGGTATCGAACGCGGCACGTGCCGCAGCACGCACCGTGTCGACGCTCCATGGCAGCGACGTATCCGAATTCCACCAGGTTCCCGACACGAACGCACACGACAGCACCGTAACCGGGTCATCGCAACGTGCTGTCGCTGCGGATTCGACCACTGCTGCTGCCGCACCGTCACTCATCGGACAGCACTGCAGCAGCGTCAGCGGACCAGCGATCGCACGGCTGCCCAGCACCTGGTCGATGTCGGGCGGTGCTCCGCCGAGATGCGCCCTCGGGTTCAACGAGCCGGCGTACTTGTTCTTGACCGCGATATGGCCGAGCACCGACGGGTCCAGTCCATAGTCGTGCAAGTAGCGGTTTGCCGACAGCGCGTACAACGCGGGGAGGGCAAGCCCCGTGCGTCCTTCGGGGTCAGATGCTTCCGGGACGATCGGTCCCGAGAACACCGTCGACAACTGCTCAACTCCAACGGCGAGCACCCGCTGATGGCGGCCGGTGGCCACGGCCGCCTGTGCCTCATGCAGCGCCACAGTGCCACTGGCGCACGCCGCCTCGATGGAATAGACCGGCACACCAGCCAGCCCCGAGGCCGCCATCACCCGATTCGCCACACCAGCCGGACCGAACACGGTGCCCAGCCATACGGCATCGATATCACCCGGAGCGACCCGGGCATCGTCGAGCGCTTCCACGATCGCGGCATGAGCAAGCGCCTCGATTCGCGACTGCGGCGCGCGTCCGAAGTTGGACGTGCCCACACCACTGATAACAACCGAAGCGGCCATCATGCACCCGTCCCCGCTGGCACGAACCACAGGTCGCCACCGTCATCGCCGTCGATCTCGACGCGCGTCCCGGGAGGCACTTCACCACCGGGGCGCAGATGTGCCAACACCCGCGGACCAATGCTGTCGGCCCCATCGAGATCGACATAGGCCAAGGTGTACGTCGGCGTGTACTCACCGACCGCGACATGCACGTTGGCGCTCGACCACACCGTGCCGATGGGCCCGAATGATTCCGGCACGACCTGACCAAGGCACCGCGGACAGCGACCCACCACCCACGCCGACGGCGTCGCACATTCGCTGCAGCGCACACCGACGACCAGGCCCCCATCGCAGCGGGGGCGCGGATCGGCAACCTCGGGCATCGGGACGGAGCTGGCCACAGCTCGACACTACGATCGCGGCGTGGACACGTCGAAGTCGGGCCCCGTTCTGCTGTGCACCGACACCGCCCGCGACCGCGCTGGAGAACGAATCCGCGGGATCTGTCCTGATGTGGAGTTCGTGGTGCTCGGCGCCGACGGCGTGATCGCCGATGACGACTTGGCACGCATCACCCATGCATGGTTCTCCACCGACGCCTGGCCCGAGCGCACACCGCACTACTTCGGGGCGTGCCTACGCAGCCCGAATCTGGTGTGGTTCCAATCGTTCTCCGCCGGTGGCGACAACGAGGTCTTCCGACGCTTGGCCGACAACGGTGCCGAGGTGCTGTTCGCTCCTGGGAGTTCGGCCACGTCGATTGCACAGACGGTGATGATGGATGCGCTCGCCCTGGTGCGTGGCCTGGTGCATTTCCGGCGTGCCCAAGCCGAGCATCGATGGGCGCCTCTGCTCACTCGGGATCTCGCCGACCTTCGCCTCGGGGTCATCGGCCTTGGGGCGATCGGGGCAGAGGTTGCGCGCCTCGCGGTGGCGTTCGGCATGGATGTCGTGGGTACACGTCGCACTCCCACCGGCACCGAACCATGCGAGTGCTGGTCCGATGTTCGCCGTGACGAGGTACTCGCCAGAAGCGACGTGGTGGTGGTCGCGGCTCCGCTCAACGACGACACGCGGCACTCCATCGGTGCTGCGGAGTTCGCGTTGATGCCCGCCGGTTCGTACTTCATCAACGTCGGCCGAGGAGAGATCGTGGTGGAGGACGACCTCATCGACGCTCTGCGCAGCGGTCATCTCGCCGGCGCAGGCCTGGACGTGTTCGCTGTTGAACCACTTCCGGCAACCAGTCCATTGTGGGATATGGAGCAGGTGATCATCACCCCACATTCATCGGGCACCACCGACCGATCGATCCGTGCCGCCGATGACGTGTTTCTTGCCAACTGGGCACAGACGGTCAGCGCAACGTATCGACACTGACACCCACTCCCCGTAGGGTCGCCGTCCCGACCTCCCCGCCCGCGCATCACCGTGGAGGGGCAGTGCTCACCATCATCACATCACCCAAAGGCGGCTCGGGGGTCAGCGTCTGCGCGGCCGCAATTGCCGGGGCTGCCAATGCCGTGCTCGTCGACCTCGACGGCGACCAACCTGCTCTGCTCGGCACCAGCCCCGACGCCACCAGCACGACCGTCGCACAGTGGATGGCCCCGACGCCACCACCGAAGGTTGCCGAACCCGGCACCCTCATCACCCGAGGCGATAACAACCTCAACCCCGGCGACGCAGACGGGTGGACCCGCTGCGCGCGCCGTCTCGACGCCCTTGCCATGCCCGTTGTCGTCGATGCCGGATGCTCGACGGTCCCCACCGCCCTCACGGGCATCCCGCATCAGATCTTTGCGGTGCTGCGGCCCTGTTATCTGGCGCTGCACCGCTGGTACCGACAGGGCCACCACTGCACTGGGGTCATCGTGGTCGACGAACCAGGTCGCGCACTCGGCGTCGACGATGTGGTGCGATGTGTGGGTGCACCACTGGTCGCACATGTGCGGTGGGATCCCGCCATCGCCCGAGCCGTCGATGCTGGCCTGCTCGGCGTTCGCCGTCCCGCCACGCTGGCAGTCCTCGACGCTCTCGCGACTCGCGCGCTATGACCACCGGACGCCTCACGGCGCTGCTCACCGACGAGGTGAACGATGTGCTGGTGACCGACGACGGGCTGGTCTGGGTCGACACGGGTGACGCCCTCGTCACCCACGGACACATCGACGCTCACACACTGCAGGTGGAACTCGAACGAATTCTGGCCGCAAGCGG
>JAFMNE010000078.1 GCA_017859395.1 Ilumatobacteraceae bacterium | reverse complement strand
CTGGGGCACCGCGTGGTGATGGGCAACGATGCCAACGCTGCATGCTGGGCGGAATACCGCATCGGCGCGGGGCGTGGTGTCGACGACGTGCTGCTAGTCACGTTAGGCACAGGTATCGGCACCGGGATGATCGTCGGCGGGCGCCTCGTCGAGGGTGCCCATGGCTTTGCCGGTGAAAGCGGCCACATGGTCATCGACCAGCACGGTCGCGCCCATCACACCGGCCAACACGGGCCATGGGAGATGACCGCGTCGGGTACTGCGTTAATGGGCCATGCTCGGTCCGCGGTGGGTTCCGGGGAACTGCAACTGCACTCTGATCTGTCGCCGACGGCCTTTGCCACCGCGTTGGCCAACGGCGACGCCGCAGCTCTCGCCATCGTCGATGAAGTGGCGGCACAGGTCGCTCTCGGTTGCGCGAATCTCATCATGGTGCTCGACCCGGCACGCATCGTGATCGGTGGCGGACTGTCCTCACTGGGCGAACCGCTCCGCGCCGCCATCGATCGGCACATCGCCTCGACGGTGCTCGGTGCTCAATACCGGCCAGCGGTTGAGGTGGTGCTCGCCACCCTTGGCGACGATGCCGGCGCGGTGGGTGCGGCGCTGTGGGCCCGCGACGCTCAGGAGAAGTTCTCGAAGTAGCGACTGGGTGTCGGCCCGCGCTGACCTTGATACTTCGAACCAGTCGCCCCACTGCCGTAGGGACGCTCCGCCGGTGTTGTCATCTGCATGAAGCTCACCTGCCCGATCTTCATTCCGGGATACAACGTGATCGGCAACGAGGCCACATTCGCCAACTCGAGGGTGATGTGCCCGTCGAACCCGGCATCGATGAACCCTGCCGTTGAGTGAATCAACAGGCCGAGGCGACCCAAGCTCGACTTGCCTTCGACCCGACCGACCAGATCGTCGGGCACGGCGACTCGTTCGAGCGTGGAACCGAGAACGAACTCTCCCGGGTGCAACATGAACGCCTCGGAACCGTCGGTGGGGATCTCCACCAGTTCGGTCAACCCGGTCATGTCACGGCGCACGTCGATCACACCGGCGGTGTGGTTCCGAAACACACGGAACAGATGCGAGATGCGAACATCGATCGACGATGGCTGCACAAGGGCGTCGTCGTAGGGTTCGATCACGATGCGACCGGCGGCGATCTGGTCGCGAATGCTGCGGTCGGACAGGATCACGCGTCGCACCCTAGTGGCCGGCCGGCACTTCATTCGCGTCGTCGCTCACAGATGGCGGCGGCCACCACAGCCGACCAAACTCAAGAGATGGAGTCGATGTCGTTGGGCCACTCGTCGCGCGCCGTGCTGCGCTGCGTCGCCGTCGTGGCGCTGGTGGGGATCGCCGCCGCCTGCACAACCGACACCGCCCCCGAGTCTGCGCCGACACCACCGGCCACGACCACGGTGACCACATCACCAACAACATCGGCACCAGTGCCGACCACCACCTCCGCAGTCGACACCTCAACCACAGAACTTGAACCCGACGAATCGCCGACCCCCACCACGAACGCCGCCGGTGACCAGCCTGTCGACACCCGCTGCGTCCGGCTCGCCGACTTCACCACCGCGGACTCGTGGATCATCGTGAACGACGGTGTGATGGGCGGCAAATCGATCGGCGAGGGCGCACTCGGTGACGGCGTGTTGACCTTCAGCGGGGTCATCAACACCAACGGTGGTGGGTTCTCCTCCGTGCGTGGTGCCGTTGATGTTGATGTCGCTTCTGATGCCACCGAATTTCGCCTCCGCGTGCGCACCGATGGACGTCGCTATGAACTCCAGGTCGATGACGCTGCAGCGGATCGGGACCCGCGCGTGACCCACTACCTGCCACTCACCGATGCAATCGCCGACGAATGGTCAGAGGTCGTGGTGCGCAGTGCTGATGCCGAAGCCCGCACCTTCGGTGTACCACGCGACGCCAGCCCACTCGAGATGTCCTCGCTGGTGTCGGTTGGCATCATCTTGTCCGACGGTGTGGACGGACCCTTTCGCATGGATATCGACCACATCGATGCGTGCCGCGTGTGACCACGTCAGCGGTGAAAGCCTCCGCGTCGCAACCGGTAGACTCGGCGCGTCTGCGGATGTAGTTCAATGGTAGAACATCAGCTTCCCAAGCTGAGAACGCGGGTTCGATTCCCGTCATCCGCTCTGGTGGCCTCCGGAATCCACGCGCGCGCGGCCGGAGACAGCCGAAGGAAGGGGGACCGACGCTGATGATCATTCTGGTCAACGTCGCCGTCGCCTACCACGGCTACCGCGAATCGGGCTATGACGTCCCCGCGCCGCTCGTGACCATGCGTGGCATGCCGGCCTATGCCCGCGCCACCGCTGGTCTGCCGATCGACCTGGCCGACCGGCTGGTGTTCGTGGCCACCGACGAACTCGCCGAGCAGCACGGATTTGCCCACGACGTGTCGCTGCGGTTCCCTCACATCCCCACCGCGGTGGTGCAGGTGCCGACGACAACCGGGTCGGCGGGCGCCATTCGCGCCGCACTCGGCCACCTCGACGAGACCGCGGCTCTGGTCGTGCATCCCGGGTCACAACTAGTGAGATCTGCGCTGGCTGCACGTCTGGGTGTGATGAGCGAAATGATGGGCCTCGCCGGGGTGATCGATGGTGATGTGGTGGGTACGGGAGCATGGTCAGCCGACACGTTCGTGACCTGTGACCGCACCGGCCGGATCGACGCGGTGGCTGCCCATTGGACCGATGGCGCAATGGCCCTCACCGGCACCCTCGTGACCGATGGCGACGCAGGCGCCACACGCGAACTGGTGCGCCTTGCCTGCGAGGTCGACCCCGCCACCTCCACGGCCGACATCGTGACCGCGCTCATTCGACGCCGACTCGCCATCGGCGTGGACAGAGTGGCGGCCAGTTGGGACCTGTCGCACGCCGCCGGCCTCGGCGCTTACCTCGCCCATCGATGAGATGCTGCCGCAGGGGCGGCTGGTCACCCGTCGAAGCGATAGCCGACGCGCCGCACCGTGGCAATCCACCGCGGCCGGCGGATGTCATCTTCGATCCGCAAGCGAATCTTGCGGATGTGTTCGGTGACCGTTGCCTCGTCTTGCCATTCCGGCGAGGATTCCCACACCTGTTCGAGCAGTTGCCGACGAGTGAACACCTGCCGAGGGTGTGTGGCCAGAAAGGCCAACACATCGAATTCTCGTGCCGGCATCACCACCGGCGTGTCGCCGCGAATCACCTCACGGGCCACGAGGTCGATGCGCAGACCATCGAAATCCATTATCTCCGTCCGCGGTGTCGAACCGGTGCGGCGCAGCAAAGCCGCAACCCGTGCAGCGAACAACGCCACCGGGTAGGGCTTCACCATGTGATCATCCGCCCCAAGGCGCAAACACACCACCGCGGTCTCTACATCGGCCTGGCCGGTCGACACGACGATGGGCATGTCGTAATCACGTCGCACATCGACCAGCAGTTCCATGCCCGAGCCATCTTCCAACCCGAGATCGATCACGCAGAGATCCACGCTACGTGACCGCAGAAGCTCTTTCGCTCGCGCGCACGACGGCGCACCCATCACCGAGAATCCCTCGCGGCGCAGCACCTCGTCGACGAGTTCGAGATCGTTCGGATCGTCTTCGACAACGAGTGCCCACCGATGGGCCCGCGCAGCGGGTTCGGAGGTACCACTCACCTAAATCACACTAGTCGGACATCTCCACACCGCTTTGATGAGGGGCGTTGGGACGCTGATGTCCAATGGCGTGCATCGCTACCATGATGCCATGGCCACGCGGTCCCCCTCATCGTTGGCGTGCACCCGCGCGGCTTTGTTGGTAACGGTGCTCGTGATCAGCGCCTGCGGGGGCGATGACGACAATGTGGCGACGAGCACCACATCTCTGGCCTCGGCCACGACAATCGAGTCTGGGTCACCGGTGACAACCGATGTCGTCACCGGCATTGCCGATGATGTGCCGGCCGGGGCAATCCCCACCGGGGCCCAGGCGTCGTCCACCATGGCCGGAAATGCCACCTCGTCAACAACGGTCACCGAATTCACGGTGTCGACGACCAGCGATCGTGAGACGATGGCGGGCGCCACCAGGTCGGCGCTGGAAGCCGACGGGTGGGTGTTCCGCGAACGCCTCTACGACGACGTCACGATGCAGAGCATCTTCGATGGCCCCGATGGAGCAGTGCT
>JAFMNE010000037.1:1728-19362 GCA_017859395.1 Ilumatobacteraceae bacterium | reverse complement strand
CGCGATAGGGCACCTCAAGCGCAAAGATCGCACCGGTCGCCGGCGCCTTGAAGATCGCGGCCACCCCCGCAGCAGCACCCGCCACCAAGAGGGTGCGGTGGTCGCTGCCGCGGAACGGTCGCGGCAAACGGCGCTGAATCTCTGCACCGAGCGACGCTCCCCCGTACAGCGACGGTCCTTCAAGCCCGAGCGACCCACCCGAACCCAAGGTGGTGACGGCCGCCGCCACCCGGGCCACCAACACCCGCGGCGTCAGGCGATATGCCGAGTCGTGGAAGGCACGCAGATACTCATCTGATGTTCCCGGCGATGCGCCACCACCCACGGTGCGCAAGATGATCGCGGTGGCCACCAGCCCCAGCACCGGCGCGACGGCGCCAACCCAACGCGGTGACTCCACCACCCACTCGTAGGAGTGCTCGACGAGGTATTCGAACCCGCGCACGAACAACCCGGTGACGACCCCAGTGATGGCGGCGAGCAGGACAACCTCGCGGGAACGCCGGAACAGCGAGCGGAATTCATCACGACGGTTGGAGAAACTGTCGGTACGGAGACGACGACCCATTCGGGATCGATTGGCCAGCGTCCTCCACACGTCACGCGAGTGTAGGCATCACGACTCGAGCGCGGCGATCATCCGTACCAAACCCTCACGCAGCGCGACATGGGGTTCCCACCCCAGCTCGGTGCGCGCGCGAGTGATATCGGGTTGACGTTGGCGCGGATCATCGGACGGCAATGGCCGGTATTCGACCGGCGATGACGATCCGGTGACCTCTCGCACCACCTCAACGAGTTCGGCAATGGTGAATTCGTACGGATTGCCGATGTTCACCGGGCCGGTCACCGCCGAGTCGAGCAACGCCACCATGCCGCTGACGAGGTCGTCGACGTAACAGAAGCTGCGTGTCTGCGACCCGTCGCCATATATGGTCATCGGCTCACCAGCACGGGCCTGATGCACGAGGTTCGTCACCACACGTCCGTCATCGGGCTGCATGCGCGGGCCGTAGGTGTTGAAGATGCGCACGATGCGCGTGTCGACAGCGCCGATGCGGTGATGCGCAGCAGTGAGCGCTTCCGCAAAGCGTTTCGCCTCGTCGTACACCGAGCGCTCCCCCACGGGGTTCACATTGCCCCAGTAATTCTCTGGTTGCGGATGCACGAGTGGGTCGCCGTAGACCTCACTGGTCGACGCCAGCAAAAAACGCGCCCGATGGGCTGCGGCCAGCTGCAACAGATTTGCGGTGCCGGTGCTGCCCACAGCCAAGGTGGCGAGAGGGCGGGCCAGATATGCCGGTGGTGACGCCGGTGACGCCAGGTGCAGCACCGCGGTGACCGGCCCATCCACGATGTCGGTGATCGTGTCGGCAACCGATGGGTCGCACACATCCGCGGTGAGAACGCGCACATCGTCACGGCCAGCGAGGTGCGCCACATTGGTGTCACGGCCGGTGGACAGATCGTCGGCAATCACCACCCGGTGGCCATCGACGAGAAGTCGGTCGCACAGATGCGATCCGATGAAACCTGCACCCCCCGAGACAACTACCCAGCCGTGGCGCGACACGGCCGCGCCCGTTGCGTTCACGAGCGGCCAACGCCGTCGTAAGTGAGACCTGCGGCACGCACCGCAGACGGGTCGAGCAGATTGCGCATGTCCACCAGCGCGCGGCCACGCATCGCAGCGGCCACCGCAGCGATATCCACGCCGGAGAACTCGGGCCACTCGGTGGCGATCACCACCACATCGGCATCACGGGCAGCCTCCACCGCCGATGCGCATCGCTCGACATGAACCAGATCGCGCGCACGGCCTGGGGAAAGTTCGCCCACACATGTGGGGTCATAGCCACGCACGGCTGCGCCGATGCCGACCAGTTCACCAATCACTGCCAACGCCGGCGAGTCGCGCAGATCGTCGGTGCCGGCCTTGAAGGTCAGGCCCAGCACCGCAACGGTGACACCGTGGAGATCATCGGCGCCGGCTGCGACACAGACCTTGCGCACCATGCGCTCGCGCTGTTCCTCATTCACGTCGATCACCCCGCGCATGAGCGCGAAGTCGTAGCCGTGGCTGGAAGCGACATGCACGAGTGCACGGGAATCCTTCGGGAAACAACTGCCGCCCCAACCAGGCCCTGGCCGCAGAAACTCGCGACCGATGCGATGGTCGCTGCCAATGCCTTCCACCACATCGGCAACATCGGCGCCGACGGCTTCGCACATCGCAGCGACCGCGTTCACGAAGGAAATCTTCATCGCCAGAAATCCGTTGGCCGCATATTTGATGGTTTCCGCCGAAGCGGCATCGGTGACGAGGACTCGGGTATCGAGACTCTGGTAAAGATCAGCGACACGGTGGGCAGCGGCACGATCGGCTGACCCCACCACCACACGATCGGGATGCAAAAAATCGTGCACCGCGGTGCCTTCACGCAGGAATTCGGGGTTCGACACCACCGCCACATCGCCACGGCGCAGCACCGCAGACACCACATGGGTGGAGCCCACCGGCACGGTTGACTTGTTCACCACCACGGAACCGGCCGCGAGTACCGGGGCAATCTCCGCCGCCGCGGCTTGTACGTAACTGAGATCGGCCGAGCCGTCGTCGTCTTGGGGTGTGGGAACGCAGAGGAACACGATCGATGCCTGCCGGGCCACCTCGGCGGCACCGACCACAAAGGTCAGCCGACCGCTCGCGATGCCCTCGGCAACGAGCGGCGCGAGGCCCTCCTCCACGATGGGAATCACCCCGGCCCGCAGCCGTTCGATGCGTTCAGCGTCGATATCGCCGCACACGACACGATGGCCGAGGGCCGCCAGGCAGGCACCAGTGGTGAGGCCCACATACCCCACACCGACGACGCCGAGAACATCAGCACCGGCGTCAACGTCGTTGCCGTTGCGTGAAGATGAATCGTCGGCGGTTGTCATATTGCGCTACCTGTCCTGATCGGTCATTGGAGAGATCGGCGTGAGTGCCCTGCGGTGACGCTGGTGAATCCACCGCAAGACTGCCCCGTTGGAGGTTACTGGGCGCACTACGGTCGTCGTCATGACCGGCATTGCCTCCGCTGTGACCACTGTCGTTGCGCCATCTGCTGTGGAAGATGTGTGTGCCGACCCCACCGGGTCGATCTGTTCGTGGGTGTACGACATCACCGACGGCAATGAAACGGCCGCGCGCATCGTCTCGTGGGCGGTCGATGTGCCCGCGCGCGTGCTGTTGGTGCTTCTCGTCGCGTGGCTGGGCAACAAGATCCTGAAGAGGTCGGTGCGCCGAATCGTCACCCACGTGGTGGCTCCCGATACCGAGGGCGCCATTGCACGGCTCGAAAAGATGCGCGTGCCGGGCGCCTCGCTACTCGATGACGGCGAGGAAGAGGACGAGAACGAAGTCGCACGGCGCGGTGCGCGAGCGGTGTCGATCTCCAACGTGCTCGAATCCACGGTGAGTGTTGCCGTGTGGTCGGTGGCGGTGATCACTGCTCTCGGCACCACCGGCATCGAGCTCGGGCCCCTGATCGCAGGTGCCGGTATTGCTGGTGTGGCCATCGGTTTCGGTGCGCAATCCCTCGTGCAGGACTGTATTGCCGGGCTGTTCATGCTGCTCGAGGATCAGTACGGCATCGGCGATGTGGTCGACCTCGGCGAAGCGGTTGGCACCGTGGAAGAGATCACCCTGCGGTCCACGGTTGTGCGTTCGCTGAACGGCACCGTGTGGCATGTGCCCAACGGCCAAGTGCAGCGTGTGGGCAACCTCTCCCAGTTGTGGTCGGTAGCCCTCGTCGATGTCGATGTGGCCTACGACACCGATCTCGCCACCGCACGACGATTGTTCGAAGAAGCAGCCACTGAGGTGTGTGCACGACCCGAGTTCGCCGACGACGTCTTGGAACCGCCAACGGTGCTCGGCGTAGAGACCTTGGGTGCCGACGGTATCTCGATCCGCCTAATGGTCAAGGTTGACCCCGGCACACAGTGGGCACTGCAACGCGCCATCCGCGAACACGTCAAGACCGTGTTCGACGGCGCCGGCGTTGAAATCCCATTCCCGCAGCGCACCGTCTGGGTGCGCCACGACGACGCCGCCGGAGGCGAATGACCATGCCCGGCCCGCTGGCTGCACTGTGGCTGATCACTGTGGTGATCGCCGCCGTGGTGCTGTGGTCGGTTGAACGCGGATGGATTAGTCGGCGCAGCACCAGCGCATCAGGAGCCGGTGATGACGCCGCCGCCACACCGGTGACCGCAACGATCGCGCCCGCCGTCCTCGGCTATCTCGTCGCTGCAGGCGACGGGCAACGCTGTCGCTGTTTGGACGATGCCGCCACGGCAACGATCGCCGATCTGGTGCGCCGTGGCGCGGTTGCGGTGACCTCGCGCGACGGTGAGGCGGTGCGACTCGCGACCGACACCGGTGCCGACGTCACGCTCGCCGACCATGAAGCGCTGGTGCTGGCGCATCTGCGCGCCGCATCGTGGCCATGCGATGGGGCATCGGCAACGGTCACCTCGGGCACTCTCGCCCATCATCGACCACCACGGCGGTGGTGGTTCACATGGCGTCGCGGAGTGGCCGCTGCCGCACGCGCCGATGGTTTGACCATCGAGAGGGTGCCACTGGGTGTCGTGGCACCGCTGTGGGCACTGGGGGTCATCGGCGCGGTGGTCGCAGGTGCGCGCGTGCTTGCTGCAATCATCGGCGTGGATCCAGGCCCACTCGAGTTGTGGACCCTTCTGGGCTGTTGCGGTGCAGTCATAGTCGCCGTGGCCGCACTCGACCTGTGGGGCGACCCCGATGACCTCATCACCGAACGCGGCCGTCGCCTGGTGGCCGATCGCCTCGAACGCGGGATCGGCACCGATGTGGGCCCCTCCACCGGTCTTGGTCAACGCCTCGGCCTGCCTGAGGCCGTGGCCTGCGGCATCTCGGGTGCGGCGGTCGTGCAGGCGCCCATGCTCGACCATCGACGGCGCCGTCACATCTGGTCGGCGGCGACTGGACGACCCCGCGTGGTGCAGGTGGTGTCGCCCGTCATTCCGGGTCGGGGTGGTCGGCCACTCACCGTGGCTGCCGGCGGCATCGCAGTCGGCGCCGCCGCGTTTGCTCTCCGGCCCCTTGCCGACCGTCTGACCACGTGGACCGGCGTGGACGCAGTGCTCGACACCATCGCACCCGGCACCGAGGTGGATGTGGCGATCGACCGTTATGACACAGTGGTCTCCGCGATCGTGGTGACGTTTATCGTGATCGGCCTGTGGCTGCTGGTTGCCGGCGCAATCGACTCATTCGTGCGGTGCCGCCGCACCGGCACCGTGGTGTCGGTGTCAGTGATGGATGACCGCACATGGTGGCAACGCCTCGGCCATCGGATCGCTGCTGTCGGCCATAACGGGACTGCTCTGGTGGAGCTCACCATCGATGATGGCCACAACACGCGACTGCGGTCGTTCCTGGTCGACGCGCGCGCGGCCGCACCCCACGGTGCGACGGTCGAGGTGACCTACACACCGCTCCTCGGGCGGGTGCGACGACTTGCCCCGGTGGGCGATGCAGGTGCGGTGCCGGCCACCACAGCCGACCTCGTCTGATCGTCAGGCATTGCACACACGCCTATCGCTCGGCAGGCGAGGCGGCGGCGACGTAGGCCATGAAATGATGTGTCGATGACCGACGCCCCCCGACATGGCAGCCCGATCGATCGCAGCGACGAGTGGGCGGCGCTGCGTCGCCAGTACATGGCCTCTCCCGAGACACGCCCTGCCAGCACCGCACGTGGAGTTCATCACCAAGCACTGCTCAGTTCCGATGTGGAACAGACCATTCGCTTCTATCAAGAGTTGCTCGGCTTCCCGCTGACCGATCTGTTCGAGAACCGCGACTACGCCGGTAGCACTCACTTCTTCTTCGACATCGGCAATGGCAACTGTCTGGCGTTCTTCGACATGCCCGGGTTGGACCTCGGCCCGTATCGCGAGGTACTCGGCGGGCATCATCACCTCGCTATTTCGATGGAACCATCGCAGTGGCAGGCGGCATGGGATCGACTGGTTGCCGCTGGCGTGGATGTCGTCCATGTCGATGGTTCGTCGCTGTACTTCACCGGGCCCGACGGTGAACGCCTCGAGTTGATCAGCGACCCTCTCGGCGAGATGTACGGCGCGCGCGTGCTGTGAGACCCAACGACGGCGTTATTCGCCCCGTTCGGGAATCATCGCGACCGCTGCGGTCGTGATCGCGGCCGCGACGCCGAGGAACCACAACCCACGCAGACTGCCGGTGAGAGTGTCGCCACCGCTCGACGACAGCGCCACCGCGGCGGCAACGCCGACCGCCGATCCGATGCGTGAAATGGTGCGCACGAACGCTGCTGCTGTTGCGATCTCCGCGCCCGGCACACGCCGCAGGGCAATGGCGTTCAACGACGGCCAAATGGCCGACATCGCGAGCCCGGCTGCAACCAGCATGGGCACCATCGCCCAGATGAGCCGATCGGCATCCGCGACGATCACGAAAATGATGATCGTGGCGGTGTAGAGCGCCCCGACGGGGACCAATACGCGTCGAGCACCGTGTCGGTCGATAGCCCCGCCCAGCCACACCGATGACACCGACATCGTCGCCGGCATCGTGGTCAGCAGCAGCGCGCTCGGGATGAGACCCACGCCCCACACTTCGGTGAGGAACAGCAGATACACCAGCCAGTGCGCAAAGAACAACGCGCCGCCGGCAGTTGCCGCCACGGTGGCCGTCACAAAGTCAACGCTTTTCATCAAATGGAGAGGAATCACGCCGACGCCACGCTCCCGCGATCGCACGACGACCACCGCCAGCATCGCCACACCGACTGTGAGGAACCCCAGCGTGCGCGTGCTGGCCCACCCCCATTCGTTCCCTTCCACGATCGGCAGGATCACGGCCACCAGTCCGGCCACGGTCAGTGCTGAGTCGACGAGACGTAACGGGGTGGCGGGGCCTCTCTGGCCGGGGTCGTGTGCGCCGCGCACCAGCACCAGCAATGCGGCGGCCATCGGGATCTGCAACGCAAAGGTCACGCGCCAACTCACCGAGGTGAGCAGTGCGGCAACACATATCGGCCCGAGCACCCCTGCGACTGCGGTGGCGGCACCCCAGCGCCCCATAGCGCGTGCTTCAGACCCACGGGTTGTGCCGCCCATGATCAGTGCCATTGACGCCGGCCCCTGTAACGCCAGCGCCACCGCTTGTGCTCCTCGAGCCACGATGAGGAACCACAACGTTGGCGCCACCGCACTGGCTGCTGCCGCAACGAAGTAGCCGACCGCACCGATGGTGAACGTGCGCAAATGACCGACCCGGTCGCCCACACGACCGGCCTGCAACATGACCGCAGCAGCAACGATTGAGGTGATCGATAACACCCATGAAGCCGCGGCCGCATCGCCACCGGCGATGTCGTCGCGGATGGCGGGGAAAATGAAGTACAGCGCTGTTGCGTCCCAGCCTCCCACGAACCCGGCCAGGACCGCCGCCCGGATTGCGGTAGAGGAGCCCGATGACGACGGGGCACCCAGCGTCGTCGGTACAGAAGATGCCATCGGCGCGACAGTAGCCACCACCACTGCCGCTGACGCGGTGGGAGCGACGTGATGGACGACTCGGCTTAGGCAGCGCGACGCGCCCGTGGGGGCCCCACCCGCTCAACGCACGGCGTGCTCTCACGCGTGGGCGGACATACGGCCGCTCCGGTGGCATCGGCCCATCCGTGGCGTTGGATGTGATCACCAAGCGCTGCGGTCCACGCACCGAGGACTCGACGCCAGGCACCGCCGAGTCGGCGGGATTGCTTATGGTCGTCGGTGTGTGGCACGACCACATGATCGAATCTCGATCTTGCCGTGTGGTGACTCCCGGGTGTCATCTCGGTGAACTCTTCGGGTGCGCCGCGCGATGACCCTCGACGATGTCGAGCGACATACGCTCGTTGCATGCCGGTTCCGATCCGCGATCGTTCACAACGCATCGTCACCCTTGATCTCGAAGGCGTGCTGATTCCCGAGATCTGGATCGCTGTTGCCGAGCGCACCGGCATCGATGCGCTCCGCCGCACCACCCGCGACGAACCCGATTACGACGTGTTGATGCGCTATCGCCTCGACACGATGGCCGCTCACGGCCTGACGATGAGCGTGATCGCCGATGTGATCGGCACCCTCTCACCACTCCCCGGCGCTGTCGACTTCCTCGAACAGTTGCGCTCGCGGGTTCAGGTGATCATTTTGTCCGACACCTTTGAACAGTTCGCCGCTCCGCTGATGCCGGCCCTTGGTATGCCCACGGTGTGGTGCCACAACCTGGAGATCGACAACGACCGCATCGTTGACTACCACCTGCGAATTGACGACCAAAAGGCTCGCGCGGTGCGTGCTCTTCACGACTTGAACTTCACCGTGGCGGCCGCTGGCGACTCCTACAACGACCGCACAATGCTGGCCGAGGCCGACGTGGGCTTCTGGTTCTGTGCGCCCGACAATGTGCGCACCGAATTCCCGCAGTTCGCCGCGGTCGACGATCACCCGTCGCTATTGCGCGCGATCGGTGACGCTCTCGGCGTGTGAGCTCGCCGCAAACAGCCGCATCGACGCTGCCACCACCGCAACACCAACGGCGATAACCGCCAGCATTGCGCGGAGCCCCACCGCGTCGGCCAAGGCGCCGAGTGGAAGAGCCGCCATACCGAAACCGCCGAAGGCCCACATCATCAGCGACTGCACTCGACCGTGGAAGCGCTCGTCGGTGGCATCGAGCACGATCGACCCATTCATCGACTGAAAGGCCGACGAACCCGCGCCCACGATGAGAACTGCGACCATCGAGGTGGCGAAGGTCGGCGCCAGCGCCATCGCTGCAAGCCCGGCGGCAAACGCTGCGGCGGAGATCCACTGAATCACCCATGCACGGCGGCCTGAGCCAACGTTCGCGATCGCGAATGACACCGCCACCGCACCGACCGCCGAGGCAACCGACAGTGCCCCGTAGCCGCCGGGGCCGGTATCGAACATCGACGATGCGACCCGTGGAAGAAAGGCAAGGTACGGCATGCCAAGCACCACAGCCACCGTTGACCCGATGAGCAACAACCCCACCCGCCGTTCACGACGGGCGTACGAGATTCCTTCGGCGAACGAGGTGAATGCCCCCGTCTGCGACGGCGAGGGCCGCGGCGTCGGCGGCAACGACAACACGGCCATCAGACCGACGAGCGATAGACCCGCAGCGGTGAAATACACCCCGACCGTGCCGAACCATGCGATTCCAAGTCCCACACCGGCCACCGCCGGACCCACCACGCGTGCCGAGTTCAACGACATCTGGCTCAGTACCACCGCGTTCGCCATGTGCTCACGGCCAACGATGTCGACGGTCATCGCCATCCGCGCCGGCCCCAGAAGCCCGAAGCCGAAGGCCTGCAGTATCGCGGTGATCAACAGCATCCAGAACCGAATGAAGCCGGCGGCTACAGCGATGCCGACAAAGGCATTGATGCCAACAAACATTGCCTGCGACACGATCAGCAACGCCCGTCGCGAGCGTCGGTCGGCGAGCACACCGCCGACGGGCATCGAGATCAACATCGCCACGCCGAAGCACAGGTACACCACACCCAGGCCGGAATTCGACCCCGTCAGGGTGTTGGCGAGCCATCCCCGACCGATGATCTGCACCTGGGTGGCCACGAACGACACGGTCCCGGACACGAACAGCAGGCGGTAGCCGGGCACCGACAGGGCCGCGAACCGTCCACCGCGTGCCGTCGAGGGCGCGGCCGCATGTGACATCGTGAACAGTGTGTCGCGCTGCCACGGCAACCTGCGACACCGACATCGCCGTGTGACACACGACCACTCCGCCCCGCCACCCCTGGTCATCGGCGCATATGCAGCCAGACATAGGCTCGCGCAGTGGCATCACCTGTGACCCATGACACCGAGCATGCGGCACCGCTCATCGGTGTGATCGGCGCAGCGATCGCGGTATCGGCATGGGGCACCACGGGGGTCCTGATCAAAGCGATCGACCTCGATCCGGTAGCCATCTCGTTCTACCGGTTCACGCTCTATTCCGGCGTGCTGGCTCTGGTCTTGACGCTGCGCCACCGTCCGCCAGGGTGGCGGGCGCTCTGGATCGCCGCGCCCGGTGGTTTGCTCCTCGGGGGAGATGTGGTGTTGTTCTTCACGGCCGTGAAGATGACCAGCGTGGTCAATGCCACCACCATCGGAGCGCTGCAACCCATCTTGGTTCTTGCTATTGCCGCGAAACTGTTCTCCGAACGCGTCTCCGGTCGTGAGATTGCGGCCGCCGCGGCCGCCATCGCGGGAGTGGTCGTGATCGTCACTCGGTCATCGGGCACGCCCCAATGGAGCGGCACAGGCGATCTCGCGGCCATTGGCGCCCTGTTCTGCTGGACCGGTTATTTCGTCATGGCGAAGCGGGCTGCCGGCAAGATCACCCCGTCGCAGTACACGATCGGTACGGGGTTCTGGACCGCTGTGGTGTCATTGCCGGTCGGATTCATCGCCGGCCAGGACATGTCGGTGCCCGACCCCGGCCAGTGGGGTGACCTGGTGATCTTGGTGATCGTCGGCGGTCTGCTCGGCCACTCGGTCATGAACGCCTCCCTGCCGCGAATCCCACTGTGGTTGGGTTCGGTAATGACGCTGCTGGTACCGGTCGTCGCGTCATTGGTGGCGTGGGTGGCTCTCGACGAGGCGCTTGACACGGTGCAGGTAGCTGCGATTGGGGCGGTGGTGGCTGGCCTGGCCGTGGTGGTGCTCAACCAGCAACGACCCACACCGGTGACCCCACCGCAGGCTCCGCTAACCTCGGCCACCGACGCCGACTGACGGCACCACCCCCACGTGCCCACGACCTACGGGAGCAACATGTCTGAGAACACGCCCTCAATCGACTACACGATCACCGACGAGGCCCCGGCACTGGCCACCTACTCGCTATTGCCCGTCATCCGTGCCTATGCCGGTGCGGCAGGGATCGAGGTGCGCTCGCCGGATATCTCGCTGTCGGGCCGCATCATCGCGTCGTTCCCCGAGCGCCTTCGACCGGAGCAGCAGGTGGCCGATCACCTCGCCGAGCTGGGCGAACTCACCGGCGACCGGATGGCCAACATCATCAAGTTGCCGAACATTTCGGCCTCACTGCCCCAGATGAAAGCTGCCATCGCCGAACTGCAGGCCAAGGGCTACGACATCCCCGATCATCCCGACGACCCCCAAACCGATTCCGAGCGCGACATCCGTGCCCGCTACGACCGGGTGAAAGGGTCGGCGGTGAACCCAGTGCTCCGCGAGGGCAACTCCGATCGACGCGCCCCTCGAGCCGTGAAGGACTACGCACGCAGCCATCCGCATTCGATGGGGGCCTGGTCGAGCGGGTCGACCACCCATGTCGCCACGATGGGCGCCAACGACTTCCGGTCGAACGAGGTGTCGACCACGATGACGAGCGACGACAGCCTCACGATCACCCACGTGGCCGACGACGGTGCCAGCACCGTGCTGCGCACCGATGTGCCGGTGAGTGCCGGTGAAGTGGTCGATGCCACGTTCATGAGCCGCGAGGCGCTTGTGTCGTTCCTTCGCGACCAGGTCGCCGACGCTCAGGCCTCGGGCATCCTGTTCTCACTTCACATGAAGGCCACGATGATGAAGGTCTCCGACCCGATCATCTTCGGCCACGCCGTGAAGGTGTTCTTCGCCGACGTATTCGAGCAGTTCGGTGATGAACTCGCCGCCGTCGGCGCAGACCCGAACAACGGACTGGGTGCCGTGCTCAGCGCCGCGGAACAACTTCCCGCCGAACGGCGCGACGCAGTTATTGCCGCAGTGCAGGCTGCACTGGACAACGGCCCCGATATCGCCATGGTCGACTCCGATCGTGGCATCACCAACTTGCATGTGCCCTCCGACGTCATCGTCGATGCGTCGATGCCCGCAATGATCCGCACATCGGGCCAGATGTGGAACAAGAACAACGAAACCCAGGACGCGAAGGCGGTCATCCCCGACTCGAGCTACGCCGGCGTGTACCAGGCCGTTATCGACGACTGCCGCAACAACGGCGCCTATGACCCCACCACCATGGGATCGGTGCCGAACGTGGGTCTCATGGCCCAAAAAGCCGAGGAATACGGCTCACACGACAAGACATTCGAAATTGCCACCGCAGGCACAGTGCAGGTGACCAACTCAGCCGGCGACACGGTGTTTGAGCACCGTGTCGGCGCCGGCGACATCTGGCGCATGTGCACCGTGAAAGACCTGCCGGTCCGCGACTGGGTGCGACTTGCCGTGAGCCGCGCCCGAGCCACGGGTGCACCCGCGGTGTTCTGGTTGGACGCCACCCGCGCACACGACGCCCAACTGATCGAAAAGGTCACGACCTACCTCGCAGACCACGACACATCGGGCCTCACCATCGAGATCATGTCGCCGGTCGACGCAACAACATATTCGCTGCAGCGCATCCGCCGCGGCGAGGACACCATCTCGGTCACCGGCAACGTGCTGCGCGACTACCTGACCGACTTGTTCCCGATCCTCGAACTGGGGACCAGCGCAAAGATGCTCTCGGTCGTGCCCCTGATCAACGGCGGTGGTCTCTTCGAGACCGGAGCCGGCGGTTCGGCCCCCAAGCATGTGCAGCAGTTCGTCGCCGAGAACTATCTGCGATGGGACTCGCTCGGTGAGTTCCTTGCGTTGGCGGTGTCGTTCGAACATCTGGCCGAGGTCACCGGTAACGGCCGTGCAGCACTGCTGGCGACCACTCTCGACGCCGCCACTGGGCAGGTGCTCGAACACGGGCGCAGCCCGGCACGGCGCGTCGGAGGTCTCGACAACCGTGGTAGCCACTTCTACCTCGCGATGTACTGGGCTCAAGCCCTTGCCGCCCAGACCGACGATCCTGAACTCGCAGGAATCTTTGCACCCGTGGCTGCAGCGCTCACCGGCAACGAAGAGACCATCGTCGCCGAGTTGGCCGCCGTGCAGGGATCGCCGGTTGAGGTTGGCGGTTACTTCCGACCCGACGATGCTCTCGCCGCTGCCGCCATGCGGCCGAGCGCCACGTTCAACGACGCCATCGCCCTCCTCGGCTAGACGACCGACCCGCTGAACCTGTCAGGCGACGGGTTCAGCGATAAGCACGGGGATCGTACGTCCGGCTTCGCCGGCGCTCACCCGGTAGTCGTCGTAGGTCGCGAATACGTCAACCGAACGCTGCCACCACAGGTCGCGCTCTGCGCCGTTGACCTCACGCACCGTGAACGCCTGTGGCGTGGCGCCGTCCTGAATACTCACCGACGGGTCAGCCAGCAGGTTGTAGTACCAGTCTGGGTGAGTTGGGGCACCCCCACGCGAGGCCACGAGGGCATAGCAGCCCTCATGCTCCACGCGCATGAGCGCAATTTTGCGCACTGCGCCACTGCGCTGCCCGCGCATGGTCACCACGATGATCGGGATACCTGTATCGCGCAACGTGGTCGCACGAGTGCCGCCCGATGCCTCATATTCAGCGATTTGTTCCGCAACCCAGTCAATGGTGCTCGGGATGTAGTTCTCAGCCATGGTGCTGACCGTAGTGGCCGGCGCTCTCAAGTAGGCGCCGTGGGGCTGGATTCACACCGCGGAAAGGGGCGCGCGACCCGCAAGCACCTCGACGACATTGCGTGCCGCGAGTTGCGCCATGGCCGTGCGGGTCTCGACGGTGGCCGATCCGAGGTGTGGTAACAGCACCACGTTGTCGAGAGTGAGCAAGCCGGGATGCACCTCGGGTTCATTTTCGTACACATCGAGCCCAGCCGCACCGATGAACCCCTCGCGCAGCGCGTTCACGAGTGCCGCCTCATCGACGACGGGCCCACGCGCGGTGTTGATGAGCACCGCATCATCGCGCATCATCCTCAAGGCACGGCCATCGATCAGGTGATGGGTCGCCTCGCTGTATGGGCAGTTCAACGACACGATGTCGCTCGTCGCCAACAGCTCGTCGAGATCGAGGCGTTCTGCATCGAGTTCACCCGCAACCTCGGCAGAAATCGGCGACCGATTGTGGTACGCGATGGTCATACCGAACGCTTGGGCGCGACGTGCGAGCGCGGTGCCAATGCCTCCCATACCGATGATGCCGAGTCGTCGCTGCTGTACCCCGGTGCCGAGCATCATGAACATGCCCCACTGCCAGGCGCTACCCGACCGGATGAGGCGTTCGCCCTCGCCGAGGCGCCGTGTAGTCATCAAGATGAGTGCCATCGCAAGGTCGGCGGTGGCATCGGTGAGCACCCCGGGGGTATTGGTGACGACCACCCCGCGCTCGCGGCAAGCCTCCACATCGATGTTGTTGTACCCCACCGCCACATTCGCCACGATGCGCAGGCGCGGTGCCGCGTCGAGAAAGGCCGTGTCGACGCGGTCGGTGAGCAAGGTGACCGCCGCATCCGTGGTGGCGAGTTCCCAGTCGCGCACATCGGCGGGGATCACCTCATCGCGATCCCATGCCCACACCTCACCTGCGGTGTGCAATGTGTCGATCGCGGGCGCAGGGATGCGTCCGCAGACGACGATGCGCGGTGATGTGATGGCGTCACTCATGTCATTCCTCAGTGTGTCAGCGTGATCAGTGTGAGTTGTCTTGCGGCCTACATGCCCGTGACTGGCCGTCAGTGGGCGTGGATCCACTCGGCAAATGCCCCGAGCCCGTCACGGATCGCCTCGACGCCCAGCCCGGAGTACGCGAATCGAACGAAACGATCATCCTCGCCTGCGAGTGGTCGCCCGAAGTGACGCCGGGTGCAAAACGACACGCCCGTCGCGTGTAGCGCTGCGGTGGCGAAGTCGCCCACATCGGTGTGGCCGGTTCGCTCCATCGCCTCGCCAACATAGGGGAACAAGTAAAAGGTGGCGTCGGGCACAGCGAGGCGCACCCCATCGACGTCAGCCAGCACCCCAGCAGCGGCGTCGCGACGTCGTCGCAACTCGGCCAGGATCTCATCGGCTCCGGATGGATCGCGTAGGGCCTCGACACCAGCGTGCTGCACGAAATGAGTGGTGCAGCTCTCGTCATTGGTGTTCAGTTTCGCGATCTGTTCGGCAATGACGGTCGGCGCAACAGCACATCCGAGCCGCCAGCCGGTCATCGCGAACTTCTTCGAGAATGTGTGCAGGATCACCGTCCGTTCGGCCATGCCGGCCAGGGACGCAATGGAAGTTGACTCCCCTGAGTACCGCATCTCGAAGTACGCCTCATCGGACAGCACCCATAAGTCGTGCTCGACCGCAATGCGCGCGATCTCCGCGCGTTCATCGGCGCTGCTCTCGCTCCCGAGCGGATTCTGCAGATCGTTGTAGATCAGAAGTCGTGCCGACGGTGCTGCCGCCCGCAACGCATCCATATCGATGCGGAAACCATCATCATCGAACCGGTAGCCATAGGGCAGACCACGACCACCGAGGTAGTCGATCTGACTCTCGTAGATCGGATAGCCCGGCGATGGAAACAGCACACCATCACCGGGGTTCATGACCGCCTGGAGAAACTTGGTGATCACTGGCTTGCCACCGGGTTGAACCACAACCTGCTCGGGTGTGAACACCATGCCACGACGCCGACCGAGATCATCGGCCAAGGCTTCCCGCAACGCAGGGATACCCGCCGCCGGGCAGTATCCCGTGTGGCCAGCAGCGATTGCTGCGTCCATCGCGGCAACGATGTTGGCTGGCGTCGGCAGATCGAGGTCGCCGAGATGAAATGGGTAGACCCGATTCCCGGCCGCTGCCCACTCTGCAGCGGCTTGCGATACGGCGAACGCCGTCTCGGTTCCCAATCGCTGGAGCCGGTCAGCCAACACACTGCGCTCTCCGGTTGTGGCCATATGTCCCCCTAACTGCACGCGTATTGCACCGCGTTGTGCACCGCCGTGCCTTTACAAATCGTACAACACTGCGAGCGAAGCGAGAGTTGACGCGACCCACCCGGGCAGAACGATGCCGAGAATTACACTCCGGTCGTGAGCCTCAGCGTCGGGCCCCCTAGGGTCAATACATGGACGCGACAGCAGTCGACTTTCACTTCGACGTGATGTGCCCATATGCGTATCAGACCGCGAAATGGATCCGATCGGTTCGCGATGAGGTCGACCTCGACATCACGTGGCGATTCTTCTCACTTGAAGAGGTCAACCGGATCGAGGGCAAGAAGCACCCGTGGGAACGTGACTGGTCATACGGATGGTCGATGATGCGTATCGGTGCTCTGCTCCGGCGGCGCTCCATGAACGATGTCGACGCCTGGTACGAACGCGCCGGACGCGCCCTACACGAAGAGGGTCTGCGGCCACACGACCCTGAGGTCGCGCGAGTATTGGCGGCCGAGTTGGGTCATGCCCCGTCGATCGTCGATGAAGCGCTCGCCGATCCGACCACCCACGACGACATTCACGCGGACCACGACCGGGTGATCGCTGCCGGTGGGTATGGGGTACCCACGCTGTTCATCGATGACCAGTGCCTGTTCGGGCCGGTCCTGATCGACCCGCCGACCGGTGCGGCTGCGGTGCGCCTCTGGGAGGCCGTCTCGGCATGGACCGAGTTCGATTCGGTGTTCGAACTGCAGCGCCCGAAGACCCACGATGACCAACGTCGGATTCTGCGCACATTCCGCCCCTACATCGAAGCTCGCGACTGGGTCTCGATCGACCGTGGTGAAGTGGTCGATCTGCCGCTCATCGACGATTAACCACCAGCCCACCGACACCACCTGAGGAGGACCACCATGGCCGCTCATCACTCCGTCGACATGTTGGACACATGTTGGACCTCCATCGACGATCTGCTCTCGTCATTGCCATCGGATCAGTGGTCGAGTGCGTCACTGTGCCCGGCATGGGACATCTCGGGTGTGGTTATCCACCTTGTTGCCGTCGAGGAGATGTTGCTCGGCTCGCCACCTTCGGCCTTTGCCGACAATCTGCCCTTCGATCGGGTGGTCTCGGCCAGCGAGGAGATGTCCGGCTTGGACCCAGATGCATTACTCGCCCGTTTTCACGAGGTGACAGCGGCACGACGAGCAGAACTGGCTGCTCTTGACGCCGACGGGTTCGAGACTGCGGTGATGACACCGGTTGGTCCCGGCACCTATGGCCGATTCATGGATGTCCGCGTGTTCGACCACTGGGTGCACGAGCACGACATGCGTCTTCCGCTGGGACTCCCCGCCCACGAATCGGGTCCTGCTGCCGAACGAGCCATCGACGAGATCGAGATGTCGTTGCCCTACATCGTCGGCAAACGGATCGGACTCCCCGATGCCATGTCGATCACGTTTGAACTCACCGGCCCGGTGGAACGCCTGATGTCACTCCGCGTCGACGGTCGCGCAGCACCAATTGAGCCGACCACCGACGCCGATGTTGTCGTCACCTGCGACTCGACGACGTTTGCCATGTTGGCCTGCGGACGCATCGATCCTGAAGCGCCGATTTCCGACGGTTCGATCCAATGGGCGGGCGATGAGCAATGGGGATCAACGGCGGCGCGCAACCTTCGCTTCACGATGTGAGGTGCCGCGCG
>JAFMNE010000037.1:0-1310 GCA_017859395.1 Ilumatobacteraceae bacterium | reverse complement strand
GCTGCGGCGTCGCCGAGTACGCCCGCAGGATCATCAATGTTCTGCAGCGCGGTGGCTCGCGGCCACACCCACGCCTCACCGAACCATGACGGGTTCTCCCATAGCGACCATCGGCCATCGTCGACTACCGGGCCACGCCAGTCGGGCAACCACACCGCCGCATCACGGGTGGTGTCGAGCACCATCCAACGCACACCGAGACGGGCGAGAGCAACGGGATCCACCGGCGCTGCCAACGACGCTCGCAACGGCATCTCCCGTTGCGGTTCTGCGGTGAAGCGATCGGCCAGGCGCACCCACCGTTCGGTGACCTGCACACCACCGTCGTAGCCATCGATGGACCGCACCCCGTACCACGAGTTGGCATTCGGTCGCAGGCCGGCGACCAGATCGTCGTAGTCACCGCCATCGGGGGTCAACGCCATCGCTGCCCCACCGTCGGCAACGATCCGCTCGATCGCCGCTGTTGGCGTTGGCGGCGGCGGTTCTGAACGGGTGATGTCGCCTGGAATCGCATTCGCCGCAAGCCAGAACATCTCAACGCTCACCAACACCACGACTGCCAATTGGCGCCGGCGAGGCAGAGCCAGGGCAGCGATCAGTAGCGCCGCCGTGGCCACCCACACGATGACAACACCAGACCCACCGGCGACCAATGGGCCGGCAATGCCGAGTGCCACCACCAGGGCGGCGACGCCCATCCGGCGAACCCACTGTGACGACAACGAGGCGCTCGCATCAATGGCCACGCCAACAAACAGCGCCGCCAACACCGCCACGATGCACAGCCACCGTGCCGGCACCCGACCCAGATCGAAGCCCGGGACGACGGCATGGGCGATGCGGAAGATCGGGGTGCGCGACCCAAGGGCCCACACCGCGGCCAGCACGGCGACGATCGCGAGCGGTATGGCCCATCCACGCCGTGTCCGATCGCCCATCGCGACGACCGCACCGATCACCGCCAAAGTGGCAGCCACAATGCCGAGGAACAGAATCGCTTCGAATGCGCCAGAGAACACCGCAGCGTCACGATCGAGCACGGTGCCGAAGGTGGCGCGGAAGAGCTGTCGCACCTGCAGCACATACGGGGTGCGCGCAAGATCGTCCATCGAGCGACCGGTGGTGAGATCGGCTCCAGAACGCGCTGCGAGGGTTGCGGCGACCTGCGGCGCGATCAGCGCTGCGCCCCACACCGCGGCGAGCGGCAATCGCCACCACAGACGACGACGGGCCGGATCGATGAGCAGACCGATGCTGAACGCCGCCACCACATAGCCGACCTGAATGATGATCTGCGGATGCCCGCT
>JAFMNE010000036.1:11653-19948 GCA_017859395.1 Ilumatobacteraceae bacterium | reverse complement strand
ACAGCCAGGGGACGTAGCTCAGTTGGCTAGAGCACCTGCTTTGCAAGCAGGGGGTCGTGGGTTCGATTCCCATCGTCTCCACCAGTAGGTGACAGTGTCAGATGCCTCGGACGACGTCGCGGAATGGGCGGTCGGTATCGCCGGTTGGTTCGCGGGGAAGGCCAAGGACGCTTTCGCCGAGAATGTTCCGCTGAATCTCGTCGGTCCCACCTGCGATCGACTGGGCCGGCGTCGAGATCAGTACTTCGGCGATGGTTGCGTCGTGAGGGTGGCCAGCGTCGGTGATCATGCCGCCCGCGCCGCCGATCAGCGAGTGCACCACGTTGGAACGCCGGGCAACCTCCGATGCGGCCAGTTTGCCGAGAGAGCCCTCTGGCCCGGGGGGGCGTCCGAGCGCACGTGCCGCGCGGGCACGTGAGGCGGTCCACTCGTTGATCCGGACGAATAAGACGAGATCGGTGATGGCCTGCCTCACGATCGGATCATCGGCGACACCAAGCGTTCGCGCCCGTTCGATCACGAGGTCTGCCCGGCCGGCTCGCTGTGGGTACCAGACGTAGGTACGGAAGTGTTCATCGGCCTCGGCTTGTGCTTCGGCCACCGTGTGACCCACATGTGTCCCGGGCTGTCCGAACTTCGGCCGCCGCATGGTTGCGAACGCCCGCTCGTGTAACAGCGTGGTGCGGGCGACGCGCCACCCGTCGTCGAGTTGGCCGACGAGGTTCGCTGTTGGGATCCGGGCGTCGGTCAGGAACACCTCATTGAATGATGCGTGTTGGTTCATTTGCAGGATCGGCCGAACTTCGACACCGGTCTGATGCATCGGCAGGACGAAGTATGAGATGCCGTGGTGTTTGGGGACATCCCAGTTGGTGCGCACCACCAGCATCCCAAGATCTGCGTGGTGGGCACTCGTGTTCCATACCTTCTGACCATTCACAACCCATTCGTCACCATCGAGCACAGCGGTTGCCTTCATGCCGGCCAGGTCTGAGCCGGCGCTCGGCTCACTGAAGAGTTGGCACCAGGTCAGTTCGCCGGTGAGTGTCGGGCGCAGGAACTGATGCTTTAGTTCGTCGGACGCGTGTGTGTAGAGGGTCGGGGCCGCGAGCGACATGCCGGCACCGAGGGGCGTGCCGACTGCGCCGACTGCACGAAGTTGTTCACTCACGATGGTGTCGGCCCAGGCCGGGAGCCCGCGCCCGTACCATTCGCGGGACCACGACGGCACCGCCCACCCTGATGCCACGAGCCGTTCGCGCCACTCGGCGAGTCCGATGTCGGGGTCCCATGCGTCAGCGAGCCACTCGGCAATCTCGGCTCGGACCTGCTCTCTGGTCGGTGTGCTCATCGGTGGTCCGATCGAAGATCGCAGGCTCTTACCCAGATGTTGGTCAGCGCCTCGACCGCCTCGTTCTCGTCGTAGGTATCACCCGCAACGAATTGCCATTGAGCGAATCCGGAGAGCATGGCGACGAGCGCAGCAGCGGTGATGGCCGGGTCGATGTCGGGATCGGCGACACCATTTGTCTGCCAGCGTCGAATGGAGTTCGCGATGCGAGCGATGTGGTTCTGCCGGGATCGCAGTCGGGCCTTGCTGACGTCGGGGTCGTGGGCGGCAACCTGCTCGACCAAGCGGTAGAGGTCGGCATTCCGACGCACGACGGCGAGGTAGTTGCGGTTGGACATCTTGAGGTTGTCGATGGCGTCGCCACCCCGTCGGCGATCGAATTTCACGACTTCTTGCTCGACGTCGGCGTCGATAACAGCGGCGAGGTGGCGGAACAGATCGGTTTTCGACTCGAAGTAGGTGTAGAAGCTGCCGCGAGCGAGGCCTGCTTCGGCGACGACTAACTCAACCGTGGTATCGAGGTAACCATGTCTGGCGAAGACGACACGCGCCGCCTCAAGTAATCGTTCGCGGGTGCGGGCCGCCTTTGGACCCGGGGATGCCTCGAAGGCGGCGCGTCGGTTGGCTGAGATTCCCGTCGGCTCAAATCCGCCGCGAGTCCGTCCGGTCACGTCGCCATCTCGAATCCAGCCCGGCGGAATAACTCGGCCTGCATCTCGGTCGATCGCAGGTAGTCGTCGAGTGTGCGTTGGCGCGGTTCGGGTACGAAGTGGTCGACGCCGATGGCGAGGTAGTGATCGAGTTCGGCGAGGATCGTGTCGTGGTTGTCGAGTAGCGGATCCCACCGCGTCCGCATCGAGATCGTGAACTCGGCCTCCGGGCGTTCCGCTCGAAGTTTGGCGACTCGACGCTCTGTCTGCTTTGGCGTGAGGAATGCGCCGTGCCAGCCGTCACCGACGAGGATCGCTCGTTTGAGTGCGACATCGGCATGACCGCCGATCCAGATGGGAAGGTGGCCGATGGGCTGGGGGAGGGCGCGGATGGAACGAAGGTGAGCCCCGTGAACCGGGTAGTCGGCGGTGATGTGGTCGTCGGTCCAGGCGCGTCGGAGGATCTCGATGGCCTCGTCGGTGCGTGCACCGCGGGCGTCAAAGGGAATGCCGAGGGCGTCAAACTCGGCTTTCAACCAACCTGCTGCGGTTCCCAGGATGATCCGACCACCGCTCATCTGGTCGATTGACGCCAGCGCTTTTGCGACGAACAAGGGGTTGCGCATTGGGAGCACCAAGACCGTGGTGCCGATGCGCACGCGGGAGGTGGCGGCAGCTACCCACGCCATCGCTACCAGTGGTTCGTACACGTATGCCGATGGTGGGTAATCGACCCCTGTCGGCACGACGAGATGATCACTCAACCACACATCCGCGTATCCGGATTCTTCGGCAAGTATGGCGACACGGTGCATCGCCTCCCCCGACGCTGCTGGCCCGGCCTGAGGGAGGTGAATACCGGCCGTCGGGGGCTGGAGAGTCGTCATCCCCTCACTGTAGAACGATTCGACATTAATGTCGACTTTTCGCGGCGACGAGGCTAAGGTCCCGAGTGTGAGCCAGATGATCGTCCTCGCCGGCACGGCCGAATTCGCGACCCAAGAGGGTCGTGATGCGTGCCTCGCGACCAGCGGCCAGTATCAGGAACCGGCAAGAACCAGCGAGCCTGGTTGCCTCGCGTATTACTTCTGCCCGGATCCTGTGGTCGGAACCCGCATGGTGGTCTGGGAGTTGTGGGCCGACGAGGCCTCGCTCGCCGCACACTTCGCGCACCCGAACTACAAGAACATGGGGCAGCACTTCGCGAAGTTCGACTTCATTCAGGGCAACTTCAAGAAATACCGGGTCGACAAGATGGGCGACGTGTACGACGAGACGTTCACACCGCGAGCGGACTTCTTCTGACAGAGATGAACCGGGCGGTGGTTGAACAGCACGTTGATGTCGTCACGGATGATGGCGTGATGGGCACCCTCGTTGCGTATCCGGCCGGGGGCGGCGCCCATCCGGTCGTGTTATTTCTGATGGACGCTCCTGGTAAGCGCGAACTTCTGCACTCCATGGCGCGACGCATTGCGGCGGGTGGTTATTACGTGATGTTGCCGAATCTCTATTACCGAGAAACCGATGCATTCGAACTCGACTTCTCGAGCAGGGAGTCCTTCGCTCGCATGAGCGAACTGATGCGAGGCGTCGGCAATCGTATGGTCGGGCGCGATGCTGGCGTACTTCTTGAGATCGCTCACTCCGCGGCCCACGCGGACGCCGAACGCGTAGGTGTTGTTGGCTACTGCATGAGTGGACCGTTCGCCGTTTGGGTGGCCGCTGAACACGCTGATCGTGTGAGAGCGGCAGCGTCGTTCTACGGAGTTCGGCTCCACGTAGATAGCGCAGACTCCCCACATCTCCGTCTCGCGGAAATCACCGGTGAGCTCTACGTCGCAGCCGCTGAACACGACGACTACGTCCCGCTTGAGATGATCGACCGCTTCGAGGCGGCGATGCAGACAGCAGGGACCAACGGTCGCATCGAGCGCTACTGGGGGATGCACCACGGCTTCGCGTTCGATGATCGGCCTGCGCATGACCCGGTCGGGGAGAACCGGCACTGGGAACGACTCATCGACTTGTTCGACCGAAACCTGCGGTCGGTCATCGAATGAGCGGCGACGATGCCGTCGGCGTGTCGATTGTGGATCGGCACGTTGGCCATGTCCGCCTACAGCGGCCGCCCCATAACTTCTTCTCCCTCGGCCTCATTGCGGGTATCGCCGATGCTCTTGACGCACTTGATACTGAGGATGACTGCCGGGTGGTGGTGCTGAGCGCTGAAGGGAAGAACTTCTGCGCGGGCGCTGATCTTTCAGCGTCAAACGCGGGATACACCACGACCGAGTTGTATGCAGCGGCGGTGCGGCTGTTCCGTACCCGGAAGCCGATCGTGGCGGCGGTGCAGGGGGCCGCGATCGGCGGTGGGTTGGGGCTCAGCCTCGCTGCTGATTTTCGAGTCGTCGCCCCCGAGGCCCGGTTCAGTGCCAACTTCGCGCAACTCGGATTCCATCATGGGTTCGGCCTCTCGGTCACACTGCCAGCACTGGTTGGCCAACAGATGGCAGCACGGCTGTTGTACACAGGTCGCCGCGTTCGAGGCGATGAGGCAGTGCAGATCGGGCTTGCCGACGAACTTGTGCCTCTCAATGACCTGTTGGATGCAGCCACGAGTTTCGCTGCGGAGATTGCCGCGTCTGCCCCACTCGCCGTCGAATCGATCCGGGCAACACTCCGGGGAGACCTCGCAGATCGGATTGCTGCAGCGACCGACCACGAGGCCGGCGAACAGACTCGGCTTCGTGCGACGGCCGACTTCGCTGAAGGGGCCAGGGCGATGGCAGAACGCCGTGAACCGCGATTCACCCGAGGCTGAGGAGACGATATGACCCTCGAGGATTCGCCTATTCGCGGTGTCATGACCGCCGCTGATTTCATGTCGCCCAGCGAGTTGTTGGCCTACGCCGAGCGACTTGAATCGCTCGGCTACAGCGAACTCTGGCTCACAGATATGTTCGGGCGCGAGATCTACGTCACGGCGGGTTTCGTCCTAGCCAACACCACCCGGATCAAGGTTGCGTCGGGCATCGCTCACATCTACGGACGCGATGCCATCGCGTCGTTACAGGCGGCCCGTACGTTGTCAGAACTCTCCAATGGGCGTTTCATCCAGGGGCTCGGCGTCTCGCACCCCATCGCCGCATCGATGCGTGGTGTGCCGTGGGACGACCCCGTCGAGAAGACCCGGGCATATCTGAGCGCAATGCGCGGTGAGGTACCTCTCCAACCTCGCGCCGGGGTGTCGGAGGCACCGATCTATCTCGCTGCCCACGGCCCGAAGATGATGGCAGTTGCTGCCGAACTTGCCGATGGTGCAAACACCTATATGCAGCCACCGGAGCGCACCACGGAGGCCCGTGCCGTTCTTGGCCCGGACAAGGCTCTCAACGTCGTGCTGCCGTGCTGCTTGACCGCGGATTCCGCGCTCGGACGCGCTGCGGGTCGTCGAGCATTGTCGATCTATCTTCCGCTCGCCGCTTATCAGCGGCGGTGGCTGGCTAATGGCTTCACCGAGGAGGACTGGAGCAACGGCGGGAGCGATCGGCTCGTCGACAACTGCTTCATCTGGGGCGATATCGACACGATCACGAACAAGATTCGCGCTCACATTGATGCAGGGGCGACCGCCATTGCCATCGGGGCTCAACACGCCGATCCGCGACGCAGTGGCCCGGCATGGGATCTCCTCGAGGCACTTGCTCCTCGTCGTGGATGACCGCAGCAGTGGCAGGCGCGCCGGACGCACACCTCTGACTCCGTCGGTCACCGTGTGAACACCCTGGTTGGAGACACTGCATTCCTCGATCCCTACCGCCATCGAAGGGCGGCCACTTGCATTAATTGACGAACTGGTCAATTATGTTGGGCGTAGCAGATGTCGTTCGCTGGTCCTCGCATCATGATCAAGTCACCGCCCTTCCCTGTCCGCATCGATGAATTGGATTGCGGAATTCTCAGCGAGGCCATTGGTGCTGATGTTGTTGGGTTCACGCATCGGCGCATTGGAGCCGACCGTGGAATGTTGGGCGAGATTTTCCTGGTCGATCTCGATTACGCGGATCATGGGCCAGCAGATGGCTCGGAGCGTCCTGACACCGTGGTGGTGAAGTTGGCTGCAGACCGGGAGGAGTCGCTTGCTGTAGCGCGTCGCGCCCGAACCAATGAACGCGAGTTGCGGTGTTATGACGAACTATTGAGCACCACGCCGGTGCGAGTACCTCAGTTCTATGGTGCGTGGTTCGATGCTGACACAGCTCGATTTCTTCTCGTTCAAGAGTCGATTGATGCGGACACGTCGGTGGATCAGATTGAGGGAATTGGCGTTGACCGTGTGCGAGCAGTTGTGGACGAGGTTGCGGCACTGCATGCGTACTGGTGGGATTCCGATGAACTCCGATCGAAAGAGTGGCTCATCCGCCCTGACAATCCCGGCCGGATGCAGAACATGGCGGGTTTCGCCACGAACGGCTGGGAACCCATGTGTGCGGTACTTGCCGATGAGATGACTGCGGATGAGCGGCGACTCGGCAGCGAGTTCCCGACTCGTCTGGATGCGGCACTCCGTGAAATCGGCCGTCATCCACAGACCCTGGTGCATTCTGATCTACGCGCGGACAATCTGTTGTTCTCTCGCGATGGCAGTCGCGCCACGATTATCGACTGGCAAGGAGCCAGCGTTGGACCACCGGCGTTCGACCTCGCGTATCTTCTGACTCAGTCGCTCACGGTCGAGGATCGACGTCAACATGAACAGGACCTTCTGGAGAGATATCGACAGCAACTGTCGATGCGCGGCGTCGAACTGTCGATGGAGGAGGTGCTTGTCGGCTACTCCGAGTCGATGTTGTACTGCCTATCGATTGCTTGCGCGTTGCAGATCATCAGCGATCCACGCGAACCGCGAGTGCGTGATCTCACACGGGTGATTGCGCGGCGCAGTATTGATGCGTTGCGCGACCTAGATCAACTGTGGTGACGATCACCGTCGGTCATTGACAGCAGTAGCTGTCGAACTGCGCGCACGCTCACCTTAGTGAGTTCGGGTCGAAAATGCCGTTCGAAGAACGATCCCATGATCGCCGAACGCACCATCTCGATGGCGACGTCGCGGTCGATATCGACGAGTTCTCCTGTGGTGAGCCCCAGGTCGACGATGCCGCCAAATGCCGCGTCTTGATACTTGGATCGCGCCGTGAGTAGGTGTGAGAACTTAGGGTGCAGCCGTGATTCCGTGGGAATCATGGCAAGGAAGTCGTTGTACGCATTTTCTTCGGGAGTGAACGTCATCGAGGCGTCGAGGAGGTGGTTCACCGCATCGGTGAATGTGGTGTGTTCGTCGAGGTCCTCGTGCAGCCGATGCCAGATGACGTCGGCGGTGGCAGAGAAAACGGCTTCGTAGAGCTCCGACTTTCCGCCGAAGTAGTGGTAGAGCGCGCTGGGTGCAAGGTCGGCTCGCGTCGCAATAGAGGTGATGGACGCAGCGGCGTATCCGCGCTCTGCAAACTCCGACCGTGCAGCGTCGATTACTCGCTCTCGAGTGTCGGCGCTGTCCACGCCTGGCGGTCGTCCCCGTCGAGCCACAGTTACCACGGTAGCGGGGAGCACGGCACGGCGCTTAGAAATAGTAATTGACGAACAAAACAATTAAGCGTATGGTTCTGAGTGGCGGGTTCTATCCGACGTCACTCGGCGTCGACCCGCGACGTGAGGGGGAACTCATGATCACACGGTCACGCTCGAGAAAGGTTGCGGCACTGCTGTGCGCCGCGGCCGTATTCGCCGCCTCGTGCGGCGGAGACGATGCCTCAGACGCGGAACCAGCCGATGAGCCGGCAACGTCAGCCGCTGAGGAACCGGCTGAAGAGCCGGCTGAGGAGCCCGCGGCCGAGCCATCCGGCGATGGCGCCAGCGCGGCTGAGGAGCCCGCGGAGGCAACTTTGGGTGATCCTGAAGTTGACGTCCTGCGAATCTGTCAGGCTCCGTCGTTCACCGGCCTGCCCGCTCAGATCGCTGTGAACTATGGCCTCCTGGAGGCCCGCGGCATCACGGGCGAGTTGGTGCAGTGCGCATCGGGTCCGGCGAATGCCGCCGCGTTGATCTCCCGTCAGGTGGACATCGTTGCGAACACCCCGGACAACATGTTGGGCATTCGCAACGCCGACTTCGACGTGGTGATGTTCGCGCAGGGAGTCGACAAGCACTTCTTCGACATCATCATCGGGAACGGTTTCGGTGAGATCGACTGTGAGACCGGCGATTGGGAGTGCACGATGGGGGCGTTGGTCG
>JAFMNE010000036.1:0-11643 GCA_017859395.1 Ilumatobacteraceae bacterium | reverse complement strand
GGTGAGATCGACTGTGAGACCGGCGATTGGGAGTGCACGATGGGGGCGTTGGTCGATACCAACGTTGGTGTCGTTGCTCGTGGTGCCGCGGCCGAGCAGATCGCTCGCCAGTTGTTGGAGTCCGCTGGTCTGGATCCCGATGGTGTGACCTACATCGCAACGGGTCTTGCCGGTACGACACTGGCAGCGTTGGAGTCGGGTGAGGTCGATTGGGCCATCACGTTCGAGCCAGGCCTGAGTCAGGGTGAACTCGACGGCATTGGGTATCTGCCGTTCAGCCTGCGTGCCGGTGACGGACCGACGGAGCTCGATTGGCCATCTCTGGTGCTCACCACATCGCGTGCGGTGTGGGAGGAGAGCCCGAATGCTGTGTTGCATTACCGCGCTGCGCTGATCGAGGCGGCCGACTGGATCCGTGATCCGGCAAACCGCGAGGCCGTGCTTGCTGAAATGGCAACCTTCCTCGGTACGGAAGGGGCGATCGCTGAGGCAATCCTCGACAACAACGTCGCCAGCATCACGCTGACCGGTGAGCTCGATAAGGCTCGTATTGAGAACAACGTGGCCTACGCCGTTGGACGCGGCATTTTGGCGGCCCCCCAGGCATTCGAAGAGTTCGCTGTCGGCCCCGACATCGACTCGATCACGGCTGAGGCGCTTGTGCCCGAAACCGCACTGGTCGCTGCGTGTCAGGCGCCGTCGTTCTCGGGTTTGCCCGTGTATATTGCCGCGAAGGCGGGCATCTTCGAGGCCAACGGTTTGACCGTCGAGCAGGTGTCCTGCGAATCCGGCCCAGCCAATGCGGCAGCTCTCGTGGCCAACGAGGTGCAGTTCGTGTCGAACACTCCCGACAACATGTTGGGTCTGCGAAATGCGGAGTTCGACGTGGTGATGTTCGGCCAGGGAGTTGATAAGCACTTCTTCGACATCATCATCGGGAACGGTTTTGGTGAGATCGACTGTGAGACCGGCGATTGGGAGTGCACGATGGGGGCGTTGGTCGATACCAACGTTGGTGTCGTTGCTCGTGGTGCCGCGGCCGAGCAGATCGCTCGCCAGTTGTTGGAGTCCGCTGGTCTGGATCCCGATGGTGTGACCTACATCGCAACGGGTCTTGCCGGCACGACACTGGCAGCGTTGGAGTCTGGTGAAGTCGATTGGGCCATTACGTTTGAGCCAGGTCTCAGCCAAGGCGTTGTGGATGGCATTGGTTACCTGCCATTCAGCCTGCGTGGAGGTGACGGACCGGCCGAGCTCAATTGGCCATCGTTGGTGCTCACCACATCGCGTGCCTTTGCTGACGCCAACCCGAACACGGTGGCGCTGTATCGCAAGTCGTTCCGTGAAGCGATGGACTACATCCGCAACCCGGCCAATCGCGATGAGATCCTTGCCGAGATGGCAACGTTCCTCGGGGTGGAGGGCGAGTTGGCCGAGGCCATTCTTGACTCGAACGTCGGCAGCTTCTCGCTGAATGCAGCGTTGCAGCAGTCGCGTCTGGAGAACAACGTGGCGTATGCCGTTGCCCGCGGAATCCTCTCGGAGTCGCAGGACTTCGCAGACTTCGCGGTGACGCCCGGCTGAACCGCCGGTCGCTGAATATTCATCCGGTGTGAATGTGCCCGGTGTCGGTCTGCTGTAGCGGACTGGCACCGGGCACGTCACTAACGTCAGGTCATCCAAGGGGGGATCACATGACAGATGTTCCGTCAGTAGAACTGAGCGGCGTCAGCCTCATCTTCGGTGGGGCGCGCCCGGATGACGATCCCGTGCTTGCGACTCACGACATCAACCTGGCGATTCCTGCGGGTCAGTTCGTGGCCATCGTCGGCCCGAGTGGTTGCGGGAAGACAACCATTTTGAACATGTTGGCTGGCCTCATTTCACCCACCCGCGGCACGGTGAAACGTCACGGCGTTGAGGTGCACGGCACCAGCAAAGACATCGGGTACATGCTGGCTCGGTCGGCGCTCAGCCCGTGGCGCACGGCGCGACGCAATGTGGAACTCGGGCTCGAAATTCGCGGTGTGTCGAAGTCTCAACGCCGGGCGACGGCAATGGAATTGCTGCACAAGGTTGGTTTGCAGGGTTTCGAGAATTCGTATCCATCGCAGTTGAGCCAAGGCATGAATCAGCGTGTAGCGATCGCACGAACCCTGGCGATCGACCCAGATCTGTGGTTGATGGACGAACCCTTTGGCGCACTCGATGCCCAGACTCGCCTCACCGTGCAGGCCGAATTCGTTGGTCTGTGGGAGGAAGCCGCAAACAAGACGGTGATCTTCGTCACCCACGACCTTGAGGAGGCCGTCCTCCTCGCGGACCGGGTCATTGTGATGACAGCGCGACCCGGTCGTATCAAGTCCGACACGTTGATCGATTTGCCACGGCCTCGTCATATCGACCAGTTGCGGTTCGACGAGCGGTTCAAGCAGGCCGAGCAGCGGATCTGGGAGGAGTTGCGTGATGAAATCGTCACCTGAGCAGTCGAGTGTCTCGGGGGTTCCCACCCCCGAAGAAGTACGCGCCATGCTGCCGAGCGAGTCGCGGTGGCGGTACAACGTCCGTCGACTCGATGTCGGCGTGCAGGTCGGTCGCTTGGTCCTGTTGTTCGGGATCTGGTGGTTGTGGTGGTCTGAGACCCTGTGGGACGGCATCGATGGCTTCTCGGTGTTCGGCATCACACCACTTCCGAATGTTCCAGAGACATTCCGTGCAGCGCCAGGAGCCACATGGGACTATCTGGTTGACATTCTCGGCGAGCGCCTGTTCTGGGTGGACTTCTGGGTGACCGTGAAAGAAGCACTGGTTGGGTTTGTGATTGCTGCAGTGCTGGGTGTTCTTGCTGGTTTGGTGTTGGGCAAGTTCCGTCGGGTGTCCAAGGTGGTGGGGCCGTTCATCATCTTGTTCAACGCGATGCCCAAGATTGCCTTCTTGCCGTTGATTCTCGTCGTGTATGGCGTGGCGGAGATGTCGAAGGTGGTGCTGGTTGTCATCATCGTGTTTTTCATCGTGCAGGTACCCACGCAGGCGGCTGTGTCACTGGTTGACCCTGATGTCGAGATGGTGGCGACCACCATGGGTGCGACACAGTTGCAACTGTTCAGCAAGGTGACGCTGCCCGCGATCATGCCGGCGGTGCTCGGCGCTCTTCGCCTCGGCGCAATCATCGCGGTGCAGGGCGCGGTGTTCGGTGAGATCTTTGCTGCCAAACGTGGTTTGGGTCAGCGCTTGATCACCCAAGCCAACCAGCTGAACTATGACGCGTTGTTCGCCATGGTTTTTGTGCTGGCGGTGGTGTCATTGGTGTTGAACGGCGTGATCGGTGCATTGGAACGTCGCGCGTTGCGCTGGCAGAACCAGAGCGTTGGTCGCAGTGGTGCAACCGTCGGCTCGCTGTGAGCGTGGTCATTTCCCCGGTGGCGGGTGCAGTCGGCGCAGAGGTTGATGGTGTTGACCTCCGCGATGTAGACGCGGTCACCGCGGAGACGTTGCGGTTGGCACTCGCAACACACGGCGTGTTGTTCTTTCGCGCGCAGCATTTGAGCGATGCCGAGCATGTGGTGGCTGCGGAAGTCTTTGGCCCTACCGAACTGTTTGAGATGGCGCCGGTGGCCGACCATCCGTTGGTGCATGTGGTGAGTAGTTCTGGGCTGCCCAACCGTCATGGTGGAGCGACCACGTGGCACTCTGATGCAACGTGGCGTCAATGCCCGCCGCGCGGATCCATGTTGCGAGCCGTTGAGGTGCCTGATTTCGGCGGCGACACATTGTTTGCCAGTGCGAACGGCGCCTATCAGACGTTGAGCTCTGGCCTGCAGCGGATGGTCGACGAATTGTCCGCCACTCATTCGGGTGGTGCGGCGTTAGAGCGTGCAGGCGAACGCGTCGACCGGACCGCACCACCTGCGGTGCAGCATCCGGTAGTGCGGCGCCATCCGGTGACGAGGTTGCCGTGTCTGTTCGTGAACCGAGTGTTCACTCGCTCGCTTGATGGTGTGCCAGCACCGGAGAACAACGTGCTGCTCCCCTATCTGTGTGACGTGGTTCGCGATCCAGAGCTGCAATGCCGATTCCGCTGGCAGGTCGGTGATGTGGCGATTTGGGACAACTGTGCGGTGCAGCATTACGCAACACCCGACCACGGCGGAGACCGCCGCATGCATCGCGTGGTGTTGGCTGGCGACCCGGTGGTCGCCCACGCGGCCTAGAGCACGTTGTCGTCGGCGGCGTTACCCGCCATCGACCAGTTCACCCAGTCGGCGCCGTAGGTGGCGTCCTCCAGTGCGCGCAGATCGGCGAAGCGTCGCCGGACCTCGTCGCGTCGGGCTGGGTCCATGGCCAGGTTGACCATTTCATGCGGGTCTTCTTGTAGGTCGTACAACTCGTGGTCGTGGTCGTCGAAGTGGGCGTCGCGTCCGAATTGCATCTCGCCACCAAAGGGGATGCCTACGGTGTTGTTACCGCCGCCCACGCCGTAGTAGCGGCAGTACTTGTAGCGGCCGTCGAACATGCCCGATGACGCGTAGCGCACATGCTCCACTCCGGAGTACCACGGCCATTCCTGGCCGAACAGCACGGTGTCGCGCACGTGCGCCCCTTGATCGCTGAACAGCGGTGTCAACGAGTCGCCGCGCAGGGTTGGTTCGTTCGACACGTCGACTCCGGCGAGTTCGGCCACGGTCGTGGCGAGGTCGACGTGGCAGGTGAGAGCGTCGGTGCTGGTGCCCGGCGTGGTGAGCCCCGGTGCCACGATGTACAGCGGGATGCGCATGGTCTCTTGGTAGTTCCAGGGGCCTTTTGAGCGCAGGCGATGTGACCCGCATTGGTCACCATGATCTGATGTGAAGATCACGATCGTGTCGCGCCACGAATCGGTGTCGTCCATCGCATCGAAGATCATGCCGATACATTCATCGTTCAGCTGATGGAGTTTCGCGTAGTAGTCGAGACCTCGCAGCCAGATGTCGGTGTCGGCGCGGTCCATCACGCCAGGCATGCCCCATTTCTCCATCTGTGTCATCCAACGACGGTGTACTTCTGGTTTGGTCCAGAGGTCGTCGTCGAAGTTGGCGGGCAACTCGGTGAACCAGCGTTCAACCTCGAATGGGAAGGCCGGAAGGTTGTCTTTGCGGCCCCAGTCGCGGCCGGCGAGACGGTCACGGACTTGGGCGTAGTACTCGGGGTCGCGTTCCCAGTACCAGGGCTGATCGACCGGGTACCACATGATGTCGTGGGGGTTCACCAATCCGACGGCAAGGAACCATGGTTGGTCGCTGGGGCGTGTTGTGCGCAGCCAGTCGGCGCTTTGCCGGGCGATGGGTTCGTCGTACTCGGTGCCGGTGCCGGCGAGGCCCCACCAGGCCTGGTCGTTGCCTTCCCAATCGCTGAAGCCGTAGGCCTCCATATTGGGCGTTGGTGTGGCTTCGAGGTGCCACTTACCTTTGAACGCGGTGTAGTAGCCCTGGTCGCGCAGCATGTGACCGAGGGTCCGCGCGGTGTAGGAGAGTTCTGGGTTTGAGGGGCCGGTGGAGTTTTCGGTGACGCCGTGCTCAGCCATGTACTGGCCGGTGAACAGCGTGGCGCGCGACGGCGAGCATGGGGAGCTGTGGGTGTAGTAGTTGGTGAACTCGAGACCGTTGTCGATGAGTCGTTGACGGTTGGGCAGTGGATAACCCGTGGGCAGCCAGTCGCGTTGACGCTCCTGATCGGAGACGATCATCAAAATGTTTGGTGCGTTCATATATGTACGGTACCACGGGGATTAGCCCATGTCAG
The DNA here is from genome assembly GCA_017859395.1 of Ilumatobacteraceae bacterium. Taxonomy (GTDB): domain Bacteria; phylum Actinomycetota; class Acidimicrobiia; order Acidimicrobiales; family Ilumatobacteraceae; genus Casp-actino5. The sequence continues at coordinate 5,865 of JAFMNE010000036.1, read as the reverse complement.
CGGTGAAATTCTGGGGTGCGTCACTCGAGCGCGCTGCCGAGTGCACGCAGCTCTTCGAGGCGACGTTCGGTCGTTGCGGGCGAGATTTCTGTCGGGGTATACGTCACCGATGTGATCGTGCCGCTGTACGGGAATGCACCGTGCCGGGTGTAGAGATCCCACGACACTGGCGATCGACGATCAAGTCCGATATCGATGCCCTCGAACGGTAGGTAACTGCTGGCGAACCTCGGCACGTTGTCGCGACGGAATACCTCGGCACCATCAATGTCAACACCGATATTCCATGTGCCGTCGTCGGTTAATGCGACATGGACGGTGATGGTGGTCTCGTCGTGCCCAGTGAGGGGGGCGAGACCTACGCGCTCGGGCTGGCCGTAGAGGTTCAACTCAAAGCCCACATGGCCGTCTTCGATCCACAGCACGTAGCCACTCTCCTGCCCGCCGTGCGCCACGAGAATTCCCTGATCCTCACGACGGTGGACCAGTGCCACATCAATATCGAATGCGGCCTGGGCAATGAGCCGGCTGGAGCGGAACCGTTCGATGGTGGGGGTGCCGGGCCGAATCACGCATGGTTCGGTGTCGGGCATCGCATAGTCGGGTACGTACAACTTGGAGATGCCCGTGCCATCTTCCAGCGGGAACACGGCATTGGCCCAGGCCGCCTGTTCCCAGGCATCGCGTAATTCCATGACTTTGTCGGGGTGCTGGTCGGCAAGGTCATCAATTTCGTTGATGTCGTCCACGCTGTTGAACAACTGCCACCGGTCATCGCTGAAGGCGGTGCGCGGTTCATGGAAGGTCACGGCATGCCATTCACCGCGGTGATACGCGCGGTGACCGATGCACTCGTAGTACTGGTCGCCGTGCAGTTGTTCGGCGTCGGGGTCGTCGAGTAGCGGGACGAACGACACGCCGTCGAGTGGGTCGGCGGCAACACCGTTGCGATGGGTGGGAATGTCGACGCCGGCGAGTTCTGCCAGGGTCGGCAACATGTCACTGATGTGGGTGTACTGATGGCGGATCGCCCCAGCATCGCTGAGTCGGCGTGGCCATGAGAACACCATCGGTGCGCTGTGCCCGCCGCGGAATGTGGAGATCTTGTACAGCCGGAACGGTGTGTTGCATGCCATTGCCCATCCGCGCGGGTAATGCGGCCAGTTCGTTGGGCCACCGATCTCGTCGAAGCGTTCGAGTGCCTCGGTGATATCGGTGGTCTGGCCGGCAACGCGGCCACCGTCGCGGTAGTACGCCATCGAACCGCTGTTGCGGCCTTCACGTGACGCCCCGTTGTCGCTCGTCACGATGATGATGGTGTTCTCCAGCTGGCCGATCGCAGCCAACTCGTCGCGAATCGCGCCGAGACTGTCGTCGATGCTGGTCATCATCGCCGCGTAGCACTCCATGTAGCGGGCAAACACCATCTTCTCGTCGTCGCTGAGATCGTCCCAGGCCTGCACATCCTCACCGGGTTCGGAGTTGCGCGGCGGCAAGGTGGTGCCGTCGGGCACGATGCCCGCGGCGATTTGGCGTTGGAGGCGTTGTTCGCGGATCGCGTCCCAACCGGCGGCATAACGATCTCGGTGCGCCTCAATATCGGCTCGTTTTGCATGCAGTGGCGCATGCACGGCGCCGTGGGCGTAGTACATGAAGAACGGTTTGTCGGGGTTCGCCGTCTTCACCTCACGGATCATCTGCACCGCACGGTTCGTGAGGTCATCGGTGAGGTAGTAGTCGTCGGGGTACTGGTCGGTGGTGATGACCGCGTTGCCCTCGTACATGCGGTGTGGGTGATGAAAGTTTGTGAGGGCCTCGAGGAATCCGTAGTACTGCTCAAATCCCCGTTGCATCGGCCATGAGTGTTTGTCGCCGGCTTCAGACAAATCTGCGTTTTTGCATAGGTGCCACTTGCCGAGCGCCATCGTGGCGTAGCCGGCGTCACGGAACATTTCGGCGATCGATGGTTGGTTGCGGGGCAGTTCACCGGTGTATCCCGGGAATCCGGCGTCGATATGGGCCACCTGTCCCATGCCGGCAGCGTGCGGGTTCAGACCGGTCATCAGCGACGCTCGACTTGGCGAGCACAACGGGGCCACATGAAAGTTGGTGAGGCGGAGCCCCTCAGCTGCGGTGGCATCGATGTGCGGTGTCGGGATCTCGGATCCGAAACACCCCATGTCGGAGTACCCCATGTCGTCCACCAGCATCAACACGATGTTGGGGGCGCCCTCTGGTGCGGTGGGTCGTGGCGGCCACCAGGGCTGCGAGGTGGCAAACACCCGCCCAACGGTGCCCTCGAACCCTTCGTAGCGGTCGGTTCGCTGTGTCTGGTCGTCGCCCATCATGCCCCCTTGGCCGTCGCTGCCTGTGCTGCCAGCATAATTGACGCAGTGGTCAATTAAATGATGGGATGTGGGCACAGGGCCACGTGTTGTGGCCCGTCGACCGACGGGGTGGAGCATGGAAATTACGGGCAATCGATTAGCGGGACGTGTCGCAGCTATCACTGCAGGCACGCGCAGCATCGGCCGGGCGATCGCGGAGGCATTCCTCGCTGAAGGAGCCAGCGTGGTCGTGAACGGTCGCTCGGCTGACAAGGGCGACGCAATGCTGGCCGAAGTTGATGCCGGTGACCGTCTTGCGTTCTTTGCCGGCAGTGCGGCCGACCAGTCTGTGGTGGAAGGTCTCGTCGATTTCACTGTCGAGCGTTTCGGCGCGATCGACGTCATGGTCGCCAACGCTGGAGGTGTCGGTCAGTCGGCTCCGGTGATGGAGATGCCCGACGACGAGTGGCAGTACGAGTTGAACCTGAACTTGAACCAGACCTTCTGGGCGACTCGGCGGGCTTTGGCCAATATGGTGCCGCGTGGCTGGGGACGGATCATTGCGATCAGTTCGATTGAGGGCAAGCACGGCAAGCCGAATGTCGCGGGCTACACCGCGAACAAACATGCGGTCAACGGCTTCGTGAAGTCGGTGGCCCGTGAGGTCGGCCGGTCAGGGGTTACGGTGAATTCGATCTGCCCCGGATTGGTGCTGACGGACATGGTGTACGAGAAGGCGGGACGTGCTCTCGGTCTTGGCGGCGTGGAGGGCGTGATCGAGCACTACACCGCTGATACTGCGCTCGGCAGATGTGTCACGGTGGAGGAATTGGCTGCGATGGCCGTGCATCTGGCATCAGATGCTGGGGCGGGCATCACCGGCACGAACATTTCCGTCGATGGCGGTGCCGCCTTCTACTGATGCGTGGTGCTAGCTGAGCAGGTCGCGGGCGACGTCGATCCAAAAGCGGGTCGATAGCGCCAGGCTGTCGACGTCCACGCGTTCGTCGTGGCCGTGGAAACGGGTGGCGAAATCGGCGTTGGAAATCGTTGGTGAGAACAGCCCAGCGCCGTAGGCCACCGCACCCATGTTGCGGTACACGCGGGCATCGGTGAAGCCCACGATCAGTTGTGGGGTGAGGGTCATGTCGGGGAACGGTCGCGCGACAGCGCGCTGAATCGAATCCCACAGCGGGGTATTCACCGGCGATAGCGAGGCCGGGTCGTCCATCACGATCTCCACGTCGACCTCGTTGTACAGCTCGCCGAGCGCGGTGCGCAGGTGGGCGTCGACCTCGTCGGTGGAATCACCGGGCATGGTGCGAATGTCGATGTTCAGATCCACGCTGTCGGGAATCACGTTGGTCTTCATTTGCCGGTCAGAGCTCACCAGGTTGGGGCTGAAGGTGGTGTGACAACAGCTGTACAGATGAGCAGCCCCTCCGGTGTGCGGGAACGCGGCGAGGTAGTCGTCGATGCGATGCGGGTCGAGCATGATCGCGCGGGTCTCGTCATCGAGGCCCATGTTGGCCACTTGGCTCTGCCAGTGCTCATGGAATCGGGCCGGTGCGCGATAGTCGGCGATGGCCTGCACCACAGCGGCGGCGCGCACCAGCGCGTTATCGCTGCGGAACGGCATCGAGCCGTGGCCGGGTGTGCCGCGCACGCGTAGGCGTCGCCAGGCCACACCTTTCTCGCCGACATTCATGGTGATGGTGGGTGATGTGTCGGTGCCGCCGTGTAGGCCGCCGTTCTCGGTCATCACATAGTCGGCCCAGATCGCGTCACGGTGATGATCAGCCATCCATTGGGCGCCGTAGGCCGAACCGGATTCTTCATCGGCGACGCCGAAGAAGATCAGGTCGCCGCGTGGACGGAACCCACTGTTCGCGAGATGCCGGAACGCGACCGCCATCGATGACGTCAGGTTCAACATGTCGACGGCACCGCGGCCCCACACTTCGCCGTTGATGAGTTCGCCGCCGAAGGGGTCGCGGCTCCATCCTTCGGGGTTCACCGGCACCACGTCGGTGTGGCCCATCAGGCACAGGCTGGGTGCGTCGGGGTCGCTGCCGGCGATGCGCGCCACCATCGAGCGTCGTCCGGGGGCGGCGTCGTAGTGCTCGATATCGCAGCCGCTGCCCGACAGATACTGGGTCAACAGGTCGGCGTTACGGATCTCGTCACCCGATGCGGGGGTGCCGTCGTTCACGCAGGCGTTGCGGATCATGTTCTGCAACAGCTCCACCGTGCTGTTCGTCAAGTCATCCATACGACCCCTCCTGTGTCCGCCTTGTTGCCCCCCCGGCGATGATGGTGACGGTAGTCGGCTCGCTGTCGCCGACTGTTGGCGGCGAGACTTGTCCGATGGGTGGCGACTGGTCGGGCGACCTCAATGAGGATCATCATGCGATCGTCGATGCGGTCGATCGCTTGTGCGCCGACTTCGACGACCACTACTGGGCGTCGTGTGATGAACAGCACCGGTTCCCGTGGGAGTTCTACTCGGCGATGGCGTCGGCTGGTTGGGTGGGGGTGTGCATTCCTGCCGAATACGGTGGTGGTGGCGGTGGCATCACCGAGGGTGCATTGGTGTTGAACCGCGTGGCGGCCTCGGGCGCCGCGATGAATGGTTCGAGCGCGCTGCATCTCACCATGTTCGGCCTGAACCCGGTGGTGCGCTTCGGCAATGATCGACTGCGCGACATGTACCTACCGCGCGCAGCCACGGGCGATCTGCATGTGGCGTTCGGTGTCACCGAACCTGATGCGGGCACCGACACGTCACGGATCACGACGCGCGCCGTTGACGATGGCGCGGGTGGTTTCGTGGTGTCGGGTCGCAAGATCTGGACGACGAAAGCGTTGGAGAGCGAAGTGGTGTTGTTGTTGGCGCGCACCGACGACCCACCCGCGGGCGCCACCGGGTCGGCACGGTTCGCCGGCCTCAGTTTGTTTCTGGCCGAGTTGAACCCAGCGCATGTCGACATTCGACCCATTCCGAAATTGGGTCGGAACGCGGTGGCGTCGTGTGAGGTGGCCTACGACGAGTTGCCGGTGGAGGGGTGGCGCATGGTGGGTGAGCGCGGCCGGGGTTTCGCCCACATCTTGCATGGTTTGAATCCGGAGCGGATCTTGTTGGCGGCGATGTCGCTCGGCATTGGTGAGGTGGCGTTGCGTCGCGCGGTGGCCTATGCGGGTGAACGTGAGGTGTTCGACCGGCCGATCGGCGCGAATCAGGCGATCGCGCACCCGTTGGCCGAGTCACATATGCAGTTGCATGCGGCACGGCTGGTGATGATGGATGCTGCGCGGCGTTACGACGCCGGTGAGGACTGCGCCGAGCAGGCGAACACGGCGAAGTATCTGGCGGCTGAGGCCGCGTTTACCGCGGCTGATCGTGCGGTGCAGACCCATGGCGGGTTGGGCTACGCCACCGAGTATCACGTGGAGCGGTATTGGCGTGAGGCACGGCTGCAACGGTTGGCGCCGGTGAGCCAGGAGATGACGCTGAATTTCATTGCGCAGTCGGTGCTGC
>JAFMNE010000009.1 GCA_017859395.1 Ilumatobacteraceae bacterium | reverse complement strand
AGAACGCCAAGTTCCCCGTCTCAGGCAAAATCCCACCCAAACGCAACACACCATCACCGGCGGTGTCGGAGATCTCGGCCATTTCGCCGGGAACGGTCGGGACGGTGATGGCGCCAGAGATGATCTGTGCCTTCAGGGCCTCGAGCTCGTCCACGATGTCGTCGATGTGACCACCCGAGGTGGCGTAGCCGACGCCGTCATTGGCGAGGTTGAACGGGTAGAAGCCGCCTTCGGCCGTGCCGTCGTTGACAGCGTTTGCCATCTCGATCACAGCGGTGTCGACACGCTTGAGCATCGAGGTGAGGCGGTGGGCTTGTTGCTCGGGGGTGTCGACGAAGTATTCGTCGGAATCCACACCGATGGCCCACTTGCCCTCGCCGGCCTCAACCGCAGCCTCGATGGTGCCACGACCAGAGCCACCGGCCGCGGTGTAGACCACGTCGGCGCCAGCGTTGTACCACGCAAGAGCGATTTCCTTGGCCTTGTCAGGGGAGCCCCAGGCAGCGTTGTCACCGGCAGCACCGAGGTACTGCGACTCCACGACGATGTCGGGGTTCACAGCCATGGCGCCAGCGATGTAGCCAGCCTCAAACTTCTTGATCAGGTCAATTTCCTGGCCGCCGATGAAACCGATCGTGCCGCTCTCGCTCTTCAGAGCGGCAGCAGCACCGACGAGGAATGAGCCCTCGTGCTCGGCAAAGGCGGTGGTGATGATGTTCGGGCCGTCGAAGTAGCCGTCAATCCAACCGAACCAGGTCTCGGGGTTGGCTTCTGCGACGGGGCCGAGTGCGTCACCGAAGGCGAAGCCCACGGCCACGATTAGGTCGTTTCCAGCGCCCGCGAGGGCCTCCAAGTTGGGCTGGCGGTCTTCGTTGCTGTTGGCTTCGAGCTCCTGCACTGTGGCGCCGAGGTCGGCCTCCACAACGTCGGCGCCGCGACCGGCAGCATCATTGAACGTTCCGTCGCCACGTCCACCGGTGTCGAATGCGACACCGAGTGAGAAGTCGCCACCTTCGGTGGCGGGCTCGGCGGCCGGCTCTGAATCTTCGCCGGCCGGAGCCGGTGCGTCTGTTGCGTCGGGCTCGGAGCTGTCGTCACCGCAGGCGGTGAGCGACAGTGCCAAGGCGGCGGCTGTAAAGCCTGCCAATACCCGCTTGGTCTTGGTCATGAATATGGTCCCCCTTGTGTGGGATTGATAATTGGGACTGCTCGCCGGTCGACGAACAGCCGGCCGTTGTTCACGCGAACGTAGCAAGAATAGCCCCAAATCGCCGTCTGCGATTCACCACCTGGTGATTCACGATGGAATACTGCCCCGATGCCGCACGTGCTCACCGACATCTCAGACGGAATCGCGACGCTCACCTTGAACGCTCCCGACACTCGCAACACCATGACCATGCCAATGGTCGACGAGATTGTGGCGGCGATGGACGGTTTCGAAGCCGATCCAACAGTGGCTGCGGTGATCGTCACGGGCGCTGGATCGGCGTTTTGCGCAGGCGCCGACCTCGGCAACCTCCAAACCGCATCCGCGGACAGTCTCGGGCGCATCTATGAGGGCTTTTTGCGTATCGCCCGGTCCACATTGCCGACGATCGCGGCCGTCAACGGGGCTGCCGTCGGAGCGGGAATGAACTTGGCGCTCGGGTGCGATGTACGCCTGGCCGCTCGTCGCGCAAAATTCGATACCCGTTTCTTGCAGATCGGTCTGCACCCGGGGGGCGGGCACACATGGATGCAGCGTCGCATCGTCGGTCCCCAAGCCACCTTTGCCTCGGTGATCTTTGGTGAGGTCCTCGACGGCGCCGAAGCCGAGCGCACTGGATTGGTGCACCGTGCCGTTGACGATGACCAGCTGATGGCTGCGGCGCGTGATCTGGCTGCCGGTGCAGCGTCGGCACCTCGTGACCTCGTCGTGCTCACCAAGGCCACCATCAAGTCGATGGCTGGCGTCGAAAGTCACGCCGCAGCGGTGCAGGCCGAACTTGGTCCGCAGGTGTGGACAGCCCGTCAGCCGTGGTTTGCCGAGCGAATCGCGGCGTTGAAGGCCAAGATCTCCAGCCGCGACAAGAGCTGATCGGCGCCAGCACCGAATGGGACGAAGGTCCCGTTCACGGGCGTCGTGGCAGCGACTATGGTGATCGCAGGGGGAGGAGCTACGTACACCCACAAGGAGGTAGCCCGATGAGCCAGCGTCACCGAGCGGCGGAGACACCACTCCAGCCGAAGCAAGAGGTGAAAGCACACGCCCACGGTGAGCGTCACCGGATCCACGTCGAACTGGATCAGATCGCTCACCAGGTGAGTGCCGGAGAAGATCCGGCGGATCTGCACGAACCCGGCACCGCGTGGAAACCCGAACACCACCGTGATCCTGAGGTCGCGCGGGTGAAGGTGGCAAAGCGCAGCCGCCAGCGTCGCCACTGGAAGACCAAGATGTGGAAGCGGCGTACAGAAATGCGTCGTCAGCGCACCGCTGCTTGGCAGGCGCTGCGCAACGCCTGAGCGCACCGCGGTCGGTGGCCGCCGCCTGAATTGATGCCGGCGAGTGTGGGTTCAGGTGGCGGCGAGCCACTGTGCGCACAACTCGTCAGCGCGGCCACGCCACTCTTCAACCGTCATGGCGAATCGCAGATGGTCTTCCCAGACTCCTGCGATCTGGAGGTAGCGCTCTGCGGTGCCCTCACAACGCAGGTCGAGCTTCTCAACCACCCGCCGACTGTTGGTGTTCCTCGGAACGATGCAGATCTCCACGCGATGGAGGTCGAGTCGCTCGAAGGCGAAGCGCAATACAGCCACGACCGCCTCCGACATGTACGAGTGTCCGGCGACCCGGCGATCGATCCAGTAGCCGATGGTGGCGGTCTGGAGAGCGCCGCGCACGATGTTGTTCAGATTGATCTCGCCGGCAAGGCGGCCATCGGCGAAAATCCCAAACGGGTAGGCGGCGTCGTTCATCGACTCGCGTTCGCGTGCCCGGCATCGCGCGACGTAGGCGGAACGTTCTCGTGCCGGGTCGGGCATATATGGCGCTCGCAGCGGTTCCCACGGAACGAGCCAGTCCTCATTTCGACGCCGCACCTCGCTCCAGGCCGCAAAGTCGTCGTCGGTTAGAGGCCGCAGAACGAGCCGCGCGCTGTCGAGCCGGAAGCGGGTCGGGCGTTGTTGCCGGCCGGTACGCATCAGCGTGCTCCTTGCAACGTGACCTCGTCGATGTCGAGACTGCGCGCAATGGCAACGGCGGTCGTTGCGGCGACCAGAACGCTGTCGGCGTCATCGGGGCTGAGGCCTGGCTCGGATCCACGCTCGGCTCGGGTGGATGTAGCGACGAGACGGAATATTTCTTCGAGCGTGTCGCGATTGATGGTGACGGCGCCGGGTGCATCGTGGCCGGTTTCGAGGCGTGCGAGCAGATCGCCACCTTCACCGCTGATGGTGATGGTGGTGGCGAGAATCGTTCGGGTGCGGCGTTGATCGTCGATGTCATCGCGAACTGCGGCGATCGCGTTGGTGAGGTCCTCGGGCGCCGGCGGGTCGTGCAGGCCGAGGTGTGCATGCTCGAGTTCGGCTGGGGTGGTGTCGAGCGCGATGGCAGCGTCCGGGGTGGTGATGGTGACGTGGTCGTCAAGGCGCACGTCGGCGCAGTAGAAGCGTCGGTGGATCCAGGCGCCCACCGGGTCATCGCCACCGGCGAGGAACCACGCGTAATGGGCGTGGAGACACTTGACTCCGCGGCGGGTTCCGCCCACGCCGCCATCGGGTCGCGGGCCGTCATGGTCATCGGGAATCAACGCGTTGCGCTCGGTGGCATAACGCTCGTGGGCGGATGCAAGTGCATCCGCATCGACGGCTGCCTCTGCCGCGCGAACGCCGCCAGATGATTCCAGTTCCGCGACACGGCGTGCGGCTGCAGCACCGACAAGCCAATAGCGAGTGGGCATCGGCGTGCCGTCGTCGAGCAAGGGCTGGTTCTCGATGACGACCGGGTCGCCATCGTCATCGCGCACGACGACTGAGAAATGCCCCATTGGCTCGCGGCCGATCAACTCGGCAACGCGGCGACGGTCGGCGTCGTTGGTCACCGCAGGCGGCGCAGGATGAACAGCAGGATCAATGCACCGATGCCGATCGGGGCGAATCGCTTCAGCACGGCGGGTCCGGCGAGTCCGGCCACGTCGATGGGTTGCGCGGCGGGCCCGTCGATGCGGCGAACCCCAGGGCGCTCGGTGTCGCCGGTGTCGTCGGTGACGGTTGAGGGTGCAGCGTCGGGCGCCGCCTCAGCGTCGGGGGTGGCCGGCGCTGAGGCATCGGTGTCGGTGGTGGTATCGCCTGTGGTTGCGCTGATAGCTCCCTGTTCGTCGAGCATTTCGTTGAGATTTGCCGAGAACTGGTTCATGAGTTTCTTGGAGACATCGCCCATGATGCCCCGCCCGAACTGTGCGACTTTGCCGGTGATGTGCAGTTCGGCCGTCACCACACAGCGGGTGCTGGTGGGCGAGAGGGCTTCGGCCTCGGCGGTGACGTCAGCGCTGGCGTTGCCGCGCCCGCCGGTATCACGCCCCGATGCGGTGAGCTTCGCGCGGTGGTTCTCGTCGTCGCGTTCAACGAACGAGGCCTCGCCCTTGAAGTTGGCGTTCACTGCACCGAGCTTGATCTTGACAACGCCCCGATAGGTGTCGCCCTCGATTTCTTGCAGTTGTGCCCCCGGCAGGCAGGGGGCGATGCGCTCGACATCGCAGATCACCGGCCATGCCTCCTCGATGGGGCGGTTTACGGTGAATTCGTTGGTGATTGTTTCGGCCATTTCTCCAGCTCCTCGACGGTGTCGACATCGGCGGATGACCCAACACACGGTACCGGCTCGACGAGGTGGACGTGATGTCGAAGTAGGTCACGGGCGCCGGTGTCGCCATCGTTGGGTAGTTCAGCGAACATTTCTGCCGCGATACGGACTGGGTGACCTCGCTCGCCGCCGTAGTCGGCGATCGCGAGCGGGGAGGTGCTGTGTGCAACAGCGCGCCATGCCGCAGGGCTGATCGCGGGTTGATCACCGAGCGCAACGACGATGGCGTCGAGGCCTTGCTCGCTCGCTGTCTGGGCTGCGAGCAGCAATGACCCCGATTGGCCCCGGGCCCACTGCTCGTTGTGGACGGTGGTGATCGTGCCAGCGGGACGGTCGTCGAGACCCAAGGTGGTGGCGTCGAGCGCGCCGGTCACCACGATCACCGGGCCGATATTTGCATCGAGGGCCGCGTCGAGGGCGTGATCGATGAGACGCCGCCCATGAAGGGGTGCGATGAGTTTGTGGACGTTCCCGCGGAAGCGAGATCCTGCACCCGCGGCGAGAAGAACGGCGGCGGCACCCATCACCGGAGTATCGCACGCAGGGAGGTGTCGTCGTTGCCCGAGTTCATATTGCGAAATTATGACGGTAATGTGTCGATTCCGCGGCGACGCCGTGGTGACGGACAGATTCATCATGTTGTCGCTAGCCCCCCTCCGCCTGATCATCGCTGCCTGCACACTGGCGGGATCGCTCGTGCTGGCACCGGGCGCCGCGCAGGCCGGTGAGCCTGTAGCGGAGCATCCCACGATCGTCGACGATGCTGTTGCGGCGCTGAATCACCACCAACGGTGGTCCGAGACCGGCGACCCATGGGCCTACCTCGACTGGGTTGATATGCGCGACCGGGTGGCGATCACAGCCGCCGATGCTCTCGGTCTCGACTCCGACGAGTTGGTTGCGGCATGGATTTCCTCTCCGCTTGACGGACAGGTGGCAGTCGTTGCCGCGATCACGCAACTCGGGGTGCCCTATCGGCGTTATGCCCGTGCCGAGGGCGAGGCATTCGACTGCTCTGGGCTCACCAGTTGGGCCTGGTCAGCTGCAGGTATCGAATTGGAACGCTCCAGTCGCTATCAGTATCGAGCCGCCGACAGAGTTGAGCGTGATGAGGCCCAAGTCGGCGACCTCGTCTACTACCCGGGGCACATCATGTTGTTTCTCGGCGTGGGCGATGCTGTCGTGCATGCGCCGACGCGAGGCCGCACCGTGGAACTTCAGGTGCTCTCCGAACGCAGCGCCCGGCGGATCTCGTTCGCCGACCCCACCGTTGATTGACGCATCGAGGCGGTGCTGGGGTCAGTGGATCGGGCCCTCAGCGGTGCGCAACTGACGCGCGGAGCGTCCCGTGCGGGTCGCGATGATCTCGGCGCAGATCGAAATTGCGGTTTCCTCTGGCGTGCGGCCCCCAAGATCGAGGCCGATCGGGGATAACAACCGGTCGAGATCCGCGGGGTCATCGATGCCGACTTCGGCAAGGCGTTCCAGCCGACGGTCATGTGTGGTGCGTGACCCCATCACCCCGATGTACCCCACCGACGTTGCCAGTGCACCGCGTACGGCAGGGATATCGAATTTCGGGTCGTGGGTCAAGATGCAGACGGCATCTCGGGGGCCGAGTTCATGACCCCGTGCGGTGAAGACATCCCCCGGCCACGACACGCGTACTTCATCGGCCATGGGAAAGCGCCGGGTGGTGGCGAACACCTCGCGAGCATCGGCGACTAGGACCCGATAGCCGAGGATCTTCGCCACGCGAGCCAGCGCAGCGGTGAAGTCCACCGCGCCGAAGATCCACATCTGAGGCGGCGGTGCCCACGACTCGACGAACACGGTGAGTGTTGGCTCATCGATGAGATCCTCCGGAGTGGTTTGACCCCGAGGGCCATAGGTGCGTACCCCCGATCGGCCGGCCTCGAGCTCGGCGATGGCGTCCCGCGCCACCACCCGGTCGAGATCAGGGTCGCCGAGCGACCCGAGCACCACCACGGAATCATCATCTGGATGCACCAATAGATGACCACCGATACCGGGTCCATCGACCACGGTGACGAGTGCCACCGGCGACCCGAGGCGGATTCTCTCCGACAGGGTTGGCCACATGCTCACCAGTTGAATTCCTCAATGAACAACCGGATCGTGCCGCCACAGGTCAAGCCCACAGCGAAGGCCTCGTCATCGCTGTAGCCGAATGTCACCATGCCCGCATCGCGTTCGCCGTTGAGCACGGCGAGGGCCTCGCCGACCACCGCACCTTCAACGCACCCACCCGACACACTGCCAATGACCTCACCGTCGTTGCTTACCGCCATCGCAGCCCCCGGGCCGCGCGGCCCTGAACCGTCGGTGGCGACCACCCGCGCGATTGCCACCCGAGTGCCAGCCGCGCGCCACCGATCCAGATCGTCAAGAAGTTCACGCATTACGGGGTCCTTTCATTACGCCGACATCATGGCGCGGCCAGGCGGGGTCGGGACAAACGGTGATCACCTGCTGATCTCAGCGGCCAGCCGTTCAATCGCGTCAATCGAGTGGCCCTCCACGAACGCATCCAGGTGTGGGAGCGCCGCGGCCATGCCCCGCGCGAGCGGGGCGTAGCCCGGGGTGACTTTCAAGGGATTGACCCAGATGACCCGATGGGCGAGACGGCGCAGCCGCAGCATCTGTTCCTCGAGAACGGTTGGATCGCCGCGGTCCCAACCATCGGACAGGATCACGACGGTGGCGCCGCGGGCCATACCGCGCTGGCCCCAGCGTTGGTTGAACTCTCTCAGGCCGTCTCCGAGGCGGGTGCCACCGCTCCAGTCGACCACCGCACGTGCGGCTCGGGCCACGGCCGCATCAGGGTCGCGTTCAGACAGCTCCCGCGTCATCCGCGTGAGCCGAGTGCCAAGAGCGAATACCTCCACCCGCTGTCGGCCGATGACCGCTGCATGGGCGAACCGCACCAGAGCTCGTGCATACGGTTCCATCGATCCGCTCACATCGAGGAGGAGCACCAGTCGCCGGGGGCGCATACCGCGGTGACGCCAGTGTCGTTGCAGAGGTTCGCCACCGGTGCTGAGCGCGGCCCGCACAGTGCGTCGCAGATCCATCCGCGGGCGTGAACCGTGGCCGTTCACGAGACGCAGAGACCGCCGCGGCGACCCGGTCACTCGTAGTCGACCCATCAAACGCCGGGCCTCGGCCAATTCATCGTTCGAATATGAGGCAAAATCGCGATGGCGCAGCACCTCGGCGGCGCTGAAACGCAACTCGATCGACGGTGCATCGTCGGTCTCGTGCCCATCGAGACCACCGTCGTCATCGTCGGGTGACTCCCCGTCATCGACCGCGATGGACATGACCACCGAGGGCGGTTCGTAGGGGGCCACGCTGTGGTCATCCCAGAAAGTATTGAAGGCGGCGTCATACGCGGCGATGTCTTCGCGTCGCCGCACAAGGGTTGTGCGACCTGCCCAATACACGGCCTCGCGCGACCCCATACCGAGCGCACCAAGAGCGCGCTGATACTCGATAGTGGCCGACAGCGGGGCGTCCACCCCGGTGGAGCGAAGCCGATCGACGAAGGCGACGGCAATCGCCGTCGCGTTGCTCATCGTCCGGCGTCGCCGCGCGCCGCCGCGACCAGGTCGTCGATGCCGTGCGACACCACCCGTTCGGTGTCTTCTCGGTACTTCAGCACGGTGCCGAGAGTTGCCTCCGCGGATGCAGCATCAAGATGTCGCACCCCGAGACGGGCAAGAGCGGCCGTCCAGTCGATCGTCTCTGCAACCCCCGGTGGTTTGTACAACTCCATTGCTCGCAGATGAGCGACCGCCGCAGCCACTTCGGTGCTGAGGGCGATGTCAGCTTCAGGAACACGGCGACGCACAATCTCGATTTCGCGCTCGAGGTCTGGATGCTCGACCCAGTGATAGAGGCAGCGTCGCTTCAGCGCATCGTGCACATCGCGGGTGCGGTTCGACGTCAGCACCACGACCGGCGGGTGATGAGCACGGAATACTCCGATTTCAGGCACGGTCACCTGAAAGTCGGACAGCACCTCAAGTAGATAGGCCTCGAATTCGTCATCGGCGCGGTCGACCTCATCGATGAGCAGCACCGGCGGAGGCCCCTCGTGATGATCGATGGCACGCAGCACGGCTCGTCGCACGAGGAACCTCTCGTCGTATAACTCGGCTTCAACCGACTCGGTTGTGCGTCCCTCCATCGCGCCCGTCGCCTCGGCGGCGCGTAGATGCAGTAGTTGGCGCGTGTAGTCCCAGTCGTATACCGCCTGAGAGGCATCGATGCCCTCGTAGCACTGCAGTCGAATGAGTTCTCCGCCGGTGCTGGCAGCGATCGCTTTTGCGAGTTCGGTCTTGCCGACACCGGCATCGCCTTCGAGCATCAGTGGGCGGCCGAGTTCACGCGCGAGAAAGACCGCTGTCGCCAGCCCGACATCGGCGATGTAACCCTGTGCGGCAAGGTCGTCACGGACCGACTCGGGGGACATGTGACGCAGGCTAGTGGTGAACGCTCACGAGTCGAAGCCGAGCCCCACGCGGTCGAGCGCACGCAGCCACAGGTTGCGTTTGCCGGTGCTGTCCTCGCGGCCGAGCGACCAGCGGGTCATCTGAATACCGAGGAACCGGAACGGTTCAGGTGGGTACGGCCAGGGCTTATCGCGGACAAGGCTTGTCTGGGTGGCGAGTGATCGCCGTCCGTACAACAAGTCGAGCATGGTGGTGGCGCCGAATCGTGCCGCAGCCACGCCGAGGCCGGTGTACCCGAGCGCATAGGCCACACGGCCACCCATGGCTTTGCCCCAGAAGACGGTGAATCGGCTTGACGTGTCGATCGCGCCGCCCCACATATGGCTGAAGCGCACCCCTTCCAGTTGGGGGAATGTTTCAAAGAAATGCTGGCTGAGCAGCGCCCACGACTCGGGCCGGCTCTCGAGTTCCGTGGCGACCTTGCCGCCCCAGTGGTAGATGGCGTCGTAGCCGCCCCACAGGATTCGATTATCCGATGTCATGCGGTAGTAGTGGAACTGGTTCGCGTTATCGCTGAGACCTTGCCGATTCCCCCACCCAATCGTGGCGAGCTGTGCATCGCTGAGTGGCTCGGTGATCATGCAGTAGTCGTACACCGGAACGATGTAGTTGTTGATACGCCGCAGCAGGGGTGGGAATGCGTTGGTTGCGAGCGCTACCCGGCCTGCGCGCACCCGCCCGAGTGGAGTGGTGACCAAAACACCCACGCCATCGCGTTCGAGCCCGGTGGCCTTGGTGTCTTCGTATATGCGCACCCCGAGTCGCTCGGCAGCAGATTTGAGGCCCCACACCAGTCGTGCCGGGTCGACAAGGGCGCAGCCGCTGCGGTCCCACAGGCCGGCGTTGTACGTCGGCGAATGCACCTCGGCGCGCATCGCGTCGGTCTCGAGCCATTCCACGTCGTGGCCCAAGCGTTCGAGCAGAGCGAACTCCTCGTGAAGTTCGGCCCGGTACGAGTCGGGGTGCTGATCGGCGACAACCTCGATCACGCCGGTGCGTTGATAATCGCACTCGATGCCATGGCGGCGCAGCGCTCGCTCGATCTCGTCGAGGTTGCGCATGCCGAGTTCTTCAAGCACCTCGATTTCATCGGAGAAGTGTCGGAAACCATTGCGGATCCCATGGGTGAGGCTGGCGTCCATGAATCCACCGTTGCGGCCACTCGCTGCGTGACCGATCGAGGATGCCTCCAACACCACCACGTCACGTGATGGGTCGCGTTCCTTGGCGACGAGCGCAGTCCACAGTCCGGTGTACCCGCCGCCCACCACACACAGGTCGCAGTTCTCGTTGCGGACGAGTGTGGGGTTGGTCTCGGGAGCGTGTGCGCCGTCAAGCCAGTACGCCGAGAACTCTGCGTCAGCGATGGCGTCAAGATGTCGTTGGTTTGTGACCTGGCCGTCGGACCACATGTGGTATCACCTGACCGTGATCATACGCCCGTCGAACGGGCCCGGAATCACGCGCTGGCCGCGCTGAGCGCCCGCCCGGTGAGGACGCGGGCAAGGTGCTGACGGTATTCGACCGAGGCGTTGAGGTCGGCCTGCGGGTCGGCGTCATCGGCGGCGAGAGCGGCCGCATCAGCGACATCTGCCCCTGATGCGATGGCGGCGGAGACAGCACCGGCAAGGACCGGCACCGACCCCATGTTCACGAGTCCCACACCGCTCTCGGTACCACGCCGCCACGCGGCAACGCCGACGATGGCCCAGTCCTGTGCGCGTCGGTTGAACTTCTGGAAACTCCAGCCAGCGCCATTCATTTTTGGTACCCGAATCTCGGTGAGCAGTTCATCGGCCTCGAGCGTCGATGTGAGGTAGCCCTGATAGAAGTCCGCCGCCGCGATCTCGCGGGTGCCGTTGGGGCCTTGGGCAACGTAGGTCGCGCCGAGGGCAAGCGTTGTCGCCGGAAGATCTGATGCCGGGTCCGCATGGGCGAGCGATCCACCGATGGTCCCGCGGTGGCGAACTTGGGGGTCGCCAACATGGCTGGCCGCGTGGGCGAGAAGGGGGACGTGCTCGGCGAGCACGGGAGAGTTCTCAACGTCCATATGGCGGGTGAGAGCACCGATGGCGATGTGATCGCCGGCGTCGCGCACGTACGACAGATCATTGACCCGGCCGATATCGACCAGCACCGACGGCTGCGCAAGGCGCAACTTCATGAGCGGCACCAAGCTGTGGCCTCCGGCAAGGAGTTTGGCCTCGTCGCCGTGCTGGCCGAGTAGAGCGATGGCCTCCTCGGCGGACGAGGCGCGGACGTAGTCGAAAGCTGCTGGGATCACTGGGTGCCTCCTCGGGCGAGTTGCGCGCCGAGGGTGTCGGCATCGCGGGCGTTCATCGGATGGTCGGTTTTTTCTCGGGTGCGGTCTCAGGACTCCGCGCAGGCCATCACAGCCTTCACGATGTTGTGGTACCCGGTGCAGCGGCAGAGGTTGCCCTCAAGGCCGATCCGCACCTCTTCCTCTGTGGGGGATGGATTCTCGGCGAGAAGGCTTGTGGCCGCCATCACCATTCCCGGGGTGCAATAGCCGCACTGAAGGCCATGGTTCTCCATGAACGCGGCCTGCATGGGATGCAAAGTGCCGTCGGCTGCAGCCATTCCCTCGATCGTGGTGACCGCTGCGCCATCGGCCTGCACAGCGAGGATGGTGCAACTCTTGGCAGCCTCACCATCGAGGTGGATCGAACAGGCGCCACACGAGGACGTGTCGCAACCGATGTTCGTCCCGGTCAAGCCGACATTCTCGCGAATGAACTGCACCAGAAGCGTGCGAGGCTCGACGTCGGCGGTATGCGCCGTGCCGTTGATCGTGACGGTGATCTCCACTTTTCCCCCTCGAGGTGGTGTGTATGCGGTTCGGGGTGCCGGTGGCATCCCGCGTGCCCACATCATGGCCCATAGAGAGCCCTGTGGTCGACCGCGAGCGTAGTTGGCCCGTCGGGGTGCTGCGCTCAGGAGATGAGTTCGCCGATGTCGATCCCGATGAGCACGACCAAAAAGCAGATCACGAGGGTGCCAAGAACGGTGTAGTGCCACCGTTTTGAGTGGTCAGCGCGCCAGAACCTCCGCACGCTCGAGCCGATGGCAAGGATCGCCACCACCGAGATGGGGATGCCGATATACGGCCCAACGCCGCTGGCAATACCGACAGCGGGAAGAACGAAGGGGAACACGATGTACATCAGCAGGCATCTGACGGTGGCCACCAAGATGGACGTCTGGAAGGCGCGGCGGGCCTCGTCAGGTGTGGCGGGGGCGGCATCGACGGGAAGTCGCAGGAGGCGGCGCATGCGCAGATCGGCCGCCGACCGGGTGGGGGTCTGAGATGGGGTGCTCACCGCCAGTGCTCCAGTTCGTAGTGGGCTGCAACGAGGGCATCGATCTCGGCGGGGCTATCCGCCAAGGCGACAGCACCAGCGCTGAGAAGTTCCTCGGGCGATCCGTACCCCCATGTCACCCCGATACAGGGGATGCCGTGGATCCGAGCGCCGTCCACATCGTGGTCTCGGTCTCCGACCATGATTACGTGGTCGCCGAGATCAGGGTCAGCGTCGATTCCTAACTGGTGGAGCGCGTGGTCGATGACCTCGGCTTTGGTTCGGCGAGAGCCGTCGAGCGAGGCGCCGGCGCGCACCACGAAACGGTCGCTCAAGCCGAAGTAGTCGAGGATGGGATGTGCGGTTGCCTCTGGTTTCGCTGTGGCGACAGCGAGGGTGTAGCCCTGCGCGAGCAGGCGATCGAGGAGCGCGTCGATGCCCTCGTACATGGTGTTCTCGAAGGCGCCGATCGTCGAGTAACGCTGCCGGTAGGTCTCGATCACCCGCTCGAGGGCGTCGTCGGGGATACCGATCATCGGCAGTCCGATTTCGAACGGCGGTCCGATCACCCGCCTGATCTCGGTGTCGGTGGGGATATCGAACCCCTCGCGTTCACAGGCCCACTGCAGCGAACGACGGATACCTGGTTCGGAATCGCTGAGGGTGCCGTCGAGGTCGAGGAGAACATGGGTGCGCTTGCTCATGCCAGCACCTCCTCGAGGTGATCGCAGGCATCGTCAGCACCGACGGCGATCACGATCTGGCCTGGGTGCAGTTCCATATCGCCATCGGGATCGGTGATGAATTCGCCGTCTCGTCCGCGCACGGCCAGCACCACAACGTTGCCCCGCGAGCGAACGTCGCCGACGTGAAGGCCACTGGCCGATGCCGGTACGACAAGTTCGCGCATCCGGAACTCGACGGACCGTTCGTGCATGACCACGTCGATGAACTCTGCCACATTGGGTTGCACGACAAAGGTTGCCATGCGCGCCGCACCGAGCTCTTGCGGGTTCACGACACGGTCGGCGCCGGCACGGGTGAGTTTGGCGATGCTCTCATCGGCCCGGGCGCGCGCCACGATGAACAAGTTCGGGTTGATTGTGCGCGCCGACAAGGTGACCATCAGGTTGTCCGCATCGGCGTCAATCGCGGCCACAAGGGCACGCGCATGCTCCACACCGGCCGCTCGCAACGTTGAGTCGGCGGTGGCATTGCCACAGATCACGGGCACATCAAGATCGCGCAGCAGATCGGCATCGCTGTCGACGACTGCGACCTGATGCCCGGCACGGCGAAGGTCGTCGGCCACGGCACGACCGACTCGACCCCAGCCACAAATCACGGTGTGGCCGCGAAACCCCTCGATACGTCTATCCATCCGCCGTCTTCCTACAAATTCACGCAATTGTCCCTCGACTACCGCTTGGACGGTCAGGGTGAAGGTGTAGAGCACGGTCGACACCCCGGTCACGATGATGACAACGGTGAACAGTGAGTTCCAACCTGACGGTTCGAGCAGTTCGCGATACCCGACGGTAGTTACCGTGATCACCGTCATGTACAGCGCATCGCCCCATCCGAGACCAAAGAGCCGATAGCCGATCGTGCCAGTGACCACCACCGTGGCGACAAGTGCGACCGCGATGCGCAGCCGGGCGATGATCGACACGCCCGTGACGGTATCCCCGCGGCATGCCACCTCGGCAGCCGTGGCTCATGCTGGCGAGGTACCGCACGGTTAATCGTCCAGGTGGCGCAGACCCGCCATCGCGAACATCCCCGTTGCCGTGCTGACCGCGATGAGGGTGATCAGACCCCAGATGGTGGTCGCCCATGACGCCCCGTCGTCGATGAAACCCTGCCGGGCGAGGGCCAACACCCGGCTGAGCGGGTTCACGGTGGCCACGGGCACCAACCAACCGCGCATCACATCAATTGGTGTTTGTGCATCGGTCAGGAACAGGCCGAGGAAGAGGGTGAGCTGCATGATGGCCGCGGCGCGCATGTCGCCGAAGCGGTAGGCGAGTCCGATACCCCATCCCGTGCCCAAGGTGGCGGTGCCGAGTCCGACGGCGATCAACGATGGAATCGCCACCCATGATGTCGGCCGTGCACCGAGCGTCACACCGACGATGAGCACCAGTACGACGGCGATCAGGGCGCGAGCCCACGCAGCGATGAACGGACCGAGGAGAAGTGAGCGGCGGCCGGCTGGTGACATGCGCAATCTGTCGTAGAAGCCCGACTGCAGGTCGCGGATCATTGCGAAACCGGTGCCGAGCCCGGCGAATGACGATCCCATGGTGACCGCCAGCGGCAGATACCAGTTCACCGACCGATCGGTGGGGAAGCCCTGCACCACGGTGATACCCGCAAAGGTGCCGGAGAACGCGATGACCTGCACCAGCGGCATCATCAGTGCGGGTACGAATGCCGATGGCAAGCGACGAATATTGCGCAGGCTGCGCATTGCGAGACCCCACGCGGGTGCGATGGTGGAACTCATCCTCGACGTGTCCTTGCTGCGAGGGCCGCGAGGGCCCCGGTCATCGTCACGACGGCCAGTGCGGCGGGTAACGCAACCACCTGGGCAATCGAGGTGGCGTTCACATCACCGATGGTGAGCGACCGGAAACCCTCCACCAGGTACGACACCGGGTTCCAGTCGGCAATGCGGCGGTAGGCCCCGCTCATCGTCTCGCGTGGGAAGAATGCCGAGGAGAAGAACAACAGCACGAACAGCAGCGGAAATGAGCCCTGCACAGCCTCAGAGGATCCGGTACGCAGAGCCATAGTGGACATGAGAGCTCCAACTGCGAGTGCGGTGAGTAAACCGCCGATAGCCATGAGCATTAGACCCACCGCGCCGGTGGTGATCCGCAAGCCGAAGGGCACGAGGACCGCGACGAAGAACAGGGTCTGGGCAAACCCGTAGGCCATTGCCCCGGCAAGGCGTCCGATCAAAATGGCGGTTCGTTGGGTGGGAGCCGCGAGTAGACGGTCGAAGAAACCTGTTTCGATATCGGTTGCGAGAGCTGTTGCGCTCGTGATGGAACCAAAGAGAATTCCTTGCACGATCGCGCCAGCGAGGGCGAAGTCCAAGAAGGAATCGACCTCGGGAAAGCCGGGAATAGTCACTGCGCGCGAGAATGACGAGGTGCCGAGCGCAGCAAAGAACAGCGGAAAGACCGCTGATGGGATGACGAGTGCGGGTTGGCGCACGAGGGCGAGCACAGATCTCTGCGACATCGCACGGGTCTGGGCCAGTGTGTTCACCGTGGCGCCCCGTCGGCATCAGCACCCTCAAGGCGGTAGCCGGTGGCTTCGGCAAACACATCGTCGAGGCTGGGGGCTCGCACTTCAAGGTGACTGACCGCAACGCCCGCCTCATCGAGAGCGCGCACCACCGCTGAGACGGCACCAACACCGTCGTGAAGCCCAACGCCGAGAGTGCCCTCTGCAGTTGGGCGCAACTCGCCGAATGTCCCCAGCACGCTCGTGGCCGTGCCGACCAGTGAGGTTTCCACATCTATGAACAAGGTCGGCGCACCCACTTCGGCCTTCAAATCGTCGGGCTGCCCCTCGCGCACGATCCGCCCGTGGTCGATGATCGCCACACGGTCGGCAAGCTGGTCGGCTTCCTCGAGATACTGGGTGGTGAGCAGAACCGTGGTGCCGTCGGCGTTGAGCCGGCGGATCTCCTCCCAGAGCGATATTCGGCTCATTGGATCGAGCCCGGTCGTCGGCTCGTCGAGGAAGAGCACCGATGGCTCGCCGATCAGGGCCAGAGCAAGATCAAGCCGGCGGCGCATACCGCCGGAGTAGGTGCCCACGCGCCGGTCCGCTGCCGCACTTAGGCCCACCCTCTCAAGAAGTTCGCCGCTGCGTCGCTCACCGTCGGTGCGAGGGATCGAATAGAGCGTCGCTTGGAGCCGAAGTAACTCCCGCCCGGTCATCAACGGATCAATCGCCGCGTCTTGCAGCGCAACCCCAATGCTTCGCCGCACGGCGTCAGCGTCGGTGACGACGTCATATCCGGCAACTCGGGCGGTGCCCGAGGTTGGCCGCAACAAGGTGGTCAGCATGCGCACAGTGGTCGACTTTCCGGCACCATTCGGCCCGAGGAATCCGAAGATCTCTCCGGCAGACACATCGAGATCAACACCGTCGACCGCGCGCACCGCCGCGTCGCCGGAACCGAAGACCCGAACGAGATCGTGGGCAAAGATGGGGGATTGACTCACCCCGTCACGGTATCGGTACCGAGGCGGGGTGAGAGTCGCGTGGAGCGCGCAGGTGTCAGCGCGCGTCGGCGATGGCCCGCCACACCTTTTCCGGTGTGCACGGCATATCGATGTGTCGGACACCGAGGTGGGCGAGCGCATCGATCACCGCAGAGTGCACTGCGGGCGTTGAGCCGATGGTGCCCGACTCGCCGATGCCTTTGGCACCGATGGGATTCACCGGTGTTGGCGTTTCCATCGGGATGCGCTCGATCTGGGGCATGAGATCCATCGACACCATGGCGTAATCGGCAAGGTTCGACGTGACCGGGTTGCCGTCGCTGTCGTAGCGGACCTCTTCGTACAGGGCTTGGGCAGTGCCTTGGGCGATACCGCCATGCACCTGGCCGTCGACCAGTACCGGGTTCACCATGACCCCGGCATCGTCACAGGCGATGTGACGTAGATGGGTCACCCGGCCGGTATCGGCATCGACTTCGACCACAGCGACATGTGCGCCGAAGGGGTAGGTCGCACCGGGGGCTTTGAAGGTGGTTTGTTCAACCAGGCCGTCATCGCCAGCCGCCACAGCGACCTGCGCCCACGTCGCCGTCACCGCAGGGGTACCTGCGACGTGGAACTCCCCGCGGTCGGTGTCGAGCACCACGTCGATTTCGTCGGCCTCGAGCAGGCCAGCGGCGATGCGACGGCCCTGCTCCACCACGCCGGCGGCCGCTTGGTGCACGGCGAGTCCGCCCTGCTGCAGCGATCGCGATCCCATCGTGCCGCCACCAACCGGTGTGAGGTCGGTGTCACCCCACACCAGGGTGAAGCGGTCTGGGTCGATACCGGTGAGCGATGACGCGATCATCGACCACGCGGTGTCATGTCCCTGGCCATGCGGGGAGGTGCCGGTGTAGATCGTGCCGGTGCCATCGGCGTGGATGACAATCTTTGAATCCTCCTGAGGCGCACCTGCACCACCGGTGATCTCGACATAGGTGCTGACCCCGATGCCCAGCAACTTCGATTCGCCCGCTGCCCGACGGCGTGCCTGCTCGGCGCGCAGTTCGTCGTATCCAGCCGCAGCAACAGCACGGTCGAGGCTGCCCTCGAAATCGCCAACGTCATATACCTCGCCGATGGCGGTCGTATGCGGTTGATCGAAGGCGGCGATCAGGTTCTTGCGGCGGACCTCGACCGGGTCCATACCGATCTCTGCTGCAAAGAGATCCATGGCGCGCTCGGTTGCGGCGGTGGCCTCGGGGCGACCGGCGCCACGGTAGGCAACCACGGGCGTTGTGTTGGTCACCACCGATGTGCAGTGGGCTTCGATGTTCTCGAAGGTGTACACGCCAGCGGCCATGCGCCGGGTGAACAGGGCACCGAGGATCGTCCCGATCTCGCAGAAGCCACCGGAGTCCTGCACCATCTCAAGTCGGAAGTGGGTGATGCGCCCGTCGCGGCTGCCGCCCACGGTGATCTTCTGGTGCTGTGCGCGGCCATGACCGAGGTTCATCATCGACTCGCTGCGCGTCTCGCGAAAACGAACCGGTCGCTGCACATCGGCAGCGAGACGTCCGAGGATGAGCTCTTCGGAGTAGCACCCGATCTTCGCGCCGAAACCACCGCCGACATCGGGGGTGATGACGTGGACCTCAGCGGCATCGACCCCGTTGGCTGCCGCGATCGGCCCCACCGATCCCTGAGCGTGCTGGGTGGACAACCACTGGTGCAGGCGGCCATCGGCCCACACAGCCGCGGCAGCGCGCGGCTCGAGCGGGCAGGGTGCCACACGCTGGTTCAGCAGTTCTTCGGTGATGACGACTTCGCAGCCGTCGAAGAACTCATCACCGGAGATCGTGCCGCCACCCAGGGCGACGGAGTCGAACACCGCATTCGACCCGTTCGCCGGGTAGATGTGCGTGTCGGATGTGAGCGCCTCGTTCATGTCGGTGATCGCCGGCAGCGGGTCGATGTCCACGAAGACCGCTTGCGCCGCGTCGGTGGCCTGTTCGTAGGTCTCAGCGACAACGGCGACGATCGGTTCCCCGACCCAGCGGACACGGTCGCTGGCGAGAAGGGTGCGGTTCACGTTCGGGTTGAACATGGCCGGTGTCGGCTCAAGGCCGAGGCTTGCTGCGGTATGCACAGCGATCACGCCCGGCATGCCAACGGCCTCATCGATATCGATGGACACGATGGTGCCATGGGCGATGGGTGAGCGAGCGAACACCACATGGGCGGCTCCCTCAAGCATCGGATGATGGAGGTCGTCGAGGTACACACCTCCGGTGGTGAGGAACTTGGGGTCCTCCTTGCGCAGAACCCTCTCCCCGAGAACACTTCCGGTCATCGCCTGCACCTTTCGTCGCAACGGTCTTTGCCGCCAAGTTAGTCGCCCGAGCAGTACCTCGGCCACGCGGACGTCGGATCGTGGCGCCGAGGTCAGGGCGACGGGGTTCGCGCAGCGATGATGTCGGCTATCACGCCGTAGGGCCAACCGTTTGGAAGGTCGGTTGGTAGCAGCGGGGCATCCATCACTGTCTCGCGATCTTCGCCATCGGCCACGTACCCCAATTCGTCGCGGGCGGCCTCGCGAACACCATCGTCGGTGCGCAGGCGCTGTACCTCGGCCGACAGGTCGGCATTCACCGCCTCCAGGCGCGCGAGCTGATCGGCGAGTTCGTCGATACGGTCGCCCTGCTCCCCATAGGTGCGCCACGGGATCACGGCGAGCGAGGTGATCAAGGTGAGAACCACCACGCCAGCGAGTGCACCGAGGACCACGGTGGTGCGTCCGCGTCCGGTGATGCGCGCCTCGCGTGGTACGCCACCGGTGAGGTCCGCAAGCGGTGACCGTCGCGCAGTTGAGGCCGGGCGTGGGCGGCGCGCCAGGCGACTCCTGCGTGGTGTGCGTGACCCGTTCACCCGCTCAGTCTCTCAGGCCCCACATCGTCGGTTGTGTCACCCGTTGGTCCCAGGAGCGAGCGCTGCGCGACCCCGGAAAGCTGCAGCGGACCCCAACTCGGACTCGATGCGGAGCAAGCGGTTGTACTTGGCGACCCGGTCGGAACGGCAAGGAGCACCGGTCTTGATCTGCCCACAGTTTGTGGCGACGGCGAGATCAGCGATCGTGGCGTCCTCGGTTTCGCCGCTGCGATGACTCATCACCGCGGTGTAGGAGTTCTCTGTGGCGAGGGCGACAGCGGTCAGCGTCTCGGTGAGTGTGCCGATCTGGTTGACTTTCACGAGGATGCTGTTGGCCACCGATGAGGCAATGCCGCGACCGAGTCGTTCCGGGTTGGTGACGAAGAGATCATCGCCAACGAGTTGGCAGCGATTGCCGATCGCTGCAGTCAGCGCGGCCCAACCGTCCCAGTCATCCTCGGCCATACCGTCTTCGATCGAGACGACCGGATAGGTCTTGACGATGCGCTCCCAGTAGGCGGCCATTTCGTCGGGGGTCAGCACGCGGCCCTCGCCGTCAAGGTGGTACGAGCCGTCGCGATGAATCTCACTCACCGCCGGGTCTAGTGCAATTGCAATGTCGCTACCGGGGGTGAAACCGGCGGTGTCGATGGCCTCGAGCAACAAGGTGATGGCGGCTTCGTTCGAGGCGAGATCGGGTGCGAATCCCCCTTCGTCACCAACTGCGGTAGACAGGCCACGGTCCGACAGCACGCCACGAAGGGCGTGGTAGGTCTCGGTTCCCCATCGCAGCGCTTCGCTGAACGATGGGGCGCCCACCGGCATGATCATGAATTCTTGGAAGTCGACGGAATTGTCGGCATGAGCGCCACCGTTCAGCACGTTCATCATCGGAACGGGGAGGACGTGGGCATTTACGCCACCCACGTGGCGGTACAGCGGAAGTCCCAGATCGTCCGCGGCGGCGTGGGCGACGGCGAGGCTGACACCAAGAAGGGCGTTCGCGCCGAGACGCCCTTTGTTGTCGGTGCCGTCGAGCGATCGCATGGCCGCATCGATCCCGCGCTGATCGCGTGCATCGGTACCGATGAGGGCCTCTGCGATGTCGGTATTCACATGGCGCACGGCGCCGAGCACACCCTTTCCGCCATAGCGCTCGCCGCCATCGCGTAATTCCACGGCCTCGTGCTCACCGGTGGACGCACCGCTCGGCACCATCGCGTGCCCCACCGCACCTGAATCGAGGGTGACCTCTACCTCCACAGTGGGGTTGCCGCGCGAGTCGAGGACCTCTCGGCCGGCGATGAGACTGATCTGTGACATGTCAGGGTCCTCCTGGGACAGGTGTGCCGATGTCGATCACGGTAGCGGTTCGATGCGCGGCAGTTCCGCTGTCGGCGAGTCGATATGCACCCGCTCGTGCTCGGAGCGCGACAGCACGTGATCGAGGTAATCGGCCAGGGCATCTTCGAGCGCGATGTCATGGCCGACGCGTTCGGCGAGAAACCACCGGTGCTCGAGGAGTTGATGGAAAATCTCGGCCGCCTCAAGCCTGCTGAGTAAGTCGTCGGGGATGGCCGCGATGATGGGCTCGAAACGTCGATCAAGCCAACGCACGGCCACCACGTTTTCAGGTGGGTGGCGCCCGTCAGGGCCCACCATCGTGGCGCCGAAGGCTCGGATGTCGTCGAGCATGCGTCGGGCCTGGTTTTCGCCTGCGTCCAGGCCGGTGAGGTGCGCCAGTCGGTCGGCGTGAAAGCCGTGTTCGACAACGCGTGGTGTCACTCTCACGACGTCACCGCCGGCGCCGCTGACCACCTCAATCTCGCCGGCATCAAAGCCGAGTTCGTGCAATCGGTCGAGCCGGGTGCGCACGGCCATCGCGTCGCCCGCGGCGATTGGTGTGTCGTGGGTCAACTCGGCCCACAGGGCGTCGTAGCGGTGAGCCAGGTCATCGGCGACGGTGAATGGATCGATATCGGCCGTGAGACGATCAGCCATCTGCAGATCCAACAGTCCGCCCGCAACGTTCTCGCAGGCGATTGCTAGGTCGAGTTGGCGTTGGCCAGCCGTGAGTTCGTTGTGTCGTTCGCCGGTTTCCACGTCGATCACGTAGGCGGCGAGCGTGCCGGCATCGCGGCGAAAGAGCGCGTTCGACAGAGAACAGTCACCCCAGTAGAAACCAGCGAGGTGCAGCCGGACCAATAAGCCAACGAGCGCATCGAGCAGTCGGTCGCTGAGAAATGGGATGGTCAGTCCACGCCCTGAGAGCAGCGAGCGGTAGGGGAGGGAGTAATCGAGGTGTCGGGTGACGAGCATGCCGTCGCCCCCATTGGGTCGATCGGTGACAGCTGCAACGACAGTGGCGGTGGGGAGTCCGTCGTCAGCGAGATCACGGAGCAACCGGTATTCGCGGCGCACAAGGTCATCGGGAAGTTCCTTGGCCACGTACGCGAGACCGTCGACTTCGACGAGGCGCACTTCGTGGCGGTGGATACCGATGACCTGGTGCATGCCGGGTAGGTCCCACTCGCGCAGGCGTTCGCGAAACGGTAACCGCGCCACACCGGTGTGATCGGTGGGGTGGGCCATGGTGATGCGCATCAGCCCTCCGGCAGGTGTGTGCGCAACTTTGCCTCATCCCATAACCCGTCGAGGACGACGAGTTCGCTGGCGTGCAGGTCGATTCCACGGTCTCGCGCCAATTGCTCCACGATGCGAAAGCGGCGTGAGAACTTCGATGTGGCTGCTCGCAGTGCGGTCTCGGGTTCGATACCGAGATGTCGCGCGACGTTCACGACGGCGAAAAACACATCGCCGAGTTCATCGGTCAGCCGCTCAGGATCGCCGATGGTGATCTCGGCAGCCAGTTCGGCGGTCTCTTCGGTCACCTTGGCGATCGCCCCGGAGATATCGGGCCAGTCGAAGCCCACCTTGGCTGCTTTGCGCTGGGTGGCGTGGGCGTGGGCCAACGAGGGGAGCGAACCCGGAACACCGTCGAGCACCGATTGGGGGGCGCCGCCACGTTCGGCTTGTTTGATGCGGTCCCAGGCCGCGGTCTGCGCGGCGGCGTCGGCTGGTGCATCGTCGCTGTCGCCGAACACATGGGGATGACGTCGCACGAGTTTGTCGTGAATGCCCGCAGTGACGTCAGCGATGCTGAACCGGCCCTGTTGCTCGGCAATCGTCGCGTGGAATTCGACCTGATAGAGCAGATCGCCGAGTTCTTCGATGAAGTGGTCATCGCTCGATGGGTCGTCGACATCAAGTTCGCCGATGGCTTCCACCACCTCGTATGTCTCCTCGATCAGGTGGGGGATCAACGACTGGTGCGTCTGTTCGATGTCCCAGGGGCAGCGTTCACGCAGAGTGCGCGCCAGTTCGTGAAAGCGCACGTATCCCGCGCCGACCGGCTGGGCGAGCTGTGGAACCCACAGGCTTGTGAGGTGGTCGGCGCCATGACGATGCATTTCCGACCACATTGTGTCCACGATGCGTTCAGCGCTGGTGCCCAGTCCCATCAGCAAGGTCACCTCTGTGGCGGCCAACATGTCGGCTGCGGCATCATCGGGCCCCACGTCGATCGCCCCGGCCATCTCGGCGAGTACCCAATCCGCGTGGGTGTGGGCGACGAGCAGTGGGCCGGTACGTCCCGCTGCCTCCACTGCAAAGCGGTGACCATCGATGAGGGTCACTCCAACCTCGATCGGGTCGATACCGAGTCGGGCCCATACGAGATCGAGGAACGACATCGCCGGGTGAACAACGATGTCGCTGCCGTCGCAGCGTTCTCTCAGCAATTCAACGGTGCGTTCGAGTACTGCCGGAGACCCCGGTACGGCATAGGCGATATCTGATTTGCTCGATGCGTCATGTAGCAACCGATCGACAATCCGGTTGTACACCTCATCAAAATCGTCGCTGGTCTCGTAGAGGTCGTCGTGGCTCACGGTGCCAGCCGGCATGATCGACGCCGCCGGGTGCTGCAGCGTGCGCGCGTGATGTCGGTCTGTTGATGCGAGGACGTCGCGGGTGTGGGCCGTCACCCATCTCTCGTCGCCGGGACCGAGGCCGACGATATGAATCATCCGACAGGGATCACTGAGGATTCGGCCGCGTCCCAGGTGCCGTATCGGGGATCGATCTCGATGTTGCCGGCGGCAAGTAGGCCGTCAACGCGCAGCACGGCGGAGTCGGTGCCGATGTGGGCAGCAACGACATCATCACCGACTTCGTCCCAGGGGCGATGCACGATCACATGCCATCCAAATGATGATTCCACTGGCGGCGAGATCGCCGCCGTCGGCGTGGCGTAGGCGCCTCGGGTAAAGCCGGGGTCGAAGCCGGCGTTGTATTGGCTGACCGGGATACATGCGTTGTCGGCGGTGCCAAGTGCGCCACCGGTGTCGACTGCGGCCGGCTCGGTAGATACTTCAACTGCCACAGCTGCAACCTCTTCGCCCGCATGAAGGCGTTCGATCACTGCGGTGGCCTCATCGCGGGTGTCCACCAGGATGTGTCGCACGCACATCAATCCGGTCATCGCCGGATGATCGGCGTAGAGCTCTTCAAGCTGTTCAGGAGTGGCTGGGTCCACGCGGTCGAATGCACTGCGAACCACGTCGGTCTGGGAATCGACCACGAGGTCGAGGAACTCTGAACTGAGTGAGCGCCACGGGTGATCGCTCTCGAGGACATCGAGCACCGGGGCTCGGTCATTGTCATCGATGGCGGTGCCAGCGGTTGCGAGGAGGACATCGATCGCGCTGGCACGTACTAGTGCCGACATGAGGTACCGCGCCTGGTCGGCATCGGCCACACCGTCGGCGGCCGGTGTGGTGCCGAAGACGTCGGGGCGAGCGACGAACTCGGTGAGCAACGCGTCGAAGTCGCCTTGTTCAACGGTGTCGACGAGGTCGCCATCGCCCACTCGAATCACATCGTTGGCATCGGTGAATGTCGCGCAACCACTCGTGCCGAGCACGGCAGCGGCAGCGAGGAGCAACGATCGTATGGTGCGGCGGGAGGTCACCCGCATAACGCTAGCGGTGTGGGTCAACTGGCGCTGAGTGCCAACGCGAGGCGGTCGACTTGAGCGTCGAGTTCTCCGGGCAGGCGATCACCAAAACGCGCAAAATGTTCGCGGATTTCGCCGATGGCGGCGCTCCACCCGTCGGTGTCGACACGGAGGATCTCGTCGAGGTCTGCAGCATCGATGCTGAGGCCCGTTGTATCGAGGGCGTCTGATGTAGGCAGGCGTCCGATTGCCGTGTCGACAGCATCTGCGCGACCATCCACCCGCTCGAAGATCCACTTCAACACGCGGGAGTTCTCACCGAAGCCGGGCCAGAGGAATCGGCCGTCATCGTCGCGCCGGAACCAATTCACAAAGAAGATCTGGGGCAACTTCGACGGGTCGGCGCTGGCCCCGATGCGCAACCAGTGGGCGAAGTAGTCGCCGTAGTGGTAGCCACAGAACGGCAGCATGGCCATCGGGTCAAATCGCAACTTGCCCACCGCTCCCTGCTGTGCAGCGGTGGTCTCCGACGCCATGATCGATCCAAGGAACACACCATGTTCCCAGTCATAGGCCTCGGTGACGAGAGGCACGGTTGACCGGCGGCGTCCGCCGAACAAGATGGCCGAGATCGGAACACCGGCGGGGTCCTCCCATTCGGGTGCGATCGACGGGCATTGAGCCGCGGGTGCGGTGAATCGCGCATTCGGATGGGCTGCAGGCCCGTCGCTTTCGGGGGTCCACGGGTTGCCGCGCCAATCGGTCGCGCGCGCAGGGGGTGTGTCGCTGGCACCTTCCCACCACACATCTCCATCGGAGGTCAGTGCGGTGTTCGTGTAAATGCAGTTACCCCACAGGGTGTCCATCGCGTTGGCATTGGTGTCGTACCCGGTTCCCGGCGCAACACCGAAGAAACCCGCTTCAGGGTTGATGGCGCGCAGACGACCGTCATCGTCGAACTTCATCCAGCAGATGTCGTCCCCGATGGTCTCGGCTCGCCACCCTGGGATGGTGGGCACGAGCATGGCGAGGTTGGTCTTGCCGCAGGCCGAGGGAAAGGCGGCGGCGAGGTACTTCGACTCGCCATCGGGGTTCGTGAGTTTCAGAATCAACATGTGCTCGGCGAGCCAGCCGGCGTCGCGAGCCATCACCGATGCGATGCGCAGAGCGAAGCATTTCTTACCGAGGAGGGCATTGCCGCCGTAACCCGATCCGTATGACCAGATGTCGCGTGTCTCGGGGAAGTGCACGATGTACTTGTTGTCGGCATCACACGGCCACGCGACGTCGGGCTGGCCGTCAGCGAGTGGAGCTCCCACCGAGTGCACACACGGCACCCAGTCGCCCCCGCCGAGGGCATCGAGGGC
Source organism: Ilumatobacteraceae bacterium (assembly GCA_017859395.1). Classification (GTDB taxonomy): domain Bacteria; phylum Actinomycetota; class Acidimicrobiia; order Acidimicrobiales; family Ilumatobacteraceae; genus Casp-actino5. Next base: position 41,902 of record JAFMNE010000009.1, on the reverse strand, counting down.
GCCTTGACCCATGCGGGTCATGATGCGCATCGACACCGCCACGTACGCCGAGTCGGTGAGTTGAACGCCGATGTGGGCAATCGGTGACCCGAGCGGCCCCATGGAGAACGGCACCACATACATGGTGCGTCCACGCATGGCGCCGGTGTAGAGGCCGATCATCTCGGCGCGCATCTCCTCTGGGTCTCGCCAGTTGTTGTTCGGGCCCGCATCGTCGGCAGATGTACTGCAGATGAATGTTCGGTCCTCCACACGGGCGACGTCGCCGGGATCGGAGTGAGCCCAGTATGAGTTCGGGCGTTTTGCATCATCGAGTTTCGTGAACGTTCCGGCCTCGACGAGCGCGCCACACAGGGCGTCGTACTCCTCTGCGGAGCCGTCGCACCAGTGGATGTCGGCGGGCTGCAGGATTTCGGCCCACGACTCAACCCATGCGGTCAGTCGAGCGTTCTGTGTGGTTCCGGCCAAGGGGGACCTCCCGGTGTCGGGCCGCCGCGTCGTTGCGTACGGAGATTGCGCGTGTGTGAACCATTGTGGTCGGTTGTGTTCGCGCAGATCGCATCGCGGCGGTTCGGTTCGTGAGTTTGTGCCGATAGCCCATCGCTATCAGCGATGGGTGGCCGTGTTATGTCATCGCTGACAGCGATGAAGTGGAGTTGGAGGACGTCGACCGATGGGTGGGCTCAGTAGCCCGGTGTACCCATGTCGACTTCGCTGCCGAGACGCAGTGCGGTGGCTCGACCTGCATCATCGAGATCAAACACGACACGCTGACCTTGACGCAGCATGCGGAATACGGAGCCATCGAGAGCACCATCGGCGATCTCGTAATCGGCGAGATCGGTATCGCACATGATCAGACCCTGCGCGGTGGCTGGGTCATAGGCCTTGACGACTCCCTGCATGGAAAGTGATTCTAGGTCGGGCGGGGTGGTCAGCCGGCCTTGACGACCTTGCCCGCCTTAATACAGCGGGTGCAGACGTTCATGCGGCGCGGCGCTCCACCGACGAGGGCGCGCACACGCTGGATGTTTGGATTCCAGCGACGCTTCGTCCGACGATGCGAGTGCGACACCGACATGCCCCACGACGGACCCTTGCCGCAGACCTCACACGTTGATGCCATGTCTCGAAACTCCTTGGGATAGGTCCGGTACTTCACCGAACCACGACCCCGACACGCTATCGGTCGCGGGGCCCGACAGCACCTGCCCCGGTCACCCCTGTGAGCGGTTGGGTAGATTCGGCGAGGTGAGCGCCTCACACGACCGAGCGGGAGCGGTCATCGATCACGCCGTCAGCGATGCCGTCGTCGTGTCCCTGACGGCCGGGTGGGTGGCCGGTCGATGAGCGATGGTGACCGGTCAACGTTCGGGGAGTCACCGGCCACGGCCGATGCCCCGCTGACCTGGAGCGACCTCGCAGCGATCGGTATTGAACGTCTTCGTGGTGTAGGGGATGCGCGACTGGCGGCATTGCGCGCCGTCGGCATTTCCACTGTCGCCGATCTGCTCACCACGTACCCGCGTCGTTGGATCGATCGCACCCGCCAGCGCAGCATCATCGACCTCGTGCCCGGCGAGGAGACATTGCTCGTGGTCACGGTGCGTTCGTGTGAGGAGCGACGACTGCGTGGCAACCGCACCATGGTGGTCACCCGGGTGGGTGATGACACCGGTGCAATGTCGCTGACCTTCTTCAATCAGCGATGGCGCACCCGGCAGTTGACACCGGGTCTCACGGTTGCCGTCTTCGGTCGAGTTGAAAACTTTCGTGGTGTGCCACAGATGACCAACCCCGTCGTCGATCCTGTCGGCGATCGCACGGGTCGCATCGTGCCGGTGTACCCGCAGAGCGAGAAGTCACGCATCACCACCTGGGAACTGGCCTCGTTGATCGAGCAAGCCCTGCGGCGGTGTTCCGCCCGCTCGATTGCCGATCCATTGCCCGAGCCCATGCGCGAACGGCACGCGATGTTGACTCGGTTTGCGGCCATGTCGGCAATCCACCGCCCCGAGAGCATCGACGATGTCGAACCGGCACGACGCCGGCTCGCCTTCGACGAGCTGCTGCGCGTGCAGGCAGTGCTTGTTCAGCGCAAGGTTGCGATCGAGAACGAGGCAGGGGGAGTCGCCCATCCGAGCGACAGCGACCTGGTGCGGCGATTCCATGCCTCTCTCCCGTATGACCTCACTGGGGCACAGGCGAGAGTGATCGACGAGATTCATCACGACATGGCATCGGTGGTGCCAATGCATCGGCTGCTGCAGGGCGACGTTGGCGCGGGCAAGACCCTCGTGGCGGTGTCGGCCCTGCTCGTTGCTGTCGACGGCGGCTGCCAGGGTGCGCTGATGGCGCCCACGGAGGTGCTTGCCGAGCAACACGGCCGAGCCATTGAGGCGATGCTCGGCGATCTCAGCGTGGATGACCCAACCAACCTTCTCGGTGCGCGACCAATTCGGGTGGAGGTGCTCACCTCGAGCACTGCCGCGGCCCAGCGTCGCGACGTACTCGACGGGCTCGCCAGCGGTGCGGTCGACCTGGTGGTTGGCACCCATGCACTGATCCAAGACACGGTTGCCTTCCATCGGCTCGGCATCGCCGTCGTCGACGAGCAACACCGCTTCGGCGTTGAGCAGCGTGCGGCCCTTCGCGACAAGGCGGGCGCAGCGGTGCCGGATCTGCTGGTTATGACGGCCACTCCCATCCCGCGTACCGCGGCGATGACCGTGTACGGCGACCTAGATGTCAGCGTGCTCGACGAACTCCCGCCGGGACGCACACCAATTGCAACACGGCGGGTGAGTGGTGATGCCGGCCGATCGACGGTGTGGCACGCCATCCGAGACCAGGTGGCCGCAGGGCGACAGGCCTATGTGGTGTGCCCATTGGTGGAGGAGTCTGAGCGTGTGGAGGTGGCCTCCGCCGAGCAGACCTATGAAGACTTGGCATCGCACGCACTGCGCGGGCTGCGTCTGGGTCTTCTGCATGGACGGATGTCATCGGCCGACAAGGAGTCGGTGATGGCTGCGTTCCGCGAGGGCGACATCGATGTGTGCGTTGCCACCACAGTGATCGAGGTCGGCGTGGACGTTCCCAATGCAACGTTGATGGCCATTGTGGACGCCGACCGTTTCGGCATTGCCCAGCTTCATCAGTTGCGCGGACGTGTCGGTCGCGGACGACATGCCTCCACGTGCTGGCTGATCACCGACGATGATGAGGACAATCCGCGCCTCGCCGCACTCGAGTCCACCACCGACGGTTTCGAACTCGCCGAGGTCGACCTCGCGTTGCGGGGAGAAGGCACCTTGATGTCGACGGCGCAGAAGGGTCGGAGCGATCTCCGCCTTGCCTCGCTCGCTCGGGATCTTGATCTGGTCGCCCTAGCGCGTTCGACAGCGATCGAACTGGTCGGGGACGATCCAACGTTGGCGAACCATCACATCTTGGCCGATGAACTCGACACATTCGTCAGCGATCGAGACTCGGAGTTCTTGAGCCGATCCTGAGTCGACGCCATGTTGCCGCCGGGTTACTGGTGGTCGACGTCGCCGAGTGGTAATTCGTCCTCGAGCACGATGTCCCATCGGTCAAGGCAGTCCTCGCAGCGGTAGGCGACCACGTCCCCAACCTGCCACCCGCTGATGTCGGCCTCGTCTCCGTGCGTGACCGGAGGTGCGGTCAGCAAGAACGCGCGCCCCCCGCAATCGATACAGGTGATCTGGGGGTCTGGTTCGATCGGGTCAGCGGCTGCATCCACAGCACGAGTGTGGCAGGCACCGGGTGCCCCTGCCATCGCCGTAGGGTGGGCATGTGCGAGTGGTTGCGGGAGAACTGGGGGGGCGACGACTGGTGTCGCCAGAGGGTCGCGCAACGCGACCCACCACCGAACGTGTGCGCGAGGCAGTGTTCAATTCTTTGGGATCAGCCGATGTGATCGATGGCGCCGAGTTCTTAGATCTCTGGGCGGGAACGGGTGCTCTTGGCATTGAGGCCCTGTCGCGTGGGGCATCGCGCTGCACCTTCGTGGAACGCGATCGTGGTGCAGCCGCAGTATTACGCGACAATTTGCGCACCCTGGGATTGGAGGGGCGCTCACGGGTTGTCGTCGGCGATGCCATCGCGGCAGCTGCGACTCCCGCGGACGTCGTCCTCGCCGATCCGCCGTACGGCGAGGAGCCATGGCCAGAACTCCTCTCGGCGGTACGCGCCGACATTGTGGTTATCGAGGGTAACGCAGCGGTTGGGGTACCAGATTGGGAGCAGTGGCGGGCGCGCCGATACGGACGGACATGGGTGACGTTCCTGCGGCGCATGACCGCGACGCCCGAGGCGATGTAGGTTGGCGACGACCATGTCATCCGTTCCTGCTCGCACCGCGATCTGCCCCGGCAGTTTTGATCCGATTCATCTCGGCCATCTCGATGTTGTCGCCCAGGCTGCCAGCCTGTTCGAGCGCGTGATCGTCGTGGTCATGCACAACCCGTCGAAACCGTCGGGGTTGTTCAGTCCTGATGAACGCGCCGCGTTGATCCGTGATGCGGTGGCCGAAATGGCTGGCGTAGACGTCGTGACCCATGGAGGTCTTGCCGTCCAGGCGGCAACCGATACCGGTGCCGACGTGATCGTGAAGGGTCTGCGTACCGGTGTCGACTTCGACATCGAGCAGCAGATGGCCCAGAACAACCATGCCCTCACTGGGATCAGGACGGTGTTCGTGCCGTGCGCCCCCGCGCTGTCACACATATCCTCCCGGTTCGTGCGTGAGATCGCAGCCCACGGCACCGATGTGTCACATCTTGTTCCCAGCGGAGTTCATGCGGCGTTGCGCCGTGTCATCGATGGGGTAGGAGGCTGAGATGAGCGATCACCCGATTGACCCATTCATCGACCCGCGTCGTGGGGATGCCCCCAACGATGACACTTGGGGTGACGATGACAGTGTCGACATTGCGCCAACCGAACAGAACCGGGTCGGCGACGCGGAAACCCTGTTGCGTCGTGCGGTCGACATCGTGGCCACTGCACCGACCATGCCGCTGTCCTCGTCACCGCGTATCGACCGCGACGAGATGGTGGAACTGCTGGGAGAGGCCCTGACGCGCCTACCCGAGGAGTTGCGCCAGGCGAGGTACATGCTGCGTGAACGCGATGAGTTCATTGCGCGCACCCGTCGGGAGGCTGCCGAGATCGTGGAGGCAGCCCGCGTGCAGAGTGAGAGGATGGTGCAACGCACCGAGGTGGTGCGCGCGGCCGAGGCGCGAGCACGCCACATCATGGAGACAGCCAACTCGGAGTCGCGTCGTCTCAAACATGAGACCGAAGATTTTCTCGATCAGCGATTGGCCAGTTTCGAAATTCTGCTCGAACGCTTGTCGCGCACCGTTGCGAATGGTCGCGAGAAGTTGTCGATCCACGGTGTGTCGCCGGCAACACCGCAGCCCGCGGCCGAGGATCTATCTGGGGCGGGCTTCTTCGACCAGGACGACTGATCGTGGCCGAGACCAGCGCTCGTCACCCGTTGCGGGTGAACCTGATCGAACTGTTACGCCAACCGGGCGCGCGGCGAACGATCAACACCAGCATCGATCGTGCGACTCTGGCCGGCCACGTGGCGCTCGACGGCCATCTCGGAGCGGAACCGAGCGCTGACCGAGTGCGTGTCATCGGCGACATCGAGGTCACCGGGGCGGTCGAGTCGGGCACCGATGATGTGGTGGCCTCATTGGAGGTGTGCACCCGCTGGGACGCGTTATGTCGTCGGTGCCTCGCGCCGGTCACCGATCTCAGCGTGTCGACGGTGCGTGAGTACTTCTCGCCGGAGGGGCATAGCGGGTCATCGACCGATGATGTGATTGTGATCGAGGGAGATCGACTCGATCTCGAACCGATCGTCATCGAATATGCCGTGCTGGATCTGCCCCCGTCACCCGTATGCCGCGACGATTGCCCCGGTCTGTGCCCTGGTTGCGGAGCAGAGTTGGCGACGACGTCGTGCAACTGCGACACCGAGGTGCGCGACGATCGCTGGTCTGCCCTCGATGAGTTACGGCATCAATTGGGAACCGATGACGGCGCGGGTGCCGGAGAGGATTCCTCCCGATAGTCTTCGAGCGCCCGACATGGCGGTGATGAATCGCCGTCGGGGTGGTGGGCCACGGTCCACCTCACCACAGTTCGCAGCCCGGTGGCCATGCCGCCGGAAAGATGTCGGAGAGTCCAGTGGCTGTTCCCAAGAAGAAGAAGTCGAAGTCGAAGACCCGCAGCCGTCGTGCCAGCAACTGGCGCCTCGACGCCCCGGCGCGCAGCACCTGCTCGCGGTGCGGCGGTGCCCGCACACCGCACACCGTGTGCCCGTCGTGCGGTTGGTACAAGAACCGCGTCGTCATCGACGTGTCCTGATCGGGCTCTGATGCTCCCGGTCGTCGTCGACGCCATGGGGGGAGACGACGCTCCCGGGGCAGTCGTCGAAGGTGCCCGCCACGCTGCGGATGCTGGCGTGCCCGTGATCTTGGTTGGCCCCGCCGACCTTTGCGATCGCGTCGACATTGGAGACCTTGAACTCATCGAAGCATCCGAAGTCATCGAGATGCACGATGACCCCGCCGCAGGTGTGCGACGCAAGAAGGACTCGACCTTGGTGCGCGCTGCCGAAGCGGTTCGCGACGGTCGGGCATCGGCCATGGTGTCAGCTGGCAATACCGGTGCCACGATGGCGTCGGCGCTGTTGCGGATGGGTCGCCTGCCCGGTGTCGCCCGACCGGCGATCGCAACGATCATTCCGGTCCCCGGTTCCACCCCGACCGTGCTCCTCGATGCCGGAGCAAATGCCGAGGTGTCGGCCGAGTGGCTGGGCCAGTTCGCGGTGATGGGATCGGTGTTCGCCCATCATCGCCTCGGCATCGACCGTCCCCGTGTCGGGCTGTTGTCGATCGGTGAAGAACCCGGCAAGGGCGACCCGCTGCGCAAGGAAGCCCATTCCGTACTTGACGGCTTGAGTGGGCTCAACTTCATTGGCAATGTCGAAGGTCGTGACGTGATGTCGGACACCTGTGACGTGGTTGTGACCGACGGGTTCACCGGCAACGTGGTGCTCAAGACCCTTGAAGGGGCGATGCGCACGGTGCTGGGCGAATTGCGCCAAGCGATCTCCGCCGACCCGGCATTGGTCGAACACGCGCTCGGCCTGGAGCCGGTGCTCACCCCCTTCGTGCAGTCCCTCGAGGCCGAGACCTATGGCGGTGCGATGCTGCTCGGTACGGACGGGGTCTGCATTATTTCTCACGGTTCGTCATCGCCGACCGCGATCACGAACGCGATTTCTGTGGCAGCGGAGATGGTGCGCAGCGATGTCGTGGCCTCGATCGCGGCGGCGATCCGACCCGAACCGTCCTGATCGCTAGGATCCTCAAGATGAGCGACGCTGCGAGCGGATTGACCCGCGACGACATCTTGACCATCATCCGGGACAACCTCTCCGACATCTTGGAAATCGATGCCTCTTCGGTCAGCGAAGGACAGTCATTTGTTGACGACCTCGAAGCCGACTCGCTGGCCCTGATCGAGTTGGTCGAAGCGCTGGAGGAGCAGCTCGCCGATCGCATCGCTGATTTCCGCATCGAAGACGACGACCTCGAAGATTTAAAGACAGTGCGTGACGCGGTCGATTACGTCGCCGAACGCGCCGGCCTCTGAGCGCTTGGAGGTCGTCGACCACCGTGGGTGACCTCAGCCGTCTCGAGGAACAACTCGGGTACACCTTTCATGAGCGCGAGTTGTTGTATCGCGCGCTGTGCCATCGATCGTGGGTGGCGGAGAACCCCGGCGACACCTCCAATGAGCGGCTCGAGTTTCTTGGCGACGCAGTCCTCGGTTGGGTGACCGCTGATCTCGCGTTTCGTCGACACGCCGATATCACCGAAGGCACCCTCACCGATCTGCGAAAAGCGGTGGTGAATGCCCGCGCTCTCGCGGGGGTCGCGCGCACTCTGGGTCTCGGCGGCTACATCCTTCTCGGACGTGGAGAGGCGGCTGCTGGCGGTGCCGACAAGGACTCGATCTTGTCCGATGCCGTCGAGGCGGTATTGGGGGCGGTGTACCTCGATGGCGGGGTCGATGCTGCGTGGCGATGTGTGGAGCGGTTGATTGGGCCCCTTCTCGACGCAGCACCAGCGGATCTGTCGCGACTCGACCCCAAGTCGGCGCTGCAAGAACACCTCGCTGCTGCCGGGCTGCCAGCGCCGGTGTACGAGGTGACCGGTACTGGCCCAGACCACGACCGCTGGTTTACCGCATCGGTACTGAGTGGCGCGCAGTTACTCGGCACCGGTGACGGCCGGTCACGTAAGACCGCGGAAGCCTCTGCCGCAGCCGCCGCTCTCGACGCTCTCGACTGACAATGCCCGAACTGCCCGAAGTGGAGACGGTGCGGCGGGGTCTCAACACTGTCGTGGGACGGCGAATCGTGTCGGCCACTGTTGGGCGCGACCGGGTGGTCCGCCGCACATCAGCGCAAACGTTGATCGACGGCGTCACGGGAGTGGAGATCACTGCGGTGCAGCGGCGCGGTAAGTACCTGGTCATCCACACCACCGGTGACCAGCGGGTGATGATTCATCTAAGGATGAGTGGGCAGGTGCTCATCACTGCAGCCGATAGCGCGCCGCCAGCACATACCCACGTGCGCATGACGCTGGACGATCGCCGTGAGATTCGCTTTGTTGATCCCCGAACCTTCGGCGAGGTGGTGGCGTATCGGGTGAGGGATGAGCCCGAGGTGGTGCCCGAACTGATCCGTCTTGGGCCCGACCCGTTGGTCGACGGCATCGCGACGAAGTACGTGGTCGCAGCGTTCGCTGGGCGTCGCCGCCGGTTGAAAGATGCGCTGCTCGACCAGTCGGTCATCGCGGGAATCGGCAACATTTACGGCGATGAGATCTGCCATGCAGCGCGGATCTCGCCGCTGCGGCCAGTCGGATCGGTGAACCGCCGTGGGGTTGTTCGACTGACCGACGCGATTCACCGTGTCCTCGCCGATGCTGTGGCGGCTGGCGGCTCAACCCTCGGCGATGCGCAATATGTGGGGGTGGATGGTGCTGCGGGAACATTCCAGAACCATCACCGGGTGTACGGCCGAACCGGGTTGCGGTGCCGCACATGCGGCCGCGGGCTCATTCGTCGCACGGTGGTATCCCAAAGGTCCACCCATCACTGCCCGGTGTGCCAGCGATGACTCAATGGGCCACGGTCACAGGTGTGCCAACGGGTAGATTGCGCCTGCCGTGTTCCTGAAAAGCCTCACCCTCAAGGGCTTCAAGTCCTTTGCCGATGCCACCACGATGGACCTCGAGCCCGGGGTGACCGTCGTTGTCGGCCCGAACGGTTCGGGCAAGTCGAATGTTGTCGACGCCATCGCGTGGGTGTTGGGTGCTCAGGCACCGAAGGCGGTGCGCAGCCAGAAGATGGATGACGTCATCTTTGCTGGCACCGCGAAGCGTCCGGCGCTCGGTCGGGCCGAGGTCAGCCTCACCCTCGACAACTCGGCTGGGTTGTTGCCCGTCGAGTTCACCGAGGTGACGGTGACCCGTGTGCTGTTCCGCACCGGCGAAAGCGAGTACGCCATCAACGGGGTCGGATGTCGCCTGCTGGACGTTCAAGAGTTGTTGTCGGACGCCGGTGTTGGACGCCAGCAGCATGTGATCGTGTCGCAGGGGCAGATCGATGCGGTGTTGAACGCTCGCCCCGAGGAGCGGCGGGCAATCGTTGAAGAGGCTGCTGGCGTTCTGAAGTACCGCAAACGTAAAGAGAAGGCGCAGCGACGCCTCGACTCCACGGAGGCAAACCTGCTGCGTTTGCAGGATCTGCTCCGCGAGGTCCGTCGGCAACTGCGACCGCTCGAACGCCAGGCCCAGGCCGCCCAACGCCATGGAGAACTCCAAGGCGAACTCGACGGGTTACGGCTGTATGTGGCCGGGCGCGAGATCGCAGCGCTGCGAGCGAGAACAACCGCCGTGGAAGCTGAACGGGTTGCTGCCGGCACTGCAATTGACGCAGCGCGCGAGGCGCTGTCGGCGCTCGATGCGCAGGTCGTGTCGCTTGAGGCCCGCCTCGCAGCCCACGGTGCCGCTGATGTGCGCGACCGGTTGCGACGGGTGGAGCAGTTGCGCGAGCGTGCCCGCGGGCTATCCGGCATCATCGCTGAACGAGCCCGAGGTCTGGAGCGGGAGCGTTCCAATCTCATGGACGAAGGTCTCGTTGCCACCCTCACCGATGATGCCGCCGGGTTCAGCGCCGAGCTGACCGAGGTCATCGCGGCTCTCGAGAGTCTTGCGCCCGAGCGTGAACAACTCGAGGCTGCTGAGAATGAGTTCTCGGCCGAGCGCACACTCTTCGATGACACCGAGGACGCGGGATCGACAGCGGCGAGTGCCGCAGCTGAGGTGCGTGGTGAACTGCGCTCGGTTCGCACCGTTCTGGAGCGGTTGCGCGGCGACCGCAACCGAACGATGGGGCGGCTCGCCACACTCGAAGAGCAGGTCGCTGAGATAGTGGCGAATATTGAGGTTCACCGCGACGAGTGCGCACGGGCCAGTGCCGATGAAGAACCACTTGTTGCGGAGCTGACGGCGGCGGAGCGGCGGCGTATCGATGCCGCGGCTGAGGTCGACCGCTGCGCGGCTGAGGCGCGACGTGTCACCGATGAACGCTCGCGCACTGCGGCGCGGGTCGAGGCGCTGCAGTTGGCCCTTGATGAAGCCCACGCTCGGGCAGGGGCCGAGCGATTGGAAGGCCTCGCAGGGGTACTCGGCACCCTCGCTGACGTGATGGAGGTCGATTCGGGCTGGGAGCCAGCTGTGGAGGCGGCGCTGGGCGAAGCCCTCAACGCAGTCGTGGTGGATTCGCCGACGACGGCACGCGCTGCACTCGATGTCCTCCGCGCAGGTGGCGCGTCGGGTGCGGTATTGGCTGGCGGTGGCATGCCGGGAGCCGTTCCACGTGTCACGGCGCCAGCCGAAGCGGTGGTGAACCACGTGCGGTCTAGCGATGCCGGGGTGACGGCATTGCTGAGCCAGCTGCTATCCGATGCGATCTGCGTGGACGACCTCGACACCGCCATCGATATGGCTCTCGCCAACCCTGCGGTGGTGGTGGTGACGCGTGCTGGCGATCGATTGGGGCGCCGCGGGTGGCGTATCGGCGCATCGGGTTCTGGTGCCACGGCGGCCGCCCTCGAGGCAGCCCAGCGTGCTGATGAGGTGGCGCAGGCAGCGGTGGTCAGCGCCGAGGCGGCAGCGGTAACTGCCCGCGATGAACTCGACGTGGCCTCCCGCGTCGAGATGGAGGTCGGCGCACGACTCGACCGCCATGACGGTGTGTTCTCGACCGCTTCGGAGGCGTTGGCCTCGGCGCAGGCGCGGCGCCGCGAGATCGACAATGAACTCGATAGAGCTCGCGCAGCGCTGGCGGAACTCGATGAGCGGATCGTCACCGAGCAGCAGCGGGTGTCGTCGCTCGAACGGGTACTGCCGAATCTTGAGACTGATGAGGCCGCCGAAGCTGAAGCGGCTCGTCAACGCCGTGAAGCACGTGAGGCGGTCGATGCCACCGCAGCGGTGTTGACATCGCGGCGTCGTGATCTTGAGGTGCGCGAGGCGGGTCTGGGCGAGCGTCGTGAGTTCCTGGAGCGACGCCTACGTGAGACCGAGCAGCGCTTGGCTGCTGACCGCGAAGCCCGCGAGAACGCCGAACAGCGGCGGGTTGAAGTGGAGCGTCGCCGGGTGGCCGTGGAACGCCTTGCCGGGGTCGTGAGCCAGCGCATTGCGGTGCTCGATGGGCTGCAAGCAGACCTCGATGACGTTCGCCGTCGTCAAAGCGATGAGGTGCATTCGCTTACCGCCGAACTTGATACCGCTCGTCGTTCGCGAACCGAGACCGAGAGCGGCCTCGAGGTGGCTCGTGAACGGGTACAAAAGGCTGACCTCGAAGCCAACGAGGTTGCCCTGCGTCTCGAGACCGCGGTGGAGGCGCTGCGTCGCGATCTTGGTGTGGAGCCAGAGGTTGCTGAAGTAGCAGAGCCGCCAGAGGTGCCAGAGGGGGCAACCCATAGAGGTCGCGTGCGTGAACTCGAGCGAGAGCTTCGGCTGCTGGGTCCGATCAACCCGCTCGCACTCGAGGAGTTCAACGAGTTGCAGGGTCGCCACGAGTTCCTCGAGGGGCAACTCGATGACGTTCGCTCAACGCGGCGTGAACTGAACCGGGTGATTGCAGCGATTGATATTGAGATCCAAACCGTATTCCAGTCGGCCTATGCCGATGTCGACCGCAACTTCACCGAGTTGTTCAGTGCGTTGTTCCCCGGTGGTCGCGGCACATTGCGGCTGACAAGCCCCGATGACCTGTTGAACACCGGTATTGAGGTTGAGGCCAAGCCCAGCGGCAAGAACGTGAAGAAACTGTCCCTGCTCTCAGGTGGTGAACGGTCGTTGACGGCGCTCGCGTTCTTGTTCGCGGTATTCCGTTCGCGCCCATCGCCCTTCTACGTCATGGACGAGGTCGAGGCCGCCCTCGACGATGTGAACCTGCATCGTTTCTTGAATTTGGTGCAGGAATTCCGTCGTGATGCGCAGTTGTTAATCGTGTCGCACCAGAAGCGCACGATGGAGGCTGGCGACGCGCTACTCGGGGTCTCGATGCAGCCTGGCGGCTCGTCGCGAGTGGTCACCGAGCGCGTCACCACCTCAACGCCGGCCGACTGAGCACCCTGTCGGGTCCACTGGGTGGCCGGTAGCGTCGCGCCATGGATCAGATGACTTGGATCTACCTGATCGCGGCGGCCGTGGTCGTCGTGTTCGGCATTGGCGTCGTGGCGATGTCGCGTCGTCGCAGCGGTATCTCGACGCCCCCGGCTGCTCCGCAGTCGGCGCGCGTGGAGCGACCCCCGGCGGATCATCATCCGGTTGACACCCCCGCTGCAGGAGGCGTCGCGACCCGGGCCGAGGATGTGGATGTTGCCGATGCAGACGCCGGTGCCGCGACGGCTGAGGTTGGCGAATCCGACAGTGATGACGTGGCAGATGCCGACGTGGTGGCGCCGGCATCGATGCGCGAACGCCTTGCACGAGCGCGTGGCGCCATCGGTGGTGCACTCGGGTCGGTACTCGGTCGCCCCGGTGTCGATGATGTTGCAATCGATGAGATCGAAGAAGCGTTATTGCTCGCCGACCTCGGAGTGGAGGTGACGATGGCGCTGCTCGATCCACTGCGCGAGCGGGTGCGCAGTCGCGACATCACATCACCCGCCGAACTAGTCAGCGGACTGCGTGCGGACATGTTGGCGCGCTTGCATGGCGCGGATCGTGACCTGCATACGCGCAGCGATGATGGTCCCAGCGTGTGGCTCGTCGTCGGGGTGAACGGAGTCGGCAAGACGACCACCATTGGAAAGCTGTCCCAACGCCTGATCGGAGACGGCCACATGGTGCTGCTGGCCGCCGGCGACACCTTCCGTGCTGCCGCGGCGGAGCAACTCGGTATGTGGGCCGAACGCAGCGGTGCGCAGTTCGTTCGCGGAGCAGAAGGTGGTGATCCCTCATCGGTCATTTTCGATGGGGTGGAGGCGGCCGCGGCCCGTGGTGTGAACGTGGTGCTCGCCGATACAGCAGGGCGCCTACATACCCGCCAGAACCTGATGGACGAACTGTCGAAGGTGCGCCGTGTCGCCGAGAAGGGCGCTGGCGAGGTGACCGAGACCCTTTTGGTGATCGATGCGACGACCGGGCAGAACGGTCTCGTCCAGGCCCGCGAATTCGCCGAGGCCACCGCGGTGACCGGTGTGGTCGTGACCAAACTCGACGGGTCAGCAAAGGGCGGCATCGTGTTTGCCATCGAGACCGAGCTCGGTATCCCGGTGAAACTGGTCGGTATCGGTGAGGGCATCGCCGACCTGGTGCCATTCGACCCAGAGGAATTCGTTGAGGCGCTGATCGACCAGTGATCGCTCGGTAGCGCCGGCGGGAACCAATCCGCGACACGTGACGTCAGACAGGATGTGAACATGTTGTGTACGTACCGCCCGCTCCGTGCCACCGCTGTCGTCGCGGCGCTGTCGCTTGGCCTGATGGCCTGTGGAAACAGCGATGACGTCGGCGACGCCGATGCCGACGCATTGGCGCCGCCCGAGGTGGTGCGCCTCGGCTCGTCGGCGATGCCAGCCAGCGGTGCTGATCTGGCGGCGACATCGGAGATGTCGGCTGAGGAGCCGGCGGAGGAATCAGCCGTTGACGGCGGGGCAATGTCGGTCGACGACATGGCGTCGTCCTATATGCCGATGTGGACCGTGATCACCGACATCGTGGTGTCGGACTCGTTGCCCGCGCTGCCCATCGATGCGGTGGGCTATGTCCATCGTGCAGGGTCGACCGTTGCCGAAGCGACTGCAGTCGCGCTGGCGGAGGCGTTTGGCGTTGACCCCACGCCGGTGGAACGCCCACAGGAGTACATGGTGGAGTGGGCATTCGGTCCGGAAGACGGTTCGGCACCGTCGTTGACAATCGATGCCTACGCCCAGCATTACTGGTGGTACTCGAGTGGCTGGAGCGACCGGGTGGAGTACGCCGAATCAGAGCCTGCCTGCACCGAAACCATCACCGCCGATGGCGAGGTCACGGTGGACTGTCCGGAATGGGACCCTGAGCCGCCGGTCGGTGTGCCGACAGCGGCTGATTCCGAGGAGCGTGCTCGTGAGATCATTCGCGCCGCCGGTTTCGACGACAGTGTGCTGACATTCGAGGTGTCCGCCGACGAGTGGTACGCATCGGTCTATGCCAGCGAACCGTTGATCGCTGGTCTCGATGGGGTGACGGCGACCAATTGGAGTTTCGGTTTCGGTGCCGAGGGTCGGCTCGAATACGCCGGTGGGGTTCTGTCTGGCCCCGACGCCGTCGGGCCGTACCCACTGGTCGATGTCGCCACGGCCGTGCAGCGGCTGCGGCAGATGTACGTGTCGAGCGGTTGGTACGGCGAAGATGATGTTGCCATCGACCTACCGGAGGAGGCGGGTGCGGGCTCCGACGCGGCGGTCTCGGTTATTGCCGAGGAGGAGGTGGTAATGGAGGAGCCGTCCCCCGAACCGCTCCCTGCTCCCGCTCCCGAGCCGGACATGCCTGCCCCGGACATGATTGAGGACGAGCAGTGGGTTGAGCCGACAGAACCCACCGAGATCACGCTCACCCTGGTCGATGTTGTGGCCGATCTGTGGTGGACCGAGGACGTAGATGGCAATGTGTGGCTGCTGCCGGCATATCGCTTTATCGGTGACGACGACGGCTGGTACACGGTGCCGGCGGTGACGGATGAGTTCATGGTTGAGATACCGACCTACGACAAGCCGGTGCCCGCCCCAGCTCCGCCAGCCGTTGAGGATCGGGTCGTGTCATCGGGTTCGTCTGGCGCGTCAACATCCGGGGTCGCCCCCTCGGCAGGCCTTGCTGAGCTGTTGGCCACGGCCGATCTCACAGACGTCGACGATGCTGTGCTGGCTGCCGTCGAGCAGATCCTGGCCGGGGAACTGGCCGTTGACGAGCAGCTGTTCGCGGACACGGTTGCCGAGTTCGGCCTGGTTATGAGGGTTGTCGAACGCGATGGTGAGCCGCTCATGGTCACCGAGGACTACCGCACCGATCGAATCAACGTGGTTGTGGCCGACGGAGTCGTTGTGGCTATTGACGGCATCGGCTGAGGATTCAACGTCGGTGCCGGTCGCCGTCAGGCGCATCGTGCGTCGCCGGTAGTCTCGACAGTGATGTTCGATTCGCTGTCCAGCCGCCTTGACGGCATCGCTAAGCGTCTCCGGGGCAAAGGCCGGCTCACCGAGGCCGATGTCGACGATGTCATGCGGGAAATCCGCACGGCGTTGCTCGAGGCAGACGTCAACGTGCACGTTGTTCGTGCGGTCACGAACCGCATTCGTGAACACGCGATTGGCGCCACACGTTCCAAGGCGCTCGATCCCGGCCAACAGGTGATCAAAGCCGTTCATGACGAGCTGATCCGCATCCTTGGTGGCGAAACCTTGGCCATCACGTATGCCGCCAAGCCACCCACTGTGGTGCTGATGGCCGGCCTGCAGGGGTCGGGTAAGACGACTAACTCGGCAAAGCTTGCGGCATGGTTCACAGCGCAGGGTCGGCATCCGCTGCTGGTGGGCGCTGACCTGCAGCGACCGGCTGCGGTGGAGCAGTTGCGCACTCTTGGCGCCCAGATCGATGTGCCCGTGTGGTCCGAACCCACAGACCCGGTGCGTGTCGCGACCGACGGTGTCGATGAGGCACGACGGCTCGGACGCGATGTGGTCATTGTCGACACGGCCGGGCGGCTCTCGATCGACGCGGAGATGATGGACCAGGTCCGGCGCATCTCCGAGGGCATTTCGCCCGACTACACCTTCTTGGTCATCGACGCCATGACCGGCCAGGACGCGGTGCAGACGGCGTCGGTATTCCACGACACCCTGGCCATCGATGGCGTCATCATGTCGAAGCTCGACGGTGATGCCCGCGGTGGTGCGGCGTTGTCGGTGAAAGAGGTGATCGGCCGGCCGATTGCATTTGCATCCACCGGGGAGCGGGTGGAAGCGTTCGAGCAGTTCCACCCCGACCGTATGGCGGGCCGCATCTTGGGCATGGGCGACATGCTCACCTTGATCGAACAGGCCGAGCAGGCGTTCGAAGCCGATCAGGCCGAGCAGGCTGCTGCTCGGCTGATGGACGGCCAGTTCACGTTCGATGACTTCTTAGAACAGATGCAGGCGCTCAAGAAGATGGGTCCACTGTCGGGTGTGCTCTCGATGATGCCGGGCGTTCCCAAAGAACTGAAGAACGCCGATATTTCCGACGACTCACTCAAGCCCGTTGAAGCGATCATTCGCTCGATGACCGCCGAGGAACGCCGGCAGCCAGCGCTCATAAATGGCAGTCGCCGTTCGCGAATCGCAACGGGTTCGGGTACATCGGTCGCCGAGGTGAATCGTCTGGTGAAGCAGTTCTCCGAGATGCAGAAGATGATGAAGAAGATGGGTGGTGGCATGGGCGGTGGACGCCGCAACCGCAAGGCCCGTCGCGGGCATGGGGGCGACCCCTTTGGTGGCCTTGGTGGTGGCGATACCGCAGGCCTCGAAGAACTCTTGGGCGGTGGCCAGAACCCACTTGGCGGCCGTGGTAACCCACTCGATGGTGGTGGCTTGCCGCCACAGTTTCGTTGATCGGTGCCGAAGCGGCCGAGGTGCCGATAGCATCGCGCAAGTTCCACATTTGCCCCAGGAGACGTTCGACATGGCAGTCAAGTTGCGCCTGACACGCATCGGCAAGAAAAAGCAGCCCCAGTACCGCATCGTTGCGGCCGATTCGCGTTCCCCGCGCGATGGACGGTTCATCGAGATCCTCGGTCACTACGACCCACGGCAGGAGCCATCGGGGCTTCGCGTCGACAATGACAAGGCCGTGAAGTGGCTGTCGCAGGGGGCTCAGCCCACCGAGCGCGTCGCGAAGCTCCTCGAGATCTCCGGCGCGATGGAACAGTTCAAGGCGTCGAAGTGAGCGCAGACACCGCTGCGGCGGTGCTCACCCACATTGTTCGCTCGATCGTCGATGACCCTGACGCGGTGCGTGTCGAGTCGTCCTCTGCCGATGGCCGCGATCGCCTCGAGGTCCGTGTCGGCCCCGGCGATCTGGGTCGGGTGATCGGCCGTCGGGGTCGCACAGCCGCCAGCATTCGCACCGTGACGCGCGCGGCCGCCGCTCGCGACGGCGTCGAACTCGATATCGAGTTCCTCGACGACGACGACTGATCCAATGACGCCGCCGCAGCTGCTGCAGGTGGGGCGGCTCGGACGGGCCCACGGAGTGCGTGGCGACATCGTCGTCATCCTCGACACCGATCGCGAGGAACGGGTTGCCTCTGGGTCGCGCCTGCACGATGGTCACGACTGGATCGAAATTGAGCGCTCTCGGCCACTGTCCGCCCAGCGGTGGGTCGTTCACCTCGTTGGAGTTGATGACCGGACCGCTGCGGAGAGATTGTCCGGGCGCACGCTGAGCGCGGAGCCCATCGACGATGCTGATGCCCTGTGGGTGCACGACCTCGTCGGTTGTGAAGTGCGTGATGCCGATGGTCTCCTGCGGGGGCGCTGTGTATCCGTCCTGGCGAACCCGGCATCGGACCTGTTGGAACTTGATCAAGGTGCACTGGTGCCCACAACGTTCGTTGTCGATGTCGTCGATGGGGTGATCACGGTCGATGTGCCCGACGGCCTGTTCGAGTTGTTCGGTGAGGGCTAAACGATGCGCATCGATGTCATCAGCGTCTTTGGGTCAGCAGTGGACGAGTTCTGCTCGATCAGCTTGTTGGGTCGGGCGCGCCAGTCAGGACGTGTCGATCTGCGTCTGCACGACCCGCGTGATCACGCCAACGATGTTCACCGGACGGTGGACGACAGCCCCTTCGGCGGCGGGGCAGGCATGCTCATGCGGCCCGAACCGATCTTCGGTGTGGTGGAGGCCAACGATTGCCCGCGACCGCTGTTGTTGCTGTCACCTGGTGGCCGTCGGTTCGACCAAGCCATGGCCGCCGAACTGGCGGCGCTCGACGGCTTCTCCCTTTTATGCGGGCGGTACGAAGGTGTGGACCATCGCGTTCGCGAGCACCTCGTCGACGACGAATTGAGTGTCGGCGATGTTGTCCTTGCGGGTGGCGAAGTGGCGGCCTGCCTAGTGATCGAGGCGGTAACGCGCCTCCTGCCAGGGGTAATGGGAAATGCTGACGGTCCGATCACGGAGAGCTTCGGGGCATCGGGCCTGCTCGAAGAACCCCAATTCACCCGACCCGCCGAGTTTCGAGGGTGGGATGTGCCCGAAGTGCTCCGCAGCGGCGATCATGCGCTCGTGGCGCGTTGGCGTCATGCCCAAGCCCTGCATCGCACCATCTCGCAGCGCCCCGACCTCATCGAGACTCGGGGAGGACTGAGCGATGATGAGCGTCGCCTGTTGGAAGAGTTCCCAGCCGTCCCGTATCCTTCAACGGCCTGACGGCGCCGGCACATCCGTGTTCGGCCCACCACGATGGAGACCGCCTCATGAAGACCACCGACCTGATCGACAACGACTCACTGCGCACCGACATCCCAGACTTTGGGCCCGGTGACGAGGTCAAAGTGCACGTCCGCGTGGTCGAGGGCGGCAAAGAACGCGTGCAGGTGTTCCAAGGCAACGTCATCGCCATCCGCGGCGGCGGCCTGCAAGAGACGTACACCGTGCGCAAGCTCAGCTACGGCGTGGGTGTGGAGCGCACCTTCCCCAAGCACGCGCCCACGATCGCCAAGGTCGAGGTCGTGAAGCGCGGCGATGTTCGCCGGGCGAAACTGTTCTACCTGCGCGACCGCATCGGCAAGGCGGCCCGCGTCCGCGAGAAGCGGGAGTTCTGACCTTCGCCGCCTCGGCGTCCGTCGCCCCCTGATCACGAGGGGATGGGGCGCCGATGGCGCGTGTCGTCGACATTCACGGAGCCGGCCGCCACGGTGAAGATCGCGCAGCGCGTCACTATGTAGAGCGCGGCTATGCCGTGGTCGCTCGCAACTGGCGGTGGCCGGGCGGTGAGATCGACATCGTGGTCGTTCGTGACGACCAACTTGTGGTCGTCGAGGTCCGCGTGAGGTCCTCCGATTCCCGCGGCAGCGCGGCGGTCAGCGTGGGCGCTCTCAAGCAGTCGCGGTTGAGGGCATCGGCCCTGGCATTTGCGGCTGCACATCCCGAATGGCTCGCCGGTGGGTACCGCCATCTGCGGATCGATGTTGTCACCATCGACCGAGGACGACTTGCGGTGATTCGTTCCGCGATGGGCGATGATGAGCAGTAGGCGGAGGCGTCAGCCGAAGATGCCCCACAGAGCCAACCCGATCGCCACGATCAGGGCCGCTCCGACGAGCACGTAGTCGCCGGCGGAGGCGCGGTACTTTCGATACGGGTTGTAACCCACACGTGCAGTATGGCGGGCGACCGGCGGCCATGTCGCCCGGTGGGTAGCATCGCACCGTGTCCGACGTCGCATCTCGGTTGTCGCGTGGCCTCATCCGTTCGGGTGGTGGTGCGACGTTGCGGCACCGATGTCGAAGGGGCCTGACCATCGCCGTGGGTGTTCTCATCGCGGCATCTCCGGCGGTTGCACACGCCCAAGATGATGGTGGGGTAGACGACGTTGCTCCGGTGGTCACCGCCCCACTCGTTGCGGTGCCGGCCGGATGCCCACCAGCTGGAGTGGCCGACGTTGTGTTCACCGGGGAGGTCGTGGCCAGCGACGTGCGCAGCGCGCGTTTTCGCGTAGCCACCGTGCGTGCCGGTAGCCACGCCGAGGTCGACATCGGTGGACTCGTCGATGTTCGTTACGGCTATGACGCCCAGTTCCTAGATGTTGGCACGACCTATGTCGTGGGTGCCTCTGAACATCGCGATCTCGGCGTTCTGGTCTCCTCCACCACCCGGGAGCCGGTCGACTTCGCCGGAGATGAGATCATTGGTGTGTCCGAAGACGACGTGATCTGTCCCGAGTTTGACGATCCGCAAATGACGCTCACCGCGGATGGGTTTGCCGTACCGGCGCCACTGCTGAGCGGTCTGGCAGATGATCGATCGGGGCTGGTCACCGCGCTCGTCGTACCTGCGGTGGTGGTGCTGATCGTGGTGGCACTGTTGGCCACGTTGCGGGTCAGTACCGCGGGGGTGCTCGCCGGTGTGGCCCGTACCCGTCGCCGTAACCGGTCACGCCCGCGCAGCGGTGGCCCGCGCACGTAGGTCAGCAACGGCATGCTCGAGCCCGTCGGGGTCGCGGTAGAGCGCGCTGCCGGCGATCAGTACGTTCGCCCCTGCAGCCGTTGCACCGGCAATCGTGTCGGGGCCGATGCCGCCGTCCACCTCGAGTTCCACGCTTTCGCCGAGGCCCGCCGCATCGATCATTGAGCGCACCTCGGCGATTTTGGCTTCCATCGACGCGATATATGCCTGGCCGCCGAAGCCGGGGTTGACGGTCATCACCAACACGAGGTCGACCAGGTCGAGTACGTGCGCGATAGCCGATGCTGGGGTGGCCGGGTTCAGCGCCACCGCCGCTGTCGCACCGAGGTCGGCGATATTGACGAGGGTGCGGTGCAGGTGGGTGCAGGCTTCGGCGTGCACGATCAGACGCGAACAACCGGCGTCGACATAACGAGCGGCGAGTGCATCGGGGTTGACCACCATCAGGTGCGCCTCGAACGGAACGGTGCAGTGCCGCCGTGCGGCAGCGATGATGTCGGGGCCAAATGTCAGGTTGGGCACGAAATACCCGTCCATCACATCCCACTGGATCAAATCCACGCCTGCAGCTTCAAGGGCTGCGACCTCCTCACCGAGTCGGGCGAAGTCCGCGGGAAGAACGGACGGGGCGATCTGGATCGGTCGGCTCACATGGGCGATGCTACGTGGCGGTGCGTCGCCCGATCGCCATCGCGCTACCGTCGCTGCGGTGGCCGAAGGTATCGAACTCGATGTCGAACGCTTCGCTGCGGGCGGAGAAGCCATCTGCCGAGCCGCTGATGGCCGCATCGTTTTCATTGCTGGTGCAGTGCCGGGCGATCGCGTGCGCGCAGAGATCGTCGAGGAGCATGACCGGTGGGCGCGCGGAACACTTATCGATGTCATGTCAGCCGGAGGCGACCGCATTGATGCGCGCTGCCCTGCCCGCACCGCGGGATGCGGCGGCTGCGACTGGGCCGAGGTCGCACCTGCAGCGCAGCTGACGCACAAGGTCGCCATCGTCCACGACGCCCTGCGGCGCACAGGTGGCGTTGACGTTGAGGTGATCGCAGCCGGATCGGTGCCAGCGGTGGGGTATCGCAGTGGGGTGCGGGTGGTTGCCGACATCGACCGACGCGCGGCCTTTCGGCGTGCTCGTTCAGCCGCCACGGTGAGTGCTCGCGGTTGTCCGGTCGCTCATCCGCTCCTGCACCCGTTGCTCGACGCGCTGCGGTGCGCGCCGGGCACGGAGGTGGCACTACGGGTATCGATTAGGGAGCAGACGTCCACGGCGCGCGCCATCGGTGGTGCCGAACTGCACGGGCTGCCACACGAGTGCCGCATCGGTGACCAAGCGGTGCTGCACGAGGTAGTTAACGGTGTGCGACTTCAGGTCTCGGCGGCGTCGTTCTTCCAGAGCGGGCCAGCGGCATTGGCGCTGCTGGCGGCAACGATCCGCGATATCGCACCCGAAGCAGTTGATGCTGACCACCTCGTCGATGCCTACGGCGGCATCGGAGCACTGTCGTTATTGGTCGCTGGTTCCCAGACCCGCATCACCGTCGTTGAGGCATCCGCGGCGGCCTGCGCAGATGCGCGGGCCAATCTTGATGGTCGAGCCAACAGCACCGTCGTCAAGGGCGAGGTGGCGCGCTGGCGGCCACGACCCACTGATCGCGTAGACGTGGTGATCGCCGATCCGGCGCGTACGGGCTTGGGCCGGCCGGGGGTGTCGGCGGTGGTCGCAGCAGCCCCCGAGGTTGTGGCCTTGGTCGGTTGCGACCCGGTGGCGTTCGCTCGCGACCTCGCATTGTTGACGGCGAGGGGGTATCGGTGTGAACAGGTGGCGGTCATCGACCTTTTTCCCGACACACACCATGTTGAGTGCGTTGGGCGTCTCGTCCGCGATGGTTCTGGCACACTGTCGCGGTGACCGACGTCGATACCCCTGTCATCTCCGTCGAAGTGGCTGACGCGATTGCCGTCGGTGCACCGGTTGTGGCCCTCGAATCGACAATTTTCTCTGAGTTGGGTCTTCCGGCTCCTGCTAACTCCGAGGCGCTCGAGCGCTGCATCGCCGCTGTGCGCGATGGTGGCGCGGTCCCTGCTGTCACCGCGGTGCTTGATGGGCGTGCTCGCGTGGGCGTCGACCCGGCAGAGCACGAGCGGATCTGTGGGCCGGCCACAAAAACAGCGGAGCGTGACCTTCCCGTAGCGGTGGCGACCGGGGTGGCCTATGGCGCCACGACCGTGTCGGCTGCGGTCAGTTTGGCCGCCGCAGCCAATGTGGCGGTCTTCGCCACGGGTGGGATCGGCGGAGTGCACCGTGGGGTGGAGATCAGCGGTGATATCAGCGCCGACCTACCGGCGATTGCTCAGCACCCGGTGGTCACGGTGTGCGCCGGAGCGAAAGCTTTCCTTGACCTCGGGCGCACCCTTGAATACCTCGAGACCATTGGTGTACCAGTGCTCGGCTGGCGGCACGATGATTTCCCGTCGTTCTATGTTCGCTCGAGTGGTCATCGGGTGCCGCATCGGGTGGAACACGCCGCAGAGGTCGCCCGGATCCATCGCATGCGCGCTCGTAATGCAGCGGGCACGCTGTTGACAGTGCCGATTCCAGCGGCCGACGAACTTGACCCGACGCGGATGCGTGCCGCGGTGGACTCGGCAGTGAACGACGCTGCGGCACAGGGCGTCGTCGGCGCGGCCGTCACTCCTTTTGTGCTGGCTCGGATTGCCGAAGCCACCGATGGAGGCAGTATTCCGGCAAATCTCGCCCTGGCTGAGAACAACGCCCGGGTTGCAGCGGACGTCGCTGTGGCGGTCGCAGCGCTCAGTGGCGCAGGCGGCGAAGTTCCCGGCTGAGGGCACGTCCTGCGGCGTCGACATGACGGCGACGTGCGTCGTCATCGATGCGATCCATCGCGTACAGCGCCACCCACTTGTGCCGGCGTGCCCCGACGTGCGCGGTGAGGTTCCGGCGGGCATTGCGGCGAGCGTTCCGACCTTCGGCGAGGTTCACCCATCGCGGGGAACCATGGGTGGAGAAGGTCATCACGCAGCGGTACGACACAGAGGCGGGGAGCCGTTCCATACCCTGAAGGAGGGCCGCAGGTTCAGCGCTCCACCACGTCGGGTGGATGAGCACGAGCACATCACCGCCGGTTGGCATGGCGTCGTTGCGATACAGGTCGATCGTCTCGATCGGACCGTGGCTCCGGGCGATCTCACTCAGATGATGCGCGATCGCTGCGGTGTACGAATCGGCCAGTGGGTGGCACCACCACAGGGTTGTTCTCACCATTGGCACAACCCATCATGAGCGGCTCCGAGACGACGAGGCCCGAACCACTTCACCCGGATAGTGGGGCGACATGCGACGCGGACGGCACGACCGATAATGCGCCGCGCGCCGCGTGAATCCCCAGTGGAGTCGCCGACGTCAATGCCCACGAGACGATCGAGATGCACGAGGCCCGGTCGCATCCGTTGTGTGCGTTCGTCCAATTTGAATGCCAGACCAGGTGCAAGGGTGCGATCGATCCATCCCTTGACGCTTGATGGGAGCCCGAACGGAGTGGGGGCGATGGCAAACGCCAGCGTCGACACCGCGCGGAGGGCGACACCGTCGAGGAGCGCAATCGGGTCCAGCACCGGTTCGTCGCTGTCGTAGGCGAGACGCTCCTGCGACGACATGACGATGGTGCGTTCATCGGCATGCACGACGTACAGGCCCTTTCGGCCGGTCGCGGTGATGCGCTCGGCAAAGATGCGTGCTGGGGTCGACCCATCGGTGACCAGCACGATTGCGTCTGTCACCCCAACCACGGTAGTTCGCTGAGCCCGAACAGAGTCTGCCAACATCATCGCAATGAGTGCCGATCCCACCGCCGAACGGGCCGATCGTTCGGATGCTGCAACTGCCAACGACGTTGATCTGTGGTTCGATACGGGCGACGCCCTTCCCGGCGATACCGGCTTGGAGCCAATTCATGACCGCGAGTATCGGGTGCGTGCCTACCGGCTGTCGGCCGACACGATTCTGATTCGCGGCGCTGTGCGGGATCAGAAACCACCGGGTCTGTACATCTCGTACGATCCGGATCCGGTCACCGTCCATCACATGGTTGTGGAGTTGGAGGTCGCTTTTCCCGCCTTGGAGATTCAGCGAGCAGAGGTGGTGTTCGAAACCTTCCCGCACGACACCTGCGGTTCGATCACCGATCACTACCGGGCCTTGGAGGGGCTATCGATCGCACGCGGGTTCTCCTCACGAGTGCGTGAATTGTTTGGTGGCCCGCGCGGATGTACCCATACGACGGCATTGCTCCTGGCCATGGGCCCGGTGGCCGTCCAATGTGCATGGTCGATGCGCTGCTGGGACAACGACCCTGGTGATGTGCCGACGCTGCGGATCGGCTCGGCCGATGGGTCGTTGGGCGAGGCATGGAAAATGAATGCCAACACGTGCCATGAGTGGGCGGAGGATGGGGGAGTGGCCTACGCCCAGGCATCGCGCGGTGAACCCTGGGGAGTACCGGTCTTCCTTCGTGACCGTGTCGCCGCCCTTGGTGTAGATACCGGGCTGGCCGAATGAGCACAGATCCGTTCGGTTTGCGGTCGTTTGATGTTGGCGTGGCTCGCACGCGGCCGGGTGTGAAGTGGCAGCGCGAGCCACACATGCTGGCGTCGTGGGTGGCCGACATGGACTTTCCGGTGGCGCCAGCGATCACCGAGCGCCTCCGTGCACTGGTTGATCGAGGTGTATTCGGGTACCCGAATTGGCCTGATGGCCTGTCGCCGGCAGCTCACGCCTTTGCTGCGCGTATGGAGAGCCGTCATGGCTGGGAACTTGATGGGTCGCGATTGCACGAACTGGCCGATGTGGTGCAGGGAGTGCGGATGGCCATCGGGATGCTGTCGTTACCAGGCGATGGCGTCGCACTGCACCTGCCGGCATATCACCCGTTCTTGCACACCATGTCGATGATGGATCGCCGGCCGATCTCGTTGCCGGCTGCGGTGGATGCCGCGGTGGAGGTCATCGCCAGGGAACGGCCTGCGGTCATGATCCTGTGCCACCCGCACAATCCGACTGGGCGGGTGTTCACCCGCGATGAGCTGCGGCTCCTGGCCGATGCGGCCCAGGAGTATGACGTGTGGGTGATATCTGATGAGATCCATTCCGATCTCGTCTACGCGCCCGCGCTCCACATCCCGTTCGCGGCAGTCAGCGATACTGCGGCGCGCCGATGCGCGACAGTCACGTCCGCGTCGAAGGCATTCAATCTGGCTGGTTTGCGGTGGGCTGTACTGCATGCCGGCCCGGATGTGCTCGATGCCACGATCCGTGAGCATCCCTCGCATTGGTTCGGTGCGCCGAATCAGTTTGCGGTCGAGGCCACCGTCGCCGCATGGGAGGATGGCGATGAGTGGTTGACAGCGGTGCGCGACGTGCTCAATGAGAACCGGCACGCGCTATCTGAGCTCTTGGCACGGCATCTTCCCGGTGTGGGCTACACGCCGCCGGAGGCCACCTATCTCGCCTGGTTGGACTGTTCGTGCCTGGGCGCGGGAGACGCACCCTACGTACTATTCAGGTCGCGAGGTGTTGAGGTGTCACCTGGTCCGCAGTTCGGCGACGGAGGCGACGCCTACGTACGGCTGAACTTCGCAACATCACCTGCGGTACTGGCGTCGGTGGTCGCAGCCATGGGCGGTGCGTAACCGCTCACCACCTTCGGTCAGTTGCGCGGAACGTCGCTCCACGGGACATCGCGGTCGACGCGAACATCGCCGGGGAGGCCCAGCACCCGCTCACCGAGGATGTTGCGCATGACCTCTGAGGTGCCGCCTTCGATCGAGTTCGCCCGGCTACGCAGGAATGACTTCTGCCGTGAGTCGGCACCCATGGTCTGCTCGGGTCGCACCATCTCGTAGCTTCCATAGAGCATCCCCTCGGCGCCCAGCAGATCGACGATCTGTTCGTGGATCACCTTGTTCAGGTCGGCCCATTCGAGCTTGCCGATCGAACCCTCTGGCCCCGGGTCACCCTTGCGGCGATTCTGTCCGGCACGGATGTTTGTCAGCCGAGCAACTTCGGCGCGTATCCACAGCCGAGCAACGCGGTCACGGCTGACGGCGTCACGTTGGTCGTCAGGGAGCTTCGACCACACGGCCATCAACTCGCCAATGGTGCCCGAGCCGCGTTGGGGGATGGCCGAGCCGATCGAGGTGCGCTCGTTCATCAGCGTGGTCAGCGACACGCGCCAACCATCACCGGGTGACCCGAGCATCTCATCGTGGGGTACCCGGGTGTCGGTGAAGTACACCTCGTTGAATTCGGCTTCGCCGGTCATCTGCCGGAGTGGCCGAACCTCCACAGTAGGGTCGTTCATATCGACCACGAACGCAGTCAGTCCGGCGTGTTTGACCGCTTCGGTGTCGGTGCGCACCACCAACAGGCCGAACCGTGAGACATGGGCGAGGGTCGTCCACACCTTTTGGCCGTTCACGATCCATTCCTCGCCGTCACGCACGCCGCGAGCGGAGAGCCCAGCAAAGTCCGAACCCGACCCCGGCTCGGAGAACAACTGGCACCAGATCTCTTCACAGGTGAACAGCGGTCGCAGGTAGCGCGCTTTCTGCTCGGCGCTACCCCAACTGTGCACGGTGGGTGCACACATGCCGTAGCCAATGGGGTTCAGCGCCCCGCATGAGGGGCCGCCAGCCGCGCGGACGCGGTCGTTGACGAGGCGCTGTAGACGTGCGTCGACCCCGAGTCCGCCGAGGCCCTCATCGAAGTGAACCCACGCCAGCCCGAGATCGAACTGGGCACCGAGAAAGTCACGCCGAGGTGTCGTGGCGGGTGGATTCTCCGCGAGAAGTTGTTCGACGAGTGATTCAACGCGGGCTTCGTCGGTGGTGTGTGCGGTGGCGGTGCTCATGTCGTCCCTCCCATGCTGGCGTTGTGGAAATTATTGCCGCTGGAAGTGATCGATGCGCAGTCGTCGCCGACGATGACGGTGCGCGCGACCTGTGCGATGTGCAGGGTCCGCATCGGGCGGTGCCGTGCAGGGGCCATCGCGGGTGGTGACGATGACGCAACGGCATTCGTCGAGCCGGTTGGTCCGCCCCCTGGGATTCGAACCCAGAACCAATGGATTAAGAGTCCACTGCTCTGCCGTTGAGCTAGAGGCGGTCGAAGCCCGGGCAGTGTAGGCGGAGGCCAACCACCGCCCAACTGCCCGGGCCCTGGGGTGAGCGAGGGGACTTGAACCCCCGGCCTTCAGGGCCACAACCTGACGCTCTAACCACCTGAGCTACGCCCACCATGTGCACCGAAGTGCGGCCACATTCTGCCACGGTCGGAGTCGTCTCCCACCTTTGCCGTCTGGGAGAATCACCCCATGGCTCACGATGCTGACCTCGAACTGGTGACGGACGCCGTGACGAGTTTCCTCGCCGACAACGATCCCTCGACGATGACAAATGTCGAGTTCCGAGGGGCTCGCTACGACGCTGGCCTCGCCTGGGTGCACTTCCCGGTGAAATTTGGCGGTCTGGGTGTGCGTCCGGATCTGAACCGCGTGGTGGAATCGCAGATGCGCACGGCCGGTGCGGGCCCGGCAGACCCAACATCGTTCTTCATGGCTCTGGCTGGGCCAACGATCGTCACTCATGGCACCGATGCTCAGCGAGATCGTTTTCTGCGTCCGATGTTCACCGGCGAGGAAACTTGGTGCCAGTTGTTCTCCGAACCCGGCGCCGGCTCGGACTTTGCGGGACTGGCCACGAAGGCCGTGCGTGACGGCGACGAGTGGATCGTGAACGGCCAAAAGGTGTGGAACACGATGGCGCATCTCGCCGACTGGGGGATGTTGGTCACACGCACCAACCCCGACTCTCCCAAGCACAAGGGGATGACGTACTTCGCGGTCGATATGACCTCGCCGGGTGTGGAGGTGCGTCCGCTGCGCCAGATCACCGGAGAAGCAGAGTTCAACGAGGTCTACATGACCGATGTGCGCATCGGTGATGATCAGCGCATCGGTGACGAGGGTGAGGGGTGGCGTGTGTCGCTCACCACGTTGATGAATGAGCGCACCGCAATCGGTTCGGGTTCAGCCGGTGGCGGCAAACCACAGCGCGGAGCCGCAGCCAACGATGCGGTGCGCATCTTCCACGGGCTTGATGACGCTGAGCGCACAGCGGTGCGTCGCGATGCGCTCATGCGTCTGTGGGTCCGCGCCGAGGTCGGCCGACTCACGAATATGCGTGCCGCCTCAGCGGCACGGGCGGGAAACCCTGGTCCCGAGGGCTCGGTTGCCAAACTCGAGTTCGCCAACCTGAACAAGGACCTGTACTCGTTCTGTATCGACCTCATGGGTGCCGACGGGCTGGTCGGCTACGACTACACCTTCCGGCGCCCCGACGAACTTGACGCCACCGGTTCGTCGAAGGGTCCGCAGTATTCGTTCCTACGGGTGCGAGCGAACTCCATCGAGGGCGGAACATCAGAAATCTTGAAGAACATCATTGGGGAGCAGGTCCTCGGCCTGCCCGGCGAGCCGCGTGTCGACAAGGACGTGCCGTGGATCGAGGTTCCGCGTTCGTGATCTGACGGTGGCCCACAGGGGCGCTGTTCAGCCCCAGCCGGTGTCGGGGCGGTAACGCATGGTCGGAGCGGGTTGCACTCGCGGTCCGCGTCGGGTGGAGTTCACACCGGCGAGCACGAGGAGCAGTCCGCCGACCACCAGTACCAGTGAGCCGCCCATCACCACCCCAAGGTTGCGGTCTGCCAGATGGGGAATCGCACCGGTCCAGGTGTTCGAATCGACGGCAGGAATCACAAACTTCGGCAGCGCCCAGCCGATTGTGAGCACTGCGACAGCGGTCGCGATCATGAACTCGCCGAGTCCTCGTTGCAACTCACCTCGGTAGGGACGGGTGGCGAGCGCGGCCAGCAACGCCAGCACGCCGAGTCCTGACGAGATCAACATCACCCAACCCGATGCTGTGCGTGTCGTTTTCAGCGTTCCGATCACCGGTACGGGAATGGTGGCTGGGGCGGAGTCGAGGGCGCGCTCATCGCGCACGATCTGCACGAGTTCGGTCGGGACGATGACCACGAGGTCGTCATTCGATCCGATGAGGCGAAGGTGAGCTCGCTGCAATGGTTCGGCCATCACCGCAGCACCCGGGGTGGTGCTGAGCACCGAGGTGTCGAGGAATCCGGCGAGGTCGGTGGGGTCGGCCTCCAGCGTTCCGGCGGTTCGGGCTGACACGACCGTGATGATTTCCAGCCGGATTCCTGCGTCGTCCAAGATGGCCTCGGCGATGTCCACGGACGCACCGGGGGTGAAGACCGTGCGCTGTAGCCACCATGAGCCGGTACCGATGGAGAGCAGCACGCCGGCCACGAGCAGGAGGATGGCGGACAGGCTGCGTTGCACGTACACCAGTGTGGCAGGCCGCAGAACTAGCCTGCGAGCGTGAGTACACCAGCTGACCCTCCTGCTGAGTCCTCACCGGACAGCGATCTGGTCTCGATGCCGTTCGATCGTTTCCCTGGCTTCTGGGTGTTGCTGGCCCGGGGCCTGACGCGCCGTTGTCCGTGGTGCGGTGATCGACGCGCATACTTCACTGGGTGGTTCGCCCGCCAAGATCGGTGTCGGCGGTGTCGTCATCCATATCGCCGTGGTGATGACGCATTCGAGTTGGGGGCCACCACGGCTAACGTCATCTTGACCTTTCTCTCGGTTCTGGTCGCGATCTTGGTGGCCGTGCTGGTCACATTGCCCGATATTCCGACGGTGCCGGTGGTCATAATTGTGTCGGCGGTCGCCATTTTGGGCCCGGTGATCTGGTATCCGATCTCGTTCACGTTGTGGCAGGCCGTTGACCTGTTCATGCGGACCCCGGATGCCGATGAACTGGCCGGCCGTATCGATGGCCAACTCTGAGCCGCCGCACTCGGGGGCAATCGAACATATGTCTTGCGAACATGCGTTCGATAAATTACACTGACGTCATCCGGAAGTAGCCGGTCATACCCGCCGCGGCGGATGTGCGGTGTCGGATCCGCTCGGGTGTTGCAACATCCGAGCAGACCCGCTGTCACACCCCCTCGGTACGGTCACCACCACGTCAGATCGGGCAGCGGATCACGCCGGCCCCCCATCCAGCCAAGGAGCAACGACATGACCAACGACCGTTCCGTCGCCGACCGCGACAAGGCCCTCGAAATGGCCCTCTCCCAGATCGACAAGCAGTTCGGTAAGGGATCCATCATGCGGATGGGCGAGCGGGGAACGCTGCCTATCGAGTCCATCTCCACCGGCGCGCTGTCGCTGGACCTTGCCTTGGGTATTGGTGGCCTGCCGCGTGGGCGCGTTACCGAGATCTTCGGGCCGGAGTCCTCCGGCAAGTCCACCCTTGCCATGCACGTGGTGGCCGAAGCCCAGCGCAATGGAGGCGTCTGTGCCTACATCGATGCCGAGCACGCCATGGATCCGAACTATGCGCGGGCTATCGGTGTCGATGTTGACCAGTTGCTGATCTCCCAGCCTGACACTGGTGAACAGGCACTGGAGATCGCCGACATGTTGGTGCGTTCCGGGTCCATCGATGTGATCGTGATCGACTCGGTCGCCGCTCTCACACCCCGAGCGGAAATCGAAGGCGAAATGGGCGACACCCACGTTGGCCTCCAGGCGCGACTGATGAGCCAGGCGCTGCGAAAGATCACCGGCAACCTCAACAAGACGGGCACCATCGCCATCTTCATCAACCAGCTGCGCGAGAAGATCGGCGTGATGTTCGGCTCCCCGGAAACCACCCCCGGTGGCCGTGCCCTCAAGTTCTACTCCTCGGTGCGTCTCGATATTCGGCGCATCGAGTCCCTGAAGGATGGTGCCGAGGTGGTCGGTAACCGCACGCGCGTCAAAGTCGTGAAGAACAAGGTGTCCCCGCCGTTCCGTCAGGCTGAATTCGACATCATGTACGGCCGTGGAGTGAGCCGAGAGGGCTCGGTGCTCGATATGGCTGTCGATCTCGGCATCGTCAACAAGTCGGGTGCGTGGTTCACCTACGACGGCGAACAACTGGGCCAGGGGCGCGAGAATGCGAAGAACTACCTGTTTGAGCACCCCGAGGTCATGGTCGATATCACCGAGCGCGTCATGGTGGCATCGGGCCTGCGCGCCGATGAGTCCGACGAGTTCAGCGAGGCCGACGATCAGCCGATCGAGATCGACTGATTCTGTTACCTCCAACGACAACAGCGCCGGCATCTACCCGCACATGCGGAGGACGCCGGCGCTGTGTCATGTATAGACCGTGAATGGCCAGCGGTAAATCAGCCCTTGGCTTCGATGAATGCGTCTGAGAAGTTGATCTCGAAATCGCCGGTGTCGGCGATGAACTCCAGCATTGACCGATCGGTGGGATAAACGATCGGGTCCTCGAGAATCTCAGGGTCGATCAATGGCTCAGATGCTGCGTTCGGGCTGGCGTAATAGTTCCAGTTGGTGAGTGCGGCACCGTTCTCGGCGTCGAGGATGAAGTTGATGAATGTGTGCGCGGTGCACGGATGCGGGGCATCAATCACCACCGCCATGTTGTCAACCCAGCGTGTGCCGCCTTCTTCTGGCACGAAGTAGGTGTATTGGTCGGGGTCATCAGCTTCGTCGAACTGCACCAAGAAGTTTCCGCTGTAGCCATGGGCCAGCGCTGTTTGGCCAGTGGCGAGCAATTCGTCATATTGATCCGACTCGAATGCAGCGATGCGCTCGGTGGCCTCAGCAACCAATTGCTTGGCTTCATCAAGCTGTGCCTCATCGGTAGTGTTCAACGAGTAGCCGAGGTATTTGAGTGCCGCACCAAGGGTCTCACGCGGGTCGTTCAGCAGCGTGGTTGCACCCACAAAGCCGTACTGCTCCGCGAGATCGGTGTCGAACACCAAGCCCCATGTTTCGGGGACATCGTCACCGGCGACGGCCAAGTCGACCGCGAGTCCTGTGGTGCCCCACTGGTACGGCACGGAGTAATCGCCCGCCGGGTCATACGGCAGGCCCGACGCGAATTCAGGTGAGAGATTGGCGAGGTTCGGGATGGCGGCCTTGTCGAGGGCCATCAGGTCACCGGACTCGATCATGATCGACACCATGTAGTCCGAGGGGACGATCACGTCGTAACCGCTGTTGCCGGCAGAGATGATCGGCTGCATGGCTTCGTTGGAGTCGTAGTTCGACTCGTTGACCGCCACGCCGTATTCGGCGGCGAAGGCATCTTTGAGGTCTGGGTCGATGTATTCCGACCAGTTGTAGAGGTTGAGATCGCCGTCGACTTCGCCGACGGCGCACCCCGATGGTTCCTCCGCGGGTGCAGGAGCGGGTTCATCGGCGGGCTCCGCGGCCGGTTCCTCGGCCGGAGCGGGTGCCGGGGCGCTGGTGTCGTCGTCACCCCCGCAGGCGGCAGCGGTCAACGCCGCCACCGTCACGAGAGCGATCCCGACACGCCGTGTGGTCAATGCGGTCATGTGTCTCCCCTTTCATGCCCGCCTACGGCGGGCTCTGCCGAGAGGTCGCCTCTCGGTACTGCGGACGGAACATTACTGCCTGTGGAACGCAGTCTGTCCACGCCCAACATTGCGGCAATCAACACCAGCGAGGCAAGAAACATCACCACCGACACAGAGTTGATCATCGGCGTGACGCCTTTGCGAATCAGGCTGAAGACGTACACGGGCAACGTGGTGGCACCAGGGCCGGACGTGAACTGGCTGATGACCACATCATCAAGTGACAGCGTGAGTGCCAGCAGTCCACCGCCGGCAACGCCGGGCAGGATCTGCGGAAGAGTGACGTATCGGAAGGTTTGCCACCTCGTGGCGTAAAGATCCATAGCGGCTTCTTCGAGACGGCTGTCCATTCCCGACAACCGCGCCCGGACCACCACCGAGACAAAGCTGATGCAGAACGCAATGTGGCTGAGGGTGATCGTTGTGATGCCCTTGGCCAAACTGATGCCGAGGAGTGAGTCGACAACGTCGATGCCCTCGGCGAAGAAGACAAGCATCATGATGCCCATCGTGACGTCGGGAATGATGATCGGCAGGTACAGCAATGCGTCGAACACCCGACGCCCACGGAACCGGAAGCGTTCTAGGGCAAGTGCGCTCAGTGTGCCGAGCACCACGGACGCCACGGTGGCGATGAGCGCCACTTGCAGGGACACGGTGATCGAGTTCGTGAGCTGGTCGTTGTTCCAGAATTCCCGGTACCAATCCAGGGTGAAGCCACCCCACTGGCCCACAATGCGATCGCCGCTGAACGAGAAAATGATCAAAATGCCGATCGGGGCATAGAAGAAAGCAAACACGACACCGGCGTGCACGCCCATGATCCGGCGTCCGACCCGTCGCGGAGCGGTGCGGTGGCTCACAGGTTTCGTCCACCCTGTCGGAAATAGGCCACGGTTGCGGTGAGCATGACCACCATCAGTACAACCGACAGCGAGGCGCCGAAGGGGAAGTTCCGCGCCGTGCCGAATTGCGTGACGATGTACGAGCCGAGGAGAACCTCTTTGCCGCCCCCAAGGATGTCGGGAGTGACATAGGCGCCGAGGCTGGGGACGAATACGAGGATGGAGCCAGCGATGACGCCGGGCATCGAGAGTGGGAGCACGACCCGACGGAAGGTCTGCGCCCCGTTTGCGTACAGGTCGCGGCTGGCCTCAATGAGGCTGTGGTCGATGCGCTCTATTGACGCGTACAGCGGCAGGATCATGAACGGCAAGAAGCTGTACACCAAACCAATGACGACAGCTGTCTTAGTGAACAACAGGTCGGTTTCGCCCAATCCGATTGCCTCGGTCACCGACGACAGCGGCCCGCCACTCGACAGCAGCAGTCGCCAGGCGTAGTTGCGAACCAAGAAATTGGTCCAGAACGGAATCATCACCATCACCAGCATCACGTTGCGCGCGGTGGTGCTCACGATTGTCATGTAGTAGGCGAACGGATAGGCAACGAGCAGGCAAATCAATGTGGTGAGAATGGCAAGTCCGAGCGATCGCCAGAGAACATCGCGCACAATCTGCTCGCCGAGCCGCTGGTACGAGTCGAGATTCCATCCGCTCAGTGAGATGCCACCCGTTCGGGTGCGGGTGGCAAATGAGTAGATCACGACGATGGCAAACGGCGCGGCGAAGAAGATCACCAAGTAGACATAGGCGGGCAAGGCCATGAAGAGGCCACGTCGTGCCGCTGCGCGGGCAGCTGCGGCCTCAAATGCTGGGGTTGCTGCGGCGACCGTGTGCTGCTCGTCGGCGTCGCCGGTTGCGATCTCGCTGACGCTCATCGGCAGGGCCCCGACGTCACTCAGTCACCACCGTGACCGCGTTCATATCCCAGGTCACCGACACCGGGTCGCCGCTCTCGCGGGGCGCAGCGCCGGGACGGTTTTCCTCTCGTACCCGTAGCTGCATCCAGTCAAGCCTGACGGTGTAGACCCGGGCGTTGCCGACGTACGTCACGGTGTCGATCACGCCGCCGATGCCTGA
This sequence comes from Ilumatobacteraceae bacterium, assembly GCA_017859395.1. Lineage (GTDB taxonomy): Bacteria > Actinomycetota > Acidimicrobiia > Acidimicrobiales > Ilumatobacteraceae > Casp-actino5. The sequence goes on along the minus strand of JAFMNE010000009.1, from coordinate 6,515 downwards.
TTCGGTGCCATCTCCGGCGGTGACGACACGGGCTCGCTCGGGGCGAAGACACACGGCAACCATGGTGCCTGCAGGGTGCTCGCTACGTGCGGCCACCCGGGTGCCATTCGCGAGGCACACGGTGCTGCCATCGACAACGGTGCCGTCAAGCAGGTTGGTGGTGCCGATGAAGTCGGCCACAAACCGGTTGGCGGGCCGTTCGTAGATCTCCTCGGGTGTCCCCACCTGCAGAAGGCGCCCGTCGTTCATCACCGCGATGCGATCACTCATCGTCAGGGCTTCTTCTTGATCATGGGTGACGAAGACGAAACTAATGCCGAGTCGTCGCTGCAACTCTTTCAACTCGAGTTGCATGTCCTGGCGCAACTTCAAGTCGAGCGCTCCCAAGGGCTCGTCGAGTAGCAACACCTTTGGTTCGTTCACGAGTGCCCGTGCAAGAGCCACCCGCTGTTGCTGGCCACCAGACATCTGCGCTGGGCGTCGGTTCTCCATGCCGGATAGGCGGACGAGGGCGATCATTTCGCTTGCTCGCCGGCGAGCGGTTGTGCGGTCGACACCGTTCATCCGTAGCCCGAACGCAACGTTGTCGAGCACGTTCATGTGGGGGAACAGTGCATAACTCTGAAAGACGGTGTTGACGGGGCGTTTATGGGGCGGCAACGTACCGACCTCGTCGCCAAAGATCTTCAAACTGCCCTCTGTTGGGAATTCGAGCCCGGCGATCATCCGCAACGTGGTGGTCTTGCCGCAACCGGATGGGCCGAGCATGGCGAAGAACTCACCGTTGGCGATCTGCATGTCGATGGCGTCAACGGCAACCACGTCATCGAAGCGCTTTGTAATCCCACGGATCTCCACCGCAGGTGTCGCCGTCATTCCCCCGTCCCCCAGTCGTAGGTCTGTTTCACGAGCCGCAGGTAGACCAGCGTCTCGGTGCTCTGCACGCCGCTGATCTTACGGATCTTCTCGTCGAGAAGATAGAGGAACTCATCGGCGTCACGGCACACGATTTCGGCAACGATGTCGTAGCGGCCGGCGCTGATCACGACGTAGTCCACAGCGGTGATGCGGGCCAGCTCATCGGCCACCGATGCGGCATCGCCGACGACATCGATGCCGATAAGGGCTTGGTAGCCCAACCCAACCGCAATCGGGTCGGTCACTGCAACAACCTGCATCACGCCGTGACGAATCAGGCGGTTCACGCGCTGTCGCGTGGCGGCCTCGGAGAGTCCGACGCGCGGCGCCAGTCGCGCATAGGGGATGCGGCCGTCGGCCTGTAACTCGCGGATGATCGCGCGGTCGGTATCGTCGAGGCCGCGAGTGGGCTGGTCGTTCACAACGACAGTTGCTCGGTGGCCTCGGTGAGCGCGGTGCGGAGCACCGAATTGATCAGGTCGAACTCTTCTTGGCCGGCAATGAGTGGCGGCGAGAATTGAATCACCGGCTCGGCTCGGTCGTCGGCGCGACAGATCAAGCCCAGATCTAGCATGCGGTTCGAGAGGAATCCGCGCAGGAGTTTCTCTGACTCGTCACGGCTGAAGGTCTCGCGGGTGTCGCGATCGCGCACCAATTCGACGGCCCAGAAGAACCCGGCGCCGCGCACCTCACCCACAATCGGAATATCGGCAAGGTCGTCGAGGGCGGCGCGAAAAGCCGATTCGTTCGTGTTCACATTGCCCAGAATGTCGTCACGTTCCATTACGTCGAGGTTGGCATGGGCAACGGCGCAGCTCACCGGGTGGCCACCGAAGGTAAAGCCATGGGCGAATGGCTTGCCGGTCTCGAGGAAGGGGGCGGCAAGCCGGTCGCTGGCGATGACGGCTCCCATGGGGGAGTAGCCCGATGTCAGGCCTTTGGCACAGGTGATCATGTCGGGCAGATAGTCGAAGCGCTCGCAGCCGAACATGTGCCCGAGGCGACCGAATGCGCAGATCACCTCATCAGATACCAGTAGGACTCCGTAGCGGTCGCATATTTCGCGAACTCGCTGGAAGTATCCCGTGCCGGGGACGAAACATCCGCCGGTGTTCTGTACCGGTTCGAGAAACACCGCCGCAACGGTCTCGGCGCCCTCGCGCAGGATCATCTGCTCAATGTCATCGGCACAGGCAAGGGTGCATGATCCCGCGGCAGCACACAGGGTGCAGCGGTAGGCGTTGGTGTTGGCGACCTTGTGAGTGCCGGGCACGAGCGGTTCGAAGGGTGCCTTGAACGCCGGTAAGCCGGTGATCGACAACGCCCCCATCGTGGTGCCGTGGTAGGCCGATGCTCGGCTGATCACTTTGTGGCGCATCGGCTGGCCGATCTCTTTGAAGTACTGCCGGGCGAGCTTCCATGCCGACTCCACGGCTTCGGAACCACCGGATGTGAAGAACACGCGGTTCAAGTCGCCGGGCGCGTGGGAGGCCAGACGCGCAGCCAAGGTGATGGCACCAGGATGGGCATAGGTCCAAATCGGGAAGTACCCGAGCGACGCGGCCTGATCGCGGGCGGCATCGGCAAGTTCGGTCCGGCCGTGTCCGATCTGACTGGTGAACAGTCCCGCCAGTCCATCGAGGTATCGGCGCCCCTCGGTATCCCAGACGTAACACCCCTCACCACGCTCCATGATTCGCATGCCGTCGACGGAGCGGCCAAGGACCGAGAAGTGGCCCCAGAGATGTCGCTGGGCAAGATCGTCGAGATCGTGTGTGGTCATATCTGCGTCCCCCGTGTCGCGTCGCGTGTCGTACCGCATCAGTCGTCTAGTGCGTCATGTGCGATTAGTCCAACACAATGGCGACAGCACCGCAACCGATCCGGTTGTGCATGGGGTCTTGATTGGTGAGTCTGTGGAGGCGAGGATGGTGCGATGCTCACCGATAACTGGATCGCAAACCGCTGGGTTCCTGCGCGCTCAGGCGCCACTGACGACATCATCGATCCCGCAACCGGCAACGTGATTGGTGCTGTGGCATCGAGTGATGCCGCCGATGTGGATGCTGCGGTTGCAGCAGCCCAGGCAGCCTTCGGCGACTGGTCGGCGCGGACCCCGCGCGAACGCAGCGAGGTCCTGCACCGGGTGGCCGATGTGATCGCCGACAACATCGAGGAACTATCGGCCCTCGAGTCGCGCAATGTGGGCAAACCGGTGTCGATTGTCGAGTTTGAAATGGACCTGACGGTCGACAACTGGCGTTTCTTTGCCTCTGCCGGGCGCTTTCTTGAGGGACGTGCTGCGGGTGAGTACATGGAGGGCTACACCTCGATGATTCGCCGTGACCCACTCGGCGTCGTCGGTTCGATCGCACCGTGGAACTATCCACTCAACATGGCCACATGGAAGTTGGGTCCCGCCCTTGCGGCGGGGAACACGGTGGTGTTGAAGCCGTCGGAACTCACGCCGTATACGGCCCTGCGTCTTGCTGAGCTGCTCGCCGATGTGTTGCCACCCGGCGTGCTCAATGTGGTGTGCGGCCAAGGTGAGACCGCTGGCGTGGCCCTCGTGGAACACCCTGAGGTGGCGATGGTGTCATTGACGGGGTCGGTCGCCGCAGGACGCGCAGTGGCGTCTGCAGCGTCGAACTCGTTGAAGCGCGTACATCTGGAACTTGGCGGAAAGGCTCCGGTGATCGTGTTCGACGACGCCGATATCGATGCGGTTGTCGAATGCTTGCACGCAGCGTCGTTCTATAACTCGGGCCAAGACTGCACCGCACCGTGTCGCATCATTGCGGGCGCTCGTGTGTACGACGATCTGGTGTCGTCGCTGGCGGCGTCGGTGGCCTCGGTCGTGGTGGGCGACCCCACGGACCCGGCGACGGAGATGGGCCCGGTGGTGTCGGCCGAACAGTTGCAACGCGTTGCGGGATTTGTCGACCGTGCCCGAGAGGCCGGTGCCGAGGTCACTGTCGGCGGATCGGTGCGCGCTGGTGGTGGGTATTTCTATGAGCCGTCCGTCGTGGTGGGCGTGGGGCAGGCCTCCGAGATCGTGCAGCGCGAGGTATTCGGCCCGGTGATCACCGTGCAGAACGCGGCCGATGAAGAGACTGCGCTGAACTGGGCCAACGACTGCGATTACGGACTTGCCGCCAGTGTGTGGACCCGTGATGTGGGCCGTGCAATGCGTATGGCGAAGGGGTTGAAGTTCGGCACGGTGTGGGTGAACGACCACATCCCCATCATCTCCGAGATGCCTCATGGAGGTTTCAAGCAGTCCGGCTATGGAAAAGACATGTCGCTGTACGCGGTGGAGCACTACACCGAACTGAAACACGTGATGATCAAGCACTGAGGAACCGTCAACGGTGAGCCCTGTGAACTCTCTTGGTACCCCGACCGCCTCGGCGCGGCTGCGCGACCGGTCGTTCTGGCTGGATTCGCTGGCCGATGGACCGTCGCGCGCAGCGCTCGACGGTGATCAGCAAGTGGACGTCGCCATCGTCGGCGGTGGCACGACCGGGCTGTGGGCCGCCCACTATCTCTTGACGGCTGATCCCAGCCTGCGGGTTCTCATCATCGAGGCCACTGAGGTCGGCTTTGGTGCCTCGGGCCGCAATGGTGGGTGGTGCGTTGGCGAGTTGGCCGCTGGCCCGGAACGCATCGAGGCGGCTGCCGGTAACGCCGCTGCCCGACAGATGCTCCGTGCGCTCTTCGACACGGTCGACGACGTGGGGCGGGTGTGTGCAGATCTGGGCATCGACTGTCACTACACCAAAGGTGGAACCATCCGACTCGCCCGCAACGGCGCACATCTGGCTCGCCTACGCGACGAGGTTGAGCACCTTCATACGCGTTTCGGTCTGGACGACGACGACATCCGGCTCCTCGGCGCCGACGAGGCCCGCACCCACCTGGCTGCCACATCGGTGATCGGCGGTGCCTTTTTCGCTCATACTGCGGCTCTGCATCCAGCTCGACTCGTACGCAGTCTGGCCGATGCGGTGGAACGCGCCGGAGCGACCATTGTGGAGCACACCCGCGCCATCAGCATCGCGCCGGGGGCGGTGACCACCGATCGGGGCACGGTGCGCGCCGACATGATTGTGCGAGCCACGGAGGGCTACACGAGCGACCTCGACGGGCACGCGCGGTCGATGGCGCCGTTGTATTCGCTGATGGTGGTGACCGACCCGATTCCGGCTGATGTCTGGGCAGAGATCGGCCTTGGCCGCCGCCAGACATTCGACGACGGGCGACATCTTGTGATCTATGGCCAACGCACGGCCGACGACCGCATCGCCTTCGGCGGGCGCGGTGCGAGGTATCCGTTCGCCTCGCGCATCAACCCCAACATCGAGATGTCGTCACGGGTACACGACCGCATTACGGCAGCGCTGCGTGAGTTATTGCCGCAGTTATCCGATGTGGGCATCACGCACCGTTGGGGAGGGGTGCTCGGCATCCCCCGCGACTGGTTCCCCTCGGTCGGCATCGACCGGTCGGCGGGTATTGCCTGGGCGGGGGGCTATGTGGGCGAAGGGGTGGCGGCATCACATCTTGGTGGGCGCACTGTGGCCGACCTCATCGCGGGTGTCGACACACCGCGAACCGAACTGCCATGGGTTGGGCATCGTTCACGCACATGGGAACCCGAGCCGCTGCGTTGGATGGCGATCAATGGCGCTCTCGTCGGTATGGAGATCGGCGATCGCAGCGAGGCCCGCCGTGGTCGTTCATCACGACTTGCCGGAACTCTTGAGCGCCTCATACGTCGCTGACCGCGACGTGTGCTCAGCCGTCGAGCGCGGATAGAGCGTCCACATGCGGGTGGCCCAGGGCGGCGCCAACATGTGGTTCGGTGATGCGTCCACGGTGCACGTTGAGCCCTCGCAAAAGGTGAGCATCCGCGCGCAGGGCGGCATCCACGCCATGGTCGGCGATTGCAAGAACGTGCGGCAGTGTCGCGTTGTTCAGTGCGTGGGTCGATGTCCGTGGTACGGCACCGGGCATATTGGCCACGCAGTAGTGCACGACGTCGTGCACGACGAATGTAGGGTCGGCGTGAGTGGTCGGACGCGATGTCTCGAACGCACCGCCTTGGTCGATGGCCACGTCGACAAGCACCGATCCGGCATGCATGGTGCGCACCATGTCGTCGGTGACGAGGCGAGGAGCGCGAGCCCCCGGTATGAGCACCGCGCCGATCACCGCATCGGCTGCTGCCACGGTGCGTTCAAGGGCATCGGTCGTGGAGTACACGGTGGTGATGCCGGCACCGAAGCGCTGCTCAAGGTGTTCCAACACGGCTGGGTTCCGGTCGAGGACGGTGACTCGCGCACCCATCCCGATGGCGATCTCGGCTGCGTTCTCACCGACGACGCCACCACCGATGATGACCACATCGGCGCCGGGTACCCCGGGCACACCGCCCATCAGCACACCGGACCCGCCGCGGGGACTTTCAAGGCTGACCGCAGCGGCCTGGGTGGCGAGGCGCCCTGCCACAGCCGACATCGGCGCCAGCAGGGGCAGACGGCCACGGTCGTCGGTGACGGTTTCGTACGCAATGCAGATCGCTCCGCTCGCGATCA
>JAFMNE010000008.1:55123-68669 GCA_017859395.1 Ilumatobacteraceae bacterium | reverse complement strand
CCCGGGCAGACCTCAGCCGCTTGCACAACGGAATGCTCAGCCCGAGGCGTGACCCACGCCAGGCTGCCCGAACCGCCCGGATCGTTCAGTACGACACCCGCTTCCACCACGTACGCAATGCCGTCATCGAGCAGGGTGAAGACATCGGGCGCGTGATCGACACAGAGCCCGTCTCCAGTACAGAGATCTTGGTCGATCCACACGCGCACACCTCCGACGCTACCCCTACCCTGTGAACCGTGCCCCAACGTGCTGGCGACCCGCACCCACCACCGCGACCACAACGCCGCGCCCACACTCATCATCGCCCCACTGGCGATGTCACCGATCCTTATGCCTGGCTGGCCGATCCCAACGACCCCGCCGTACTTGCGTACCTGCGAGCAGAGAACGAGCACACCTCCGCCCACCTCGCACACCTCACCGGCTTACGTACCGACATTGTCGATGCCATTCGCGCACGAACCAACGAAGACGACATCAGCGCCGCCACGCGATACGGCGAATGGTTCTACGCCGCGCATTCCAGCGCTCAATCGGCCTACCCGGTCATCCGACGGGCACGCGACGCCGACGCTGCTCGAGACCCGAACCGCTCCGCCCTTGTGCTCGACCAGAATGCAGAGGCGGCAGGGTGCACCCACAGTGAACTCGGTGCAGTGGAGCCATCACCAGATCACCGACTGGTCGCCTGGGCCCATGACACCGACGGCGACGAGCACTTCACTCTGCGCATTCGTGACGTCGCAATCGGTGTTGACCTCGATGACGTAATTCACGACGTTGCCTGGTCAGGTGTTGCCTGGACTGGCGACGGACAACACATCGTGTACGTGGTCCCCGATGCCACCGAACGCCCGCACCGCGTCATGGCGCATCGACTTGGCAGCGACAGCGGCGAGGACATCATCGTGTGGACTGAGGATGACCCGCGTTTCCATGTGGCGATTGGCGCCACCCGCAGCGGCCGGTGGATTGTCATCCACTCCGCATCGAAGACCACCACCGAAGTGCACCTCATCGACGCGTCGGCACCAACAGGTGATCTGCGGTGTGTTCATCCTCGCCGCGATGGGGTGGACTACAGCGTGGAGGACTGGGGAGACCAACTCCTCATCTTGCACAACATCGACGCACCCGATTTTGCGCTCGCCGTCTGTGATGGACCCGGACATGACTGGCACCCGTTCATCGATCATCAACCGGGTCGGCGCCTCGTGGCCGTGGACCCGTTCGCCGATTTCTGCGCCGTGCACGCATGGGACAACGCGCAACCACAGATCTGGCTCCTTGATCGCAACGGGGACGCCGTCGGGAAGGTCGATGTGGGTGATGGCCCCCACGACGTCGAGTTCGGAGCAAACGAGAACTGGGACAGCAACCAGTTGCGGGTCGTCTACCAGAGCCTCGCGCATCCTGCCACGACCGCCGATGTCGCCGTGGGTGACATGACCGTCACCACCGTTCATCAGGTCGCTGTCGAATCCATCGATCTCGCGGACTACACATCTCGCCGTCTCTGGGCGCAGGCCGCCGATGGCACCGCGCTACCGATCGACCTTTTCGGACGGTGCGACACACCTCTTGATGGCACCGCGCCGGTGGTGTGTTACGGCTACGGGTCCTACGAGATCTCACTGGCTCCGTGGTTCTCAACGGCGCGCACGGTGCTGGCGGATCAAGGTGTGTTGTGGGCGCTGCTTCACCCCCGTGGTGGCGGCGAGTTCGGGCGCAATTGGTACGAAAGTGGCCGCTTGCACAATAAGCAAAACACCTTCGGTGACGTGATCGCCTGCGTGGAATACCTGCGCGACTCCTATGTGGATCCCGCACGCATCGGTCTGCGGGGCGGCAGTGCTGGCGGTGCACTGGTCGGGGCATGCATCACGCAACGACCCGAGCTGTTCGCCCTTGGCATCGCTGAAGTTCCCTTCGTTGATGTTGTCACCACCATGAGCGACCCCACCCTTCCCCTCACCGCAACCGAGTGGGAGGAATGGGGCGATCCGCGCCGCGTGGATGCCGCCGAATGGATCGGTGCGTGGTCGCCGTATGACAACACCCACCCCGCTGCATACCCAGCCATGTTCGTGACCGCAGGCCTCCACGACCCTCGGGTTGGGTATCACGAACCAGCGAAATGGGTAGCTCGACTGCGCGACATGACCACCTCGACAGCCCCAATACTTCTGCGTACTGAATTGGACGGCGGTCACGCCGGCCCCACAGACCGCTATGCCGCATGGGCCGACGAAGCCGACATCATCGCCTTCACCCTCGACGTCTTCGGCATCGCCGTCACCGACCACCACACCGCGCCGGCTACTACACGCTGATCGACGCGACCCCGGCGGCCACGATGAGGCCTGCGTTACGCAGAACGTCGCGCCAACTCACAGGTCGGGTGCTGAATGCACCAAAACAGGCACACACCGGCCGCGACACCGCCCGCATCTGTGTCACCAACCACGCCGTGAACACCGCGAGCAGTGCAATGAGCACCAACGCGGACCACGGAATCGCAATCCGCGCAACAACCGCCGCGCCGAGCACACACTCCAGCCAGGGCAGAACCGCCCAGACAACGCGCGGCACACCCATGCTGCGAGCCGATGCAGCCCACACATCGCGTGCCACAAGCTTTGTTGCACCGGCCACAGCAACGACACCCCCGGCCGCCACACCGGCGATCACCACCAACGCCTCGTTCAGGTCGCGACCTCCATACACATGCCCTCGACGGCGACGTCGATCCGAGGGCCATCGTCACCGGCGAGCTCCCGCACGCGATCAACAAGAACATCGAGTTCATCGTCGCTGCGTTGAGGGTCATGGTGAAACAGCACCAAGGTGCCCACCGCGCACTCTCGGGCAATATCGAGTGCATAGCCATAGGTTGAATGCCCCCAGTGAGACCGGTGCGCGAACTCGTCATCGGTGTACTGAGCGTCGTGGATCAACACGTCAACACCCTCACAGAGTTCCCTCACTCCCGCTGAAATCGATCGGTCAGCCGGCTGTTGATGATCACTCACATATGCCACCGACCCAGTGACACCATCCACTCTGAAACCAACGGTGGGACCCACATGGGGAACCGACCTGATGGTGACCGTCGCCGAACCGAACTCCACTACCGAATCCGTGCAATCAACAAACTCAACAGTCCCGGGCAGGTCGGCAAGCGCCACTGGGAACAACGGTGGCCGGATGGCATCTGCAATGACCTCGCTCACCGACCGCCCATCACCTGGAGGTGGTGCCAGCACCCGCAGTCGCCCCTCAGGTGACAACAACGGTGGGAAAAAAGGCAGGCCTTGCACATGGTCCCAATGCAGGTGGCCAAGAAGACACACCCCATCGAAAGTCCCGCGCGCAGCTGCGTGCCGGGCACCGGTGCCGATATCGAACAAGATGGGCGGCGCACCCGTGACATCCAATGTGACACAGCTGGTGTTTCCGCCATGGCGTTGCACATCGGGGCCGTGGCACGGCGTCGAACCACGCACACCGTGAAAGGTCAGTCGCATCGCTCCCCCATCGATGGCCAAACACTACCCGTGGGGCCGACTCCCCTGCCCACCGAACCCCGGTCCCGCCATCACTCCGCGCACCTCAACACATCACCGTGTTGGCGAATGAGACCATCGGCGATCAGCGAGGCGATGATCCTTGCTGCCACGACATTGGATCGATCCATCACTGCCGCGGCGTCGCCGATCGCCACATCGGCTGCGACAACAGCCCGCAGCAGTTGACCACGCGCTTCGCGGTCACTACCAGCAAAACGCGACTGCGGCCGCGACACGCCTGCGGATCGCGCGGCCGGATCGGGCTCTGGGCCACCGGCCCAACGGCACTGCGCAGCAATCGGGCACCCGTGGCATTGAGGACGAGAGGACGTGCAGATCGTCGCACCGAAATCCATCAGCACCTGATTCCACATCCACGACTCACCCTCCGGCACGAACACGTTCGCAAGTTCCTGCGCTTCTGCAGGGCGCAGGGCCCGACCGGTGACCCGCGCGAGAAACCTGCCGACGTTGGTATCGACCACCGCAACATGATCGCCATAGGCGAATACCGCCACAGCGCGCGCCGTATACGGTCCAACACCGGGAAGCTCCATTAGCCCCGAAATATCGACCGGCCAACCCTTTGCCGCAATCTGTGTCGCGGCCTCACGCAGTGCTGTCGCACGCCGCGGATACCCGAGGCCTGACCAGATCTCGAGAATCTCAGAGAGGCCGCCTGCAGCACAGTCGGCAGGTGTTGGGAAACGCTCCATGAAGGCCTCCCATTTGGGCACCACCCGATCGACCCCGGTCTGCTGGCTCATCACCTCGGAGACCAGAACCGCCCACGGGTCACGGGTGCGACGCCATGGCAAGTCGCGTAACCGTGGGCCACCCCACGCCAGCACGGCCGCAACGACCGCATCGGTATTGACCTGGTCACTCACCCGAGTGGTCATCATCGAGCCGATCGTCACCGGAAACAGGCCGAGTCGGCCCATTCGGATCGATCACCGACGATGCCTTACGGCGACGCGGAGAACCCCAGGTTGTATGCGCCGGGCGAATGAATTCACCGGTCATATCGCGTGCAGGAAAGCGCAACTGGAAGTCGATCTTCGACTCGCCGCGCTCGGTCTCCTGCTCGGCAAGTTCCCGCAGTCGCATCAGGTTGTCGCGGCGTTCAATACTCCAAGGGCCAATGCGCAACGACGCATACAACACGCCACCCAAGATGATGGGAAAGAAAAACTGCGCGAATCGGTACGACGCCACACCGAGCGTCGCTGTGCGCAAGGGCACCCCGAACACCCCCAGCATGCCGACATAACTGGTGTCGACGTAACCAAGTCCGCCGGGCGTGATGGGGATGGCGGCGAGCACATTGGCGATACCAAACGAGATGAACAACGCATCAAGGCCCATCGACACGCCGAAGGCGCGAATGAACACCCATAGGGCCAATGCATCGAGCACCCAGTTCACCGTCGCCCAGAAGGCCACGCGTCCAAGCAACTGTCGGTCGGTGATCAACGCCTCGAGGCGCTCGGCGAGTTGACGCACGACAAGAGCGGCGCGTTCCTCATCCACGTTGACCTTCCGTGCAACCCACCGCACGAACCGCTCCGCGCGACCCTGGCCTTCCATCAGCCCGAAGATCAGCGTTCCCGCGAGCCCCATGACCACAATGCCAACGACAGCCGCTGACCCATACAGAGCGTTCACCCCACGAATCGGAATCGACACGATCAGCCCGAGCCACAAGATGAGGTTCAGCACCACGGCAGAGCCCAGACCCACCGTGGCAAGGGCAAAGCCGGCATCGGGCCCCGACACCCCAGACAGGGTCATCAATCGGAATCCGAGTGCTGATGATGCCGCGTTGCCGCCCGGCACGATGCTCGACAATGCCCGAGTGCTCATCTGGATGCGAAACAGACGCCAGCGCGACAGCCCAAGGCCAGCATCACCCAATGAGGCCTTCACCAGCGGGGCGTAACACCACAATGCGGTGATCTCGAGCAGAAGGCCGAGCGCCAGCAATCGCGGCTCGACACGCTGCACCTCGTCGAGCGCGGCACGGAAATCCGGCACCAACGGAATGACGAACAAATAGACGACAGCGACGACAACCAACAGTTTCAGCGTGAGACGAAACCGCCGACGCCGTCGTACGGGTGGTGTCGTGCTCGAATCCTCGCTCATGGTCTGCTTGCCGCGCCCCTATCGCATGAGTGGCCGGCAGGCATCACACTAGGCGGACGGCACAAGGTCATGGACGACACGCTGCCTCGCGTAACTCGCCTCAGACGGAGTTCGCCATCGCACGCGCCAGGCGCTCAGCCTGCTCGGCGGCTCGCGCGCGCACCTCATCAACATCAACCTTGGTAGGCATGCCGTTGGCGAACACCACCTCGCCGTCGACGGTGATGTGCCGTGGCGTCACGCCCGTCGTGAATGCAAGATCCCATGCGCCGCCCATCGGCCGCGACCACTCCACGCGATCGGTCCGCGACTCCGGCACAAGATCGCGCGCTGTCTCCACCCATTGCCAGGCTGTTGCGGCATCAAAGGTGACGTCATCTTCTCGCGCACGTGCGTACGCCACACGAAAATCATCGAGAACGTCGGCGCCGATGCCATCGGATCCCAGTGCCACCGGTGACACAAACCTGACCGGCCGCGCATAGCCGACACCGTTGTTCATATTGGATCGCGGGTTGTGCACAATCGCGCCCTGCAGGCCGTGGTCATCGGGCAGGCGCACGCCGTGGATGAGCAACCACTCCGGTGCGGTCAGTCCGCGCAGACGAGACCAGTGCTCGTCGTCGGCCGGACCCTCCGACACGTGAATATGCACACCCGTATTCGCGTCGCGTGCAAGTTCGGCGGCAGCAGCCAACGTGTCGTCGTTGCAGGTGAATGCGGCATGTACACCCACCAAGGCTCGACCGCCGGCGGCCAAGAACCGCCGGTTTTCCTCAAGCCCACGCCGGGCACCATCAGTGCCGTGTCGATCGCTGACGCCGTACGAGCACACAACACGCACACCGACCTCAGCGCAGGCATCAGCGATCACATCAAGTGATCCCTCGATGCAATTCGGCGACTCGTGATGGTCGATGAGGGTGGTGGTACCGGCCGAGAGCGCCTCAACCGCGCCGAGCATGGCTGACCAACGGATCATCTCGGCATCGAGCGCCGTGTCGAGCCGCCACCACACCGAGCGGAGAATCTCGGCAAAGTCACGCGGTGCCGATACCGGGCCGGGCACCTGTCGAGCAAGGGTCGAGTACAGATGATGATGGGCACACACGAAACCCTCAGTGATTTCAGCAGAGGTGTCGCTGACCTCACTCATCGCCGCTGCACACCCCGACTCTCCACAATGGCGCCATAGACCTCGGGGCGGCGATAGGTCGAGAAGTCGAACAGCGTGTCGGTGTAGTGCCGGCACAGATCAAGATCGCACCGTGCCGAAATCACAAGGTCGCCGCTGACCGTGGCCTGGGCGATGACTTGACCCGAGGGGGCAATGATCTGCGAGTGCGACAGCGACTCGACACCTTCTTCGATCCCGCCCTTGGCAACACCAACAACGAACATGCCGTTCTGATACGCACCCGCTGCCATAACAAGATTGTTGTGGAAGCTCTGCAACGGGTTCTGATCAGGGTCTGGTGCGTAATACAGCGGCGTGTTGTAGCCAATGAACACCATCTCCGCCCCGAGCAGACCCAACACTCGATACGTCTCAGGCCAGCGCCGGTCATTACAGATCGCCATGCCCACCGACCCACCAAAGGCATCCACCACACCAAACCCATCCGGTGACTCCTCGAAGTACCGCCGTTCGAGATGTTGGAACGGTCGCTCAGGCTGGTGGTCGGCGTGACCGGGGATGTGCACCTTGCGGTACCGGCCGACGATGGCGCCGGTGCCGTCGACAAGAACGTAGGTGTTGTACCGATGCCCGTCGGGGGTCAGCTCGGCGTACCCCAAACAGAAACCGCAGCCGGTGCGTGCAGCATCGTCAAAGAGCGGCTGGACGACATCGTTGGGCATCGAGGTCTCGAAATAGCTGTCGTGGCCATCGAGGTCGGGGGTGTACCACCTCGGGAAAAAGGTGGTGAGTGCGAGCTCGGGGAAGACCACCACATCACATCCGACGGCAACGGCCTCGGCGTGCAGCCGGCGCAATCGTTCGACGACAAGTTCGCGTGACTCATCGCGAGCAATCGGGCCCATCTGCGCTGCGCCGACGGTCACTGTCCGGGTCATCATGCAATCCCTTCATGTTCAAAATGACGATCTGCGGCAAGATCCAACATGACATCGGCGAGAAGCTGACACCCCAGCGCTAGGTCGGCCACGGAGGTGTCCTCGGCGGGATTGTGGCTGATGCCCCCGATGCTGGGCGTGAAGATCATTGCGGTCGGGCACATACGCGCCAGCATCTGCGCATCGTGACCAGCACCAGACGGCATGACGACCGGCTCCTCGCCTCGTCGACGAGCAGCCGCCACAACGGTTGCCACCACACGTTCATCGAAGACCACCGGTTCGAAACGGGCCAGCGTCTCAGTGCTCACACTCACACCCTCGTCCGCAGCAACCCGGCGCAACTCGTCATCGACACGTTGTTCGACCTCTCGCAGCATCTTGTCGTCGGTGTGGCGGACATCAATGGTGAATGTCGCCGATGCCGGAATCACATTGATCAGGTTCGGGTGCAGTTCGACCCGGCCCACCGTTGCCACCTGCGGCGCGCCGATCTCTGTCGCGACCGACCGCAGAAACGCAGTCATATGACCAACGACGAACATCGGGTCGCAGCGCATCGACATCGGTGTGGTGCCCGCATGATTTGACACCCCGCGCAGCTCAACCGCAGTCCACGAGATTCCCTGCACACCGGTCACCGCTCCGACACGCCGACCCATCTGCTCGAGCACGGGGCCCTGCTCGATATGCAACTCGACAAAAGCGTGCGGTGCCGGTCCAGGGCAGGGTGCGGCGCCGAGATAGCCGATGCGTTCAAGCTCGGACCCTACGGTCGCACCCGTGCCATCAACAGCCACGATGCGCTGTGCCGCCTCCACCGCCATGCCTCCGGCATACACAAGGCTTCCGAGCATGTCGGGAGGGAAGCGTGCCCCCTCCTCGTCGGTGAAGAAGGCAACGGCGAGCGGCCTCGGCAGTTGTACCCCAGCCGACATGACCGACTCGATCACCTCGAGGCCGGCGAGAACACCCAAGTTGCCATCGAAGCGACCGCCAGTACCCACCGTGTCGATATGCGATCCGCACATGACCGGAGCCAGCCCCGAATCGCTCGGCATCTGGCCCACCACATTGCCAATCGCGTCGACTGTGATGTCCAGGCCAAGGTCACGCATCCATGTCATCACCAGATCCCGACCGAGCCGGTCGTCATCGGTGAGCGCGAGCCGTGAACTCCCTGCATGACCCCGCGGACCGGTAATTGCACCAATCTCAGCGAGTTCATCCACACGACGCATGAGGCGATCGGGGGAGATCTGGATGTCGTTCACCACGTGAACCATGGGCGAAGACTACCGATCAGCATGCGCCGACATCGCTGTGGCGCACACCGCCGGAGATATTCAGCCCACCACGTCAAGAACGCGATCGAGGGCGGCGATGAGACCCGGTGCCTGGGACCGAGGTGTGACACCGAAATGCACCAAGGTGATTTCGCGCTCTGGCCACACCACCACGAACTGGCCCTCGAACCCGTGTGCGGCGAATAGGCCGGGGCGGTGCGGCCAGGTCCACCAGTGTCGGCCGTAGCCAAACCCGTCGGGTCCATCACCGTCAGGATCGTGAGCGATGGTGGTACGCGCATGATCACGCCATATGTCGGGCAACAGTGGCTGTCCATTGCCGGTGACGCCCTTGCGGCGGTACAACTCACCAAATTCGACCCACGAACGCGCGGACATAAACATGAACGACGACCCGATGAGCGTGCCGCTGGCGTCGACACGCACCGACCAATCATCGATGCCGAGCGGGCCCATCAGCCGCTCAGTGACAAAGTTCGTTACCGCCGCAGCGCGAACATCAGGCGGCGTTGTCGCTGCAGGTCCCGCCAGCAGATCGCCAATCGCTCGGCACACGATGTTCGTTGACCCCGATGAATAGTTCCACAGCCGACCCGGCTGGTCCACGACATCACGCGCCGCGGCGAATTCGCCCATGTCGGGCACGCCAGAGGCGTCATTGCCGGAGAACAACATCTCAATGCAGTCCGATGGTTGGCCAATCTCGTATTCCTCAATAAAGGCCAAACCGCTGCGCATCTCCAACAGGTTCAACCACGTGATGCCCGAACGCGCACCGCCCGACAGCCCGATCGGCGCGTCAAGGTCCACCCTGGCGTCGGCGACGAGCACTCCCACAATGGCGTGTACCACCGACTTCGCAACCGACCATGACAGCAACGGCGTGGACGCGTCGACGATGCGTTCTTCACGTAGTGCATTGCCGGGGATCACCCCGTACCTCTCCACTACGACCTCGCCCGACACGCTGACGACCACCGCAGAGGACACACCGGCTGTGGCATCACGAGCCATCAACGTTTCAACGGCCGATGTCACCGACTCACTCATGATCGACGATCGATATCGGTCCACTTCGGGGCGACAGCAGGCCCGGGTGCTGCCGCCATCGCCACCGCGACCACCGGATCGGCGGCGGTACGGACCATGGCCCGATGACGTTCTTTCACTAGCCCGTCACCGACGGCCCGATCCACAAGGTCGATTAGAGGCTGCCAGTAGCCGTCATTGGCGCAGAACACCACCGCAGCGTCAATGAGTGCCAACTGGTTCCACGTCAAAATCTCAAATGCCTCCTCCAGCGTGCCGAAGCCGCCGGGGAGAGCAATGAACCCATCACCGAGAGTGGCCATTCGCGCCTTGCGAGCATGCATATCGGGCACCACTTCGAGCTCGGTCACTCCGCGGTGCCCCACCTCACGGTCAAAGAGTTGTTCGGGGATCACCCCGATGACCTCTCCCCCACCAGCCAGTGCCGCATCGGCCACCACTCCCATCAGCCCCACGCCACCCCCGCCGTACACCAAGCGGTGCCCGGCAGCGGCGATTGCTGCGCCGACATCGGCGGCGAGTGAGCGCTGCAACTCGGTGCCATCCGAGGATGCGCAGAACACGGTGATTGAGCGATACGGAGATGACACCGCCGCGACTCTAGAGGACGACGACAACACCGGATCTGACACGAGCACGGATGGGCGGGAAACCGTCACCGAGGACTACTTTGTATGCCTGTGAGCAGCACAGCGACCGACATGATCACCACGGCCGAGATGGTCGACCTCGCCGATTCCATCGTGCATTCCGCAATTGAGCAGTTGCGTACCGGTGCAGGGCCCGACGTCGACCAGGTGCTCGCCTACGACGTCGCTCACGCCGCATCGGCTGCCGCGACCGCGCGCAGCATGCTCGACTACGGCGCCAAGGGAGAGACCGAAGCCGCTCTGGCCTGCGCCTTCTGCGCCGAGATGCTGGCCGATCTCTCCGCCCGCATCGTTGGTCGCGAATCGCTGTGGGGCCTCGATACGGACGCGCTTCGTCCGGCCGCGTCGTATATGGCCGCCTACCGAGACCCGGCGTTTCTGGCCGGACTTGCCACCACTCCCGGCCCGCTACACCTCAGCGATGACATGGACATGGTGCGTGACACGTTCCGCGCCTTCGCCACCGATGTCGTGGCACCGCACGCCGAACATGTACATCGCACGAACGCCGATGTCCCCGAGGAGATCATCACCGGACTTGCCGACGTCGGCGCGTTCGGCCTGAGCGTGCCCGCCGAGTACGGAGGGTTCAGCGAAGGAGGCCACGACGAATACGTGGCGATGGTGGTTGCCACCGAAGAGTTATCGCGCGCCAGTCTCGGTATTGGCGGCTCGCTCATCACACGACCCGAAATCCTCACCCGGGCGTTGGTGAAAGGTGGCACCGAGGAGCAGAAGCAGACCTGGTTGCCTCGACTCGCGGCGGCCGAGGTCATGCCCGCTGTTGCCGTCACCGAACCCGACTACGGCAGCGATGTTGCCAACATCAAAGTCACGGCCACGCCAGCGACCGGACCTAACGGCGCAGACGGCTATGTGATCAACGGCGTGAAGACATGGTGCACCTTTGGGGCGCGCGCCGACGCCCTCGCGTTGCTGGCACGAACCGATCCCGACCGTTCAAAGACCCACCGCGGCCTCAGTTTGTTCATCGTGCCGAAGCCCCGCGGCGACGCCCACGGCTTCGTGTTCACCCAAGATGCTGTCGCTGTCGATGGCGTTGATCGCGTCGGCCGCATGGAGGGTCGCCCCATCGACACCATCGGCTATCGCGGCATGCACTCCTATGAGATAGCCCTCGAGGATTGGTGGGTGCCCGCGAACCATCTCGTCGGCGAGTCAGACGGTCTCGGGCGTGGCTTCTACTACCAGATGGAAGGCTTTGAGAACGGCCGCCTACAAACGGCCGCTCGTGCTGTCGGCGTGATGCAAGCCGCCTATGAAGCAGCTCGCGATTACGCCGAGAACCGCCGGGTGTTCGATACCTCGGTCATCGACTACCAGTTGACCCAGGCGAAACTCGGCCGCATGGCCACGGCCATTCAGGCGGCGCGTCAATTCTCCTATGCAGTGGCCACATTGATGGGCAAGGGCGAGGGCGCCATGGAAGCGTCGATGGTGAAGGCCTATGTGTGCAAAGCAGCCGAGTGGGTCACACGTGAAGCGATGCAGATCCATGGCGGCATGGGCTACGCCGAGGAGTATGCGGTGAGTCGTCTCTTCGTTGATGCTCGAGTGCTCTCGATTTTCGAAGGGGCCGACGAAACGCTGTGCCTGAAGGTCATCGCACGTCGCCTCATTCAGAACTAACCCCACCAGCACCACGAAGAACGCGCTCAGCTAAAGAGGTCAACCACCTCGAAGAGGCTCGAAATGCGGTGAGCGGCAGCATCGGGGCTGTCGTCAAACGGATCGATCAGGACCGGGCGTAGACCTGCTGAGGTCGACCCGTTGACGTCCATGGTGACCGAGTCACCGACGTAGGCGATACGTGACCGTTCGTGCTCTGTATGAGCGACGGCGGCGAAGTCGAAGATTGCCGGGTCGGGTTTGGCCACCCCGACGACATGGGAATCGATGATGGTGCGCATCGTCACCCCCGCACGCCCATCGACCGAACACACACCGGCATGAGCCAACGCCCACTCGATCTGCCCAGCGGCATTCGACACGACCGACATCGGCACACCACGCGCCGCTAACTCGGCGAGCGCCGTCACGCTGTCGGGAATCACCCATCGCCATAGATCTGCCGATCGCGTGCGGCCCAACAACCGAGCCGATCGAGACACCAGATCGTCGTCCACACCCACAGCGCGGACATAGGCCAGGTCGTAGATACCCCAGTCGGCTTCGACGGAGTCGGCGCGCGACTTGGCTGCCATGCCCGCGTAATGAGCCCGACGATGATCCTCGACATCAGAGCTACCGCCGTACGGAGCCAAGAGCGGCCCGAGGACCTCGGGATCGGGGAGCACCAGCACCCCACCGGCATCAAACCACACCGCATCCACATCACCGGGGCGCAAGGCCGTCATCGCAAGACCGCCGGACGATCGCGACGCAGGAAACGACCACGTCCCACACGGCCATGCAGACCATTTGCGTCGACAATCACTTCCCCGCGAGAGATCACCGTATCGATCGCCCCGTCCACGGTGATGCCCTCCCACGGTGAATGATCCATCGCCATGTGATGCTTTCCAGCGCGACCCAATGTGGTTGTCCGACGCGGATCAAACACCACGATGTCGGCATCGGCGCCGGGCACGATTTCGCCCTTTCGTGGATGCATCCCGAACACTCGAGCGGGAGTGGTGCAACAGGTCTCCACCCAACGTTCCAACGTAATCTCACCGGTCACAACACCCTGATAGATCAGCTCCATGCGGTGCTCGACACC
>JAFMNE010000008.1:0-54840 GCA_017859395.1 Ilumatobacteraceae bacterium | reverse complement strand
ACCTCCTCCAGCGCCTGTGATGCCGACAGGTGCACGATGTACAGCGGGACGTTGCCGGCCACCTTCGCCAACTGCACTGCGCGATGGGTTGCCTCGGCTTCCAACTCTGGCGGACGGGTGAGCCCATGGTGAATGGCGTCGGTATCACCAGCGGCCATGGCCTGTGCGCGCAACACATCAATCGCGATGCCATTCTCGGCGTGCATCATCGTGAGCATGCCGGCCTCTCCTGCCACCTGCATGGCACGCAGGATCTGACCGTCATCGGAGTAGTAGGTGCCCGGGTAGGCCATGAACAATTTGATCGACGAGATGCCCTCGCGTTCGATCAAGGTCGGAATGGCGGCCAGCGATTCGTCGTCGACGCCGCCGATCGTCTGATGAAAGGCGTAATCGATGACGCATTGGCCCTCTGCCTCCGCATGGCGCGCCTCCAGGCCGTCGAGCACTCGTTCACCCACCTGCTGCGACGCAAAGTCGACAATGGTGGTGACCCCGCCCCACGCTGCCGCTGCGGTCCCGCTCGCAAACGTGTCTGACGATGTCAGGTCGCCCATGGGCAACTGCATGTGAGTGTGCACATCCACACCACCCGGGATCACGTAACACCCCGTCGCATCGACCTCTGCGACCTCACCAGCGGCGGGCAGTACCGCAGCATCCGGCGCCGCTACTGCCACGATGCACTCATCGTCAATGAGCACATCGGCGCGCCAGCGTCCCGATGGCGAGACCACCGTCCCACCGCGAACCACGATCCGACCCATAGGCGCACAGTACCGGTACCGTCATCGCTATGGGGTTCTGGAAGTGGGCCTTTGGCCGTCATGAGGTTCGAGGTCCAGATGCCGAGCGCACCTGCGAAGCCGCATGGCTGCCCCTATGGCAGGCGCAACTCGTCTTACACGAACTCTGGGAAGCCGACATCCCAGCAGTGATGGCCGAGGACTTCACCTCGCACCTACGGTTCGGTGCGCGTGAGCCGATGGCGCGCATCTTTGTGATGGAGCCAAGGCTGAGCGAGGCCATCGACATCATCACCGGGGTGATCGGCGAAGAGCCAGCCACCCTCCACGGCCACGACTGGCCAGGCTGGGTGCGACACCGGATTACACCGCCGAGCGACGAAGTAACTCAGGTGCCGGACGACAGCATTTCCCCGGATCACCCACCTTCGTGATGTTCGGCAGCTGCCGAAAGCTCCCGTCATCAGGATCGGCGATGCCGTAGACCTCGCATTGAGATCCCGCTGATCGACGCGAACGAACACATTCGATGAAGCTGACCTCATCAAGGTGGGTGAACGGCATACAGAGAACCACCGCCCCCTCCTCAATGGGCTCGGCAGCCGCCAGCGCGGCGCCACCAGACGACACCGCGAGCACGACAATGGCATCACTGTCGTCCTCCGTGGATGACCCGTTCATGCTGTCGTGGGTACCACGCTCAGCTGCCGCGATCAGTTCCAACAGATCCAGTGCGAGGGATTGCGGATCGATCGCCCCAACGAGTTGGGCACACACCCATCGCAGCATGGCGGCATCACCACGGTGCTCCACCACTCGTCGCCCCACCACCAGGATTTCTGCCGGTGCGAAATGGCCGTCTGCGATCATCGACAGCAGATCCCACGCTTCGCGTCGGCCATCGCCTCCGTGATGCCGCGCGATGGCACGCAAGTATTCGAGCGGATGCACACCGTCACGGTACCGGTGCAGCCGGCGTCGTGTCCTGTCGTTCACAACTCACCTGGACGCGATGGGACTTGTTGGCGATATGGGGTGACCTTGCATGTCGATGGCTACCATCTGGGCTGTGACCACCCAGCTCCCCGATGATCTCGTGCTCACACCGTTGGGCGCTCAACCGCGCCCACTACCGGAGTGGCTCACGACGTTCCATATGGCATCCGTGGTTCTCGACCCGTACACCAACGAGAGTTCCTGGGTTCTGAAGACCGCCGTTCGCATCCTTGAAGCTCTTCGAGGTTGCCATGCGCGCGTGAACTTCATCGTGACCGCAGATGCTGACGATACTCGCCGCTTCCTTGGTCCGATCGCTGATGACTTCTTGGTGTTCTGCGATCCAGATCGAACAATGGTGTCGGCACTCGGTCTGACATCTGTGCCCGCTTTTGCGTTCGTCAGGGTGGATGGCGCCGTCGCCGCGAGCGCGCAGGGATGGAGCCCTGCCGAATGGCGGGCCGTTGCGGACGAGATCGTGAAGGCGACGTCATGGTTGGCGCCCACGATCCCTGTCGCGGGCGATCCGGTCGCCTTCGCGGGAACCCCGGCACAGGGTTGACCCTCACCCCCGATTCCGCGGGACACCTCCCGATCTCTGAGATCATCGACGACGTTGTCGGTGCGACTCTGCGCGAGCGCCGATGTGTGGTGGTGGCCCCACCAGGAGCTGGCAAGACCACGGTGGTTCCCCTCGCCCTCGCCGATGCCATCAACGACGACACGATCTTGGTGCTTGAGCCCCGGCGCCTTGCCGCACGTGCCGCTGCCCGACGCATGTCCGATCTCATCGGTCAGCAAGTCGGCGGCATCGTCGGTTACCGCACCCGCGACGAGGCAGTGGTGAGCAACGCGACGCGTATCGAGGTCATCACCGAAGGCATTCTCACTCGCCGGCTCCACAACGATCCCGGTTTGGATGGCGTGGCCGTTGTCATCTTCGACGAAGTGCACGAACGCCATCTCAGCACGGACCTCGGCCTCGCACTCACGCTCGAGACCGCCGCCGTGTTGCGCACAGATCTGGCGATCGTTGCCATGAGCGCCACACCCGACACCGACCGTTTGAAGCGCCTTCTCGACGATGCCCCCGTGCTGTTCAGCGATGGCCGCCTCCACACCGTTGAGACCCAGTGGCGCCCTGCCCCAGCACGCGCTGACATCGCTGCGGCAACAGCTGACGTCACGATTGAAGCGGTGCACAACACCGATGGCTCTCTTCTCGTGTTCCTCCCCGGTGTTGGCGAGATTCATCGTGTCGCCGATCGCCTGACCCCGGACCGGCTCCCCGCAGGCGTCACGGTGGTGAAACTTGCCGGGGCATTCGGCAGTGAGAGCAACGATGCTGCCCTCGCCGATGACGGGCAGCGGCGCATTGTTCTCGCCACCGACATCGCCGAGAGTTCACTCACCGTGCCCAATGTGACCGCCGTCGTCGATTCGGGCCTGTGCCGACGCCCGCGACTCGACACTCGTACCGGCATGACCCGACTGGTGACGGTGGCGATCAGTCGAGCAAGCGCCGACCAACGCGCCGGCCGGGCCGGCCGCACGCGACCGGGAACCGCGTACCGCCTCTGGTCGCAGGTCGACCACGGCGCCCGACCGGCCCACACCGACCCAGAGATCACCGACGTCGATCTCGCCGGGTTCATGCTCGATGTCCATCGCTGGGGAACGCCGCTGGACGAGCTTCGCCTGCCCACAGCACCGCCGCCATCGTCAGTTCGCGCGGCAGGCGAGCTTCTTCGCTCGCTCGGGGCCATCGACGACACCGGCAGCGTCACCGATGTAGGTCGTGCGATGGCGGATATTCCTTTGCACCCTCGCCTTGCTCGAATGATTGTGGATCACCCCGAGCACACCAGCGTGGCCCTTGCCGTCCTCATCGACGACCGTGACCCATATCGCGGCCCGGTGGAGCAACGACCGGCAGATATCGCCGAACGCCTGGCCGCACTCAACAGCGACGACCCACGATTTGACCGGCGCGCGATGCGTCGCGCGCAGGACCGCATCGTCACCCTCGGTCGTCGACTCGGCATCGCCACGTCAGGTCCCGTCGCCCCACAGCGTGCCGGCGCCCTGCTGCTCAGCGCATTCGCCGATCGGATCGCCATGCGTCGTAACCGGGGACGTTTCCAGGCCACCACGGGAACGGGATGCTGGATGCCCGCCGACGACGACCTCGCCGATGTGGAGTTCCTCGTGGCCATCGACCTCGATGGTCGCCGTGACCGCGCCAGAATTCGCCTCGCTGCTGACGTAAGCAGCGATGACGTCATCGAGCATTTCGCCACACGTCCCGAGGTGTTCTCGGTGACCGAACGCTTGTCGTGGGACGATGACCGCGACGACCTTGTGCGGACTGTCGAGCGCCGACTTGGCGCATTGCGACTGGGCAGCAGGGATGAACGCGCCGAGCCGGGCCCCGCGACCGCCGACGCTCTGCTCGCACGCGTCCGCGATACCGGCCTTGCTGTGTTGGGCTGGACCTCGGCGAGTGTCAACCTTCGCCGCCGCATGTCGTTCTGCCACGCCGCAATGGGATCACCGTGGCCATCGGCCGACATCAGTTCGCTCGTCGCGAATCTCGACGACTGGCTGGCCCCCTACCTCATCACCGCCACATCACGTCATGATCTCGAATCGATCGATCCCGGACTTTTGCTGCGTGCCCTGCTGCCATGGCCCGAAGGAGCAGACCTCGACACGATCGCACCCGCACTGTTGACGCTGTCGAACGGCACGACTCTCCATCTGGACTACCACGATGATCCGCCAGAGGTCACCGCACGGGTTCGCGTTCAGGACCTATTCGGCACGGCTGCGCACCCGATTGTTGCCAGAGCGCCAGTCGTGCTGCATCTCTTGAGCCCTGCCGACCGACCCATCCAAGTGACATCTGATCTGCCTGGCTTCTGGAGCGGGTCGTGGGAAGCGGTGCGGCGCGAGATGCGCGGCCGCTACCCCAAACATCGGTGGCCTGCCGACCCGGCTGCCGCCTCCCCCGGTCGCCTGGGCCGCGACGACTCATGATCGCCTGGGCCGTGGCTGGCATCGACTGGCGCCTACTCGTGGTCGCCGCGTTGGTGGTGATGATCGGTGCCGCCGTCCAAGCAACCGTGGGGATCGGCCTGGGCATGCTCGCAGCGCCGGTGCTCGGCTTGATCGACGAGGCTTTCTTGCCAACGGTGATCATCATCGTGGTGATTCCCTTGAGCGCCGCGGTTGCGTGGCGTGAACGACACGGGATCGCGTGGGATGACGTCGGGGTGGCATTCATCGGCCGCATCCCCGGCGTCACGTTGGGCGCACTCGTGCTGAGCGTGATCAGTACCAGGGCGCTGCAACTCATCGTTGCAGTCCTGGTGCTCGCTGCGGTCTACGCCACCAGCGGCCGCCTGCGCTTTCGCACCACGCGCCGCAACCTCCTGATCGCCGGTACTGCATCCGGGCTCTTCGGCACCGCGGCGGGTGTGGGTGGCCCACCGATTGCACTGACGTACCAGCGCTCCGACCCCGCGGTGTTGCGACCCACCTTGGCCGCCTTCTTCACAATTGGATCGGTCATGTCGCTCACCGCGCTGGGGGTCGCCGGAGAGATCGACCGCCACCGCATGGCCCTCGGAGCACTCATGCTTCCGGCGGTCATCGCCGGCCTCGTACTGTCTGGCCCTGTCATTGCTCGCCTTCCTCAACGCGCCGTGAGAACCGGCATCCTGGTGCTCTGCACCGTGTCGGCGCTTGCCCTCGGAATTCGGGGCATCATCGGCTGAGGCCATGTGGGCCGCTGCGGACACCCGGGCGTATCGTGGCCGACATGAGTGACCCCACATTCACCGAACTCCTTCCCCTCGGGCCCGACACCACCGAGTACCGCTGCATCTCGACCGAAGGGGTGCGCACCGTCGACACCCCTTTTGGCACGATGCTCGAGGTTGATCCGGCGGCAATCCGGTTGCTCACCGCGGAAGCCATGCGGGAGATTGCGCACTTTCTCCGACCCGGTCACCTGCAGCAACTGCGCGACATCCTCGACGACCCAGAAGCGAGTGAGAACGATCGTTTCGTTGCACTCGACCTCTTGAAGAACGCGGCCGTTGCAGCCGGAGGGGTCCTTCCGATGTGTCAAGACACCGGTACCGCGATCGTCAAGGGCAAGAAGGGGCAGCTCGTGATGACCGGGGGTGGCGACGAAGCGGCCATCGCTGCGGGTGTCCAGGACACCTATGCCACCTCAAATCTTCGGTACTCACAGATGGCACCCATCGACATGTACACCGAGCGCAACACCGGCACGAACCTTCCTGCTGAAATCAAGATCGCGGCCACCGACGGCTCTGAGTACAAGTTCTTGTTCATGGCCAAAGGCGGTGGTTCCGCGAACAAGAGCTACCTCTTCCAAGAGACCAAGGCCCTACTCAATGAAGCCACGCTGTTGCCGTGGGTCTTCGACAAGATGCAGTCCCTCGGCACCGCAGCCTGCCCGCCGTATCACCTTGCCATAGTCATCGGTGGCACATCGGCAGAGTTCGCGGTGGAGACCGCAAAATTGGCATCGGCCCGGTACCTCGATGCGCTTCCCACCGCAGGCAGTGAAGCCGGTCACGGATTCCGTGACCTCGATCTGGAGGACCGACTGCTCGAATTGAGCCAAGCCACCGGTATCGGCGCCCAGTTCGGTGGCAAGTACTTCTGTCACGACGTTCGCGTCATCCGACTTCCCCGCCACGGTGCGTCATGCCCAGTCGCGATCGCGGTGTCATGCTCGGCAGATCGCCAGGCTCTGGGCAAGATCACCGCTGACGGCATCTTCTTGGAACAACTCGAACACGATCCGGCACGTTTCCTGCCTGACACGTCTGATAACGACCTCCCGGATACCCCCGTGGTCCGCATCGACCTCGCCCGTCCAATGGACGAGATCCGAGCCGAACTGTCACAACATCCGGTGCGCACTCGGGTGATGCTGAGCGGACCAATGGTGGTCGCTCGCGATATTGCCCACGCCAAAATCGCCGAACGACTCGATGCCGGCGAAGAGATGCCGCAGTACATGAAAGATCACTGCGTGTACTACGCCGGTCCGGCCAAGACACCCGAGGGCATGGCGTCAGGATCGTTCGGCCCGACAACTGCGGGTCGTATGGATTCCTATGTCGAACGCTTCCAGGCTGCAGGCGGCTCGATGATCATGCTCGCCAAGGGAAACCGTTCGCAGCAGGTCACCGACTCGTGCCGCGACCACGGAGGTTTCTATCTTGGCTCGATCGGAGGCCCCGCCGCACGACTCGCTCAGGACAACATCACCTCGGTCGAGGTGCTCGAGTATCCCGAACTCGGGATGGAAGCCGTCTGGTGCATCGAGGTGAAGGACTTCCCTGCATTCATCGTCGTCGACGACAAGGGCAATGACTTCTTCCAGCAGGTACGCGCCGACGCAGCTGCCCGCCCGACCCAGGTACGCCTGAGCTGATAACGCATCGGTATACGGCGCGTAGCGCTGGTGATGGGGACTACGACAGCCCCACGACGCCCAGCCAATCACGCCCCCAATGATCAACATCACCCTCAGGCAGCACGAGCACATGGGTTGGTTCGAGTTGTTCTACAAACCAGGTGTCGTGGCTCACCAAGATCATTGTTCCCGCCCAATCCCTCAACACGTCGGCAACCGCCTGGCGCGATGATGGATCGAGGTTGTTCGTCGGCTCATCGAGCAGCAACAGGTTGTGACGTCCGCCGGCCAGCATCGCCAGCGACAACTTGGTGCGTTCCCCGCCAGAGAGCGAACCCGCCGGCTGATGCACCTTGTCGCCACGCAATCCGAACATTCCCAGCACCGACCGACACATGCCGTCATCGGCGCCGGTCGCACTTCGCTGATTATCAAGGACCGACATATCGGGCACCAGATTGTCGTGCTCCTGGGCGAAATACCCGACCTCTACCTGATGCCCGAAACGCACATCACCCAACACGGCCGATAACTCACCGGCCAACACCCGCAGCAGGGTGGTCTTGCCGGCACCGTTCAGCCCCAACACCAGCAGACGTTGGCTGCGGCCAACACTGAACGCAACATCGTCGAACACGTGATGGGTGTCGTAGGCCATGCACAATGACGACACCTCGACCACGGTGCGACCCGACGGTGGCGGGTCGGGAAGGCGTAACTGCAACGCCCGGTCGTTGCGTGTCGAACGATCCGACTGGGCCGACTCCAGACGCGAGATACGACGTTCAACGTTGTGAGCCATTGCCGCCTTGGTCGCTTTCGCCCCGAAACGGTCGACCACCCGCTGCAGCCGATCGATCTCGCGTTGACGAGTCCGCGCCTCCTTGGCCGCTCGTTCCTCATCAGCAGCACGCGCTCGCTGATATTGGCTGTAGGAACCGCGGTACTCCACCACAGAACCCTCATCCTCCTCGTCGGGTCGATCGAGGTGCAAAACCCGAGTAATGGCTTCATCGAGCAGTTCGAGGTCATGACTGATCACGATGAGCGCGCCCCGGTATTGCCGAAGGAACTGCAGCAACCAATCTCGTGCGTCGACATCGAGATGGTTTGTTGGTTCATCGAGGCACAACACATCACTGCCGGCAAAGAGAATCCTCGCGAGTTCCACCCGTCGACGCTCACCGCCCGACATGGAACCGATAGCAAGCGTCAACCTGACGTCATCAAGACCCAGTCCGGCGGCAATTGATCGCGCCTCCGATTCCGCTGCGTAGCCACCCGACACTCTGAACGACTCCTCGGCCTGGGTGTACCTCGTGATATTTCGTTCGGATGGGTCACTCTCCATCGCCACCCTGAGCTTTTCGATGCGCTCTCTCTCGGCATCGACGCCACGCCCCGTGAGGATGTGTGAGATTGCAGGACGTGCATCAAATACGCCCGGAATGCGCGGATCTTGAGGGAGATATCCGTAGGCCCCCGTTGCGCGCACGGCACCGCCATGCGGCTCCAACTCGCCACCGAGCACCTTCATCAGGGTTGTCTTGCCGGCGCCGTTACGGCCGACAACACCTACCTTGTCGCGCGCAGCGACGGTGAAGGTGGCGTCGCGCACAACAGTGCGGCCGCCGATCTCAACACACAGGCCCTGGGCGCGCAGCATGCTCGCAGGCTAGAGGTCGTCGTCGGAGCCCGAGCCGACCACATCATCGGTGAACAGCGTCGGGGCACACTCAGCATCCACAACCTGCACCATCGCTGGTCCGAGCGCCAGCGCAACTTCGGTGACCAACCGGTTCCCACCGGCGGACGACAGATGCAGGCCATCACGGGCCAACAAACCTGATTCGGCGGCCGTGATCACGGCCCAATCGATCAGTTGCACATTGTCGCGGGCCGCCACCTCGGCTCGGATCACATCGTTGAGATCAGACCGGTTCGCGGCGATTTCGGTCACGGTCAGAACCACGACCGGTCGCGGAGCCAAACGGTCGAGAGCATCCACATAGCGACTGGTGAACCTCGCAAGATCACCGTCATGATTCGACCCCAGGAAGATCACGGCTGCATCCCAGTCTGAATCCCCTCCGGGATTGAGCCGTCGATCGAGAACGACATCAGCGAAGGACACAAAACGACCCGGTTCTGCGTTGATCTCGACGTACCACCCGACGTCGGTGAGCTGGTCACACATGCTCCCGCCGAACCTGGGCGCTGTCGCGGCCGTGATCGAATCACCGATGAGCATCACCCGGTTACCCGCGGCCACCTGAGCCACGGTCGGTTCGCCAAGGTCCGCAGGGCGGACCGGCACCGGACCGGCGGGCAGGCTGGTCGTTGATGCTGTCGCCTCAACCGGCACCACGACGGTGCCGATCACGCCGGGAATCTCACCGACACCGGCCACGGTTGCCGGCACCGCATCGACATTCGACGCGCACGCCGACAACGTCACCAACGCCAGGACCGCGTTTCGGAGCGACTTCACTCCACCATCATCGCCGATCGCCGGTCAATCGGGCAGGCACCACGGTGCTCCACCGAGTCGACACGTCTCGCCGACGACGTCGGCGCGGTTGCGGAGAACTACGGTGTGGCCGTGGCCCGACCCTTCG
The DNA here is from genome assembly GCA_017859395.1 of Ilumatobacteraceae bacterium. Taxonomy (GTDB): domain Bacteria; phylum Actinomycetota; class Acidimicrobiia; order Acidimicrobiales; family Ilumatobacteraceae; genus Casp-actino5. The sequence goes on along the minus strand of JAFMNE010000008.1, from coordinate 45,019 downwards.
ATCTCGTCGTGATCGGACTGGGAACTGCCGGCCTCACCGCCACGCGGGTGGCTGCAGCCGAGCTGGGACTGCGCGTCGCAGCGGTGGAGCGCGCCCGTATTGGCGGCGACTGCCTATGGACAGGGTGTGTGCCCTCAAAGACGCTCACCGCATCGGCGCGCGCGGCTCACCTTGTGGGACGCGCACACCAATTCGGGGTCTTTCCCGCGCAAGTCACCGTCGACAATGCTGCGGTATGGAGTCGCCTTCGCGATGTTCGCAACGACATCGCTGCCGCCGACGACAATGCCGACACCGTCACCGGATGGGGTGCCGAACACCTTGTCGGCCAGGCAACGATCACCGGCCCTCGGGAGGTCACCGTCAGCGACGACGACGGCACCACGGTACTCACGACGCGGTTCATTCTCGTGTGCACCGGTTCACGGCCGTCGGTTCCCAACATCAGCGGCATCTCCGACGTCACCGCGCTCACCAACGACACCCTGTTCGATCTCGACCGCGCACCGCAGTCAGCCATCATCATCGGCGCCGGCCCGATGGGCGTGGAGACCTCGCAGGCGCTGCGACGACTTGGCGTCGCCGTCACCCTCGTGGAATCCGCCGATCGCATCCTGCGTCGCGAAGAACCGGACCTGGCCGACCGTGTCGCGCAGACTCTGCGTGCTGAAGGCGTCGACGTCATCACGGGAACCACCATCGACGCCATCAACGGGCGCTCCGCCGAGGGTGATTACGCCGTATCGATCGATATCGGCGAACGGACAATCGGTGCGGAGGCGCTGATCAGTGCGACCGGTCGGACAGCAGATGTGACCGGCCTAGGTCTCGACCGCCTCGGAGTGATCGCCACCGCATCGGGCATCAACGTCGACGCTCGATCACGAACGACAGTTCCCACGATCTACGCCGTCGGCGATGCTGTTGCGGGCCGACCTCGCCACACGAATGTGGCCGCACACGATGCAGCTATAGCGGTGCGCGACATGTTCCTTCCAGGGCGCGGACATGCCGTGACCCTTGCGCCCGTGACGGTCTTCACCGATCCGGAACTTGCCAGAGTGGGGCTCACCACCGCCGAAGCCATCGATCGTCACGGTGAACGCGTGGTCAAGGTGCACGACCATGAACTGGCCCATGAGGACCGTGCGCGGATCGACCGATCGACCTCTGGAGTGGTTCGCATCATCACCGCTCGATCCAAAATTGTGGGAGCCCATGTGCTCGCACCCGACGCCGGCGACATTATCTCTGCTCTCGCCATCGCGGTTCGGTTCTCGATGTCACTCCGAGAACTCGGTTTGGTGCCAATGGTCTACCCAACCCTGTCCACCGCGATATCAAGAATCTCGGCCGAGAACGAATTCGCACGTGTTCGGCGTCTTCGCCAGTTGGCCCGCCTCAGTCGCTGGTCGGGCTGAAGGCATCGCCCGCGCTGGGGTCACCCTCCACGACGTGGACGTCATCGAACGTGTCGATACGACGCAACGACGGAAACACCACCGCGAACATGCCCGCAATCGCCACCGTGGCGATGCCGCCTCCGACGATCGCCCACGTCACGCCGAGATACCTCGCTGCCAGCCCACTTTCGAACGCGCCGAGTTCATTTGACGCCCCGATAAACACCCCTTCGACCGCACTCACGCGACCGAGTTGTTCCGGGGGTGTCGCGAGTGGCACCAATGCGCCACGGATGAACATTGACACCATGTCGGCACCCGAGAGCACGACAAGTGATACGAACGCAACTGCGTAGTTCGACGTCACCCCAAACACGATCGTGCCTACCCCGAACACGGCAACCACACCGAGCAGAGTGGGACCCACGCGTCGGCGTACCGGCGCCACAGCCAAGACGATGGCCATCGCCGCGGCACCCACACCCGGTGCAGCGCGCAGCCAGCCGTATGCGACATCACCCACTCCAAGACGATCTGTTGCAACGACCGGAATGAGCGCCACCGCGCCCCCAAACAACACCGCAAAGAGATCGAGGCTGATCGCGGCCAACACAATGGGTGTGCGCCGAATGAACCACAGCCCCTCAAGGGCGCTGCGCAAGGTGGGACGTTCGGGTGCGGAGTCAGCCACCGCAGCCACCCCTGGGCGATAGGTCACCGACAGGATCGCGGGAATCGATGCGGCAGTCAACGCGGCCGCCGTGGTGTATGCCAGCTCTGCACTGATGCTGTAGAGAAATCCGCCAAGTGCGGGGCCAATGATCGTGCACGACGTAAAGGTGGCCGTCCACAGCGCGACGACGCGCGGCAGATCAGAAGGTGCGGCCATCAGAGGCATGATCGCCCGACGGCTGGGCGAAATCATCGCATCCGCGGTTCCAATCCCCGCCGCCGCCACGAAGATCAGCCACACCCCGCCGGCATCGCTCAGGCGTGAGAAGAGAGCGAGCGCGATGATGCATCCAAGACGCAGACTGAGAAATGATGCGCTGACACGCCGACGATCGAAACGGTCGGCGACCAGGCCGCTGGGCAGGGCCAGCAGCAACCCGGGAAGGAACTGCGCCAAGCCCACTAACCCAATATCGAACACGTCACCGGTGCGGTCGTAGATCTGTTTGAACAGCACAGTGATGACGATGTTGATCCCAATGGCTGCGCAGGCGGTCGACAAGAGGTACCGCCGGACAGCCGGCACCCGAAGAACCCCCACCGCAGATGACATCGCGGCGACGCTAGCGGTCACGCCACATCATCACCGCGGCACGTCTCCTGCTCGACGCGGCTGCTGTGCGAGCATCGCTGAATGGCAACCAACCCTCGCCCCATCGTGTTGGTCCACGGCGCCTGGCATGGCGCGTGGATCTGGTCAGATCTCATCACCCGACTTGCAGCAGTCGAGATTCCAGCCCAAGCGATCGACCTGCCCGGCCATGGCATGTCACCGCTGCCTCCGAGCGATGTCAACGGCGATGCCGACGCGCTGGCGCGCGTGGCCCAGCGAGTGGGGCCCGACGCAATCTGGGTTGGCCATTCGTACGGTGGCGCGGTGATCAGCGCGGCATCTGCGCTCGCGCCGGCCGCACACCTTGTGTATATCGCGGCGTTCGCTCTTGAATCGCGAGAGAGCGTGAATGGTTTCTTACGCGCTGCCCCCCGCCATCACGTCGAACTTGCCGACGCCATGCAACCCGGGGACGAGGCAAGCACGATCAACCCGGATGCCGCTGGCGACTTGCTGTACCGGGGGCTCGACCCCGCCCTCATTGCCAGTCATGTGACCCGACTCGGCCCCCAACCCCATGCGACGATGACCACTCCTATCGAGGCCTCCGGTCTGGGTGCGGTGCCGAGTACCTACATTCTGTGTGAGCGCGATCGTTGCGTGCACCCTGAACATCAACGGATCATGGCTGCGCGCTGTGACGACACGATCGCGGTCGATGAGGATCATTCACCATTCCTCAGCGCACCTGACACGATCGTTGAGATTCTCCGCTCTCTGGCCACCGCATGAAGGTACGCATCGGGCTTGGCCTCGGCACCCGCACCCGCTTCAACACTGGCGAACTTGGTGATCTCGCAATGGATATGGACGCGCGCGGTGTTGATTCGATTTGGTTGAGCGAGCGCATCAATTCCCAAGCCCCCGACCCGCTGATGGCACTCGGTTACATCGCTGGTCGAACACAGTCGCTGAAACTCGGCACCAGCGTCATGGTGCTACCGGGACGAAACCCGGTCATTGCCGCCACCCAGCTCGCCTCCCTCTCCACCTTGTCGGGCGGACGGTTGCTACCAGCGATCGGCCTGGGAGCGGTCGACCCCGCAGAGCAGGCCGCCTTCGGGGTACGTCGTGGGGAACGCGCCGCCATGTTCGACGAAGCCCTTCACGTCATGCGCCAATGTTGGACCGGTGACGAGGTCAATCATGTCGGCACGCACTACCGAGTGGAGGGTGTCCGTGTGGGACCGGTTCCCGAACGACTGGAGGTGTGGCTCGGTGGCATTGCCGACAGCGAATTACGTCGCGTCGGTCGCTTCGGCGACGGATGGCTCCCCTCATTCATCACCCCCAGCGACGCACGACGTGGCCGCCAGATGATCGAGGAGGCCACCGCACGGGAAGGACGCCAGATCGACGAGGACCATTACGGAGTTCTCATCCCCTTCTCTCTGGGCTCGGTGCCTGCTGCGCTTCTCGATGCGCTCGCACGCCGTCGACCAGACCTTGATGATCCCACCGTGCTCGTCCCCGATGGCTGGGAACAATTGCGCACCCTCATCGCCGAATTCGTCGACGTGGGCACCACGAAGTTCGTGATCTTGCCGGTGGAAGAGCCAAGTGATGTGGACGGTTGGTCACAAATGCTCGCATCAGTCGCCGATGAAGTGCTCGTCATGGAGCGCGACGACGCCTGACGTAACAAAGCCGTCAGTCAGCGGAAGCCGTCGCCGCGGCCAGCGGGGGCCCAGAATTCACCGATGTTGTGTCACTCGCGATCGAGCGACACGTCCATACCATCGAGTTCAACCCATGGCTGGCGGTCGACGCACCACGCCTGCACATTGGGCCGCACCGTGGAGCGATCATTCAGCGTGCCAGCCTTCACCGCAATCACACCCTCGGTGCCGGTGAGCGCCGACACGATCGGCGACCCACAGGTGCCGCAGAAACGACGCTCGACATGCACGGTGCCGGTGGGGTCGTTACCCGGATCGCCATACACAGACAGGTCACCATCCACGCTCAACTGCGACTCGTGAGCCACGAGGTTGACCGAAAACGCGCCACCGCTCTGGCGTTGGCAGTGTTCACAGTGGCAGACAGCGGTGGCGATGATGTCGCCGGACAACTCCCACGTCACCGCACCGCACAAACAACGTCCCGTCATCGACATGATGTCGACGTTACTCCGCCCGGTGACACGCCAAATGACCGGAGACAGCACCATTGAACGCCGAGACACCGCCGCTGCAGATGACCCAGTTCCCGGTGTTGGTTAGTCTCGGCCACATGGGCAACACGATTACCTTCGACGACCGTTCCGGCTACCTCGCGATACCCGCAAGTGGTGAGGGACCAGGTGTCATCGTCGTCCAGGAATGGTGGGGCCTCGACAGCGGCATCCTCACCATCTGCGATGAACTCGCCGATGCCGGCTTCGTCGCCCTCGCACCCGATCTATACCACGGCGAATTGGCGGGGCACACCGAAATGGACCGCGCGGCAGAGTTGATGACTGCGCTACCGATGGACCGAGCGGCCCACGACATGAGCGCCGCTGTTGACCATCTGCTGTCCCGACCCGAGGTCACCGGTGACGGTGTTGGCGTGATCGGCTTCTGCATGGGCGGCATGCTCACCTTCGCGCTGGCTGCCACGCGTCCGGACGTTGTACGCGTTGCGGTCCCCTTCTACGGGTTTCCGAGCGGAGACGATCAACCCGACTACGCCGCGATCACGGCCGTCGTGCGGGGGCACATGGCAGAACACGATGATTTCTTCCCACCAGACGCTGCTGTCGCCCTTCAGGACCGACTCACCGAACTTGGGGTGGATGCCGAACTACGTGTTCACTCCGGCACAGGCCACGCGTTCATGGCCCCGCACAACGCCCTCGGCACCCGCGATGCCGAACTGGCGGCCAGCATCTGGCCCGAGGTGCACAGCATTCTTCGCAGCACCCTGAACTGAGCAGCGGTGCCAGAAGGCGACACCCTCAGGGTCCTCGCCGACCGCATCCAACGGTTACGCGTCGGCGCGCGGGTCACGGCCTGCCATCTTCGTCATCCCCGCATCGCTGGCGCGGACCTTGTCGGTACCACGATGACGTCCTGTGACGCATACGGCAAACATCTGTTCATCCGTTTCGACGAGAGCACCACGTTGCACTGTCATCTACTTATGACCGGGCGATGGATATTTGATCGTGCGGACACGGTGTCGGCTTGGCGGCGGCGGATCGATCTCCACACCGAGCACGGACCGATCGTTGGCGTGGACATTCCCATCGCCGAGTTCATGCCCACGCGTCACGAACGCTTCATCACCGCCCGCCTCGGGCCAGATCTCTGCGCGCGTTCTGGCCCACCCGACCCAACCGTTATCACCGCGAGATTGAGGGAAACACCCGACACCGCGCTCACCGCTGCGTTGTTGGACCAGCGGCGTGTTGCCGGGTTCGGCAATGTCTACGCGGTCGACTTGCCATTTCTCTCGGGCGTGCACCCAACGACACCGGTCGGTGAGATCAATGGACTACAGCACCTCGTCACCACCGGGATCGGCCTGATCCGGGAAAACGCGCGTCGCGGACCCCAGAACACCCTCGGACGCGAGATGGATAGATCTGTTGCCTGGGTGCAGGGCCGGCGCGGCCAACTCTGCCGTCACTGTGGCGACCGGCTGGTGGGACACGATGAAAACGACGTCAAATGGGGTCGGATCGTCACGCTCTGCGCCACATGCCAGCCACTCACAGCCACCACGGTCGATGTTGACCGCATCCGTGCACTGGCTGGTTCGCACCCCGGGATTGCTCTCGGTTGACGTCACCTGCGCGCTACCTGCAGCACGACGGAGGCAAACCAATTCAGGATCGAGGAGCAGTTGCCGGCGTGTCGTCCACCCAGCAGCCGCCGAGGTGGTCGTCAACGAGCCCGTAGGCCTGCGACAGCGCGTACATCGTGGTCGGCCCCACGAACGACCACCCACGAGCGCGAAGTTCACGCGACATCGCCCGCGACTCGTCGGTGGCTGTCGGCACGTCGCGAGATGAGAGCGGCCGCGGCCGGTCACAGGCAAACCGCTCGAAGAAGGCGCCGAGCCGACCGAATTCGTCACGCAGCTCCACCGCTCGACGGGCGTTGTTGATCACCGACGCGATTTTGCCGCGATGGCGAATCACCCCGGGATCGGCCACGATGCGCTCAACATCCACATCGGTCATTGCGGCCACCACCTCGGGGGTGAAGCCAGAAAAGACCGTTCGCAAGTGGTCACGACGCCGCAACACGATCAACCACGACAGTCCTGCCTGGAAACCCTCAAGACACACCTTCTCGAACCACAGATCATCGGCGGCTGGGCGCCGACCCCATTCGTGGTCGTGATAGGCGATGTAGTCCTCATGCGGGCAACACCAGGCACACCGAGCGCGCCCATCAGCCCCGATCGCAAGCCCCGAATCGACGGTCAGAGCTCCTCCAAACCAGCGGCACCTCGGATCACCGCGAGGGCGTGGTTCGCGGCAGCCACGTTGGCCTCGTCGATGGGAAGTGACGCAAACAACTCGTTCAACCGCGCTGTCGCCTCGTCGACGATCGAGCGACCCTGCGTTGTGAGGCCAACGAGAACCATGCGACCGTCATCAGCACTACGCGTTCGGTGCACCCACCCATCGGCCTCGAGTCGGTCGACGGCGCTTGTGACGCTCGCGGGGTGCACCTGCAACCGGCGACCGACGACGCCCATCGGCAGGGCTTCACGACGGCTGAACGCCAGCAGTCGCAGCACCTCAAAACGGGCGAATGTCAGCCCGAGCGGACGCAACCGTCGTTCAACCGCTGCCACCAGAATCTGTTGAGCTCGCACGACTCCGGTGATGAGAGCCATGCCATCGGCCGCGTCGGACCAGCCCGCCTCGCGCCAGTTGCGCGTCGCAATCTCAATCGGATCGGCGCTGCGATGGTCCAGAGCGGTCATCGCCCGAACGCTACGCCGTCTCGCAGATCATTGGAAATCAAAGTACTGTGTGGGCATGGAGAACGAGTCAGCCACCCCCCGCCAGCGCTACGACGAGGCAATGGCCGCGTCGTCGATGCGCGACGCCCAGTTCACGACGATGTCGGGTATTCCGCTCGAGTCGGTCTACGGCCCCGACGACGGGGACTTCCCCGGCCAATACCCGTACACGCGTGGCCCTTACGCCTCGATGTACCGCTCCAAGCCGTGGACGATGCGCATGTTCGCTGGATTCGGCACCGCCGAAGACACCAACTGGAGGTTCAAGGAAATCATCCGGGCAGGCGGTGGCGGTCTGTCGACTGCGTTCGATATGCCGACCCTGCTCGGTCTCGACTCCGACGACCCCATGGCCCTTGGCGAGGTGGGACGCTGCGGTGTCGCCGTCGACACGTTGGCTGACATGGAGGACCTGTATCGCGACATCGACCTTGGTGAGGTCACCACGTCGATGACCATCAACTCCCCCGCTGCGGTGATCTTGTCGATGTACATCGCGCAGGCCGAGAAAGCCGGCGTACCGCGCTCCCGCCTCGGCGGCACTTTGCAGAACGACATCTTGAAGGAGTACCAGGCGCAGAAGGAGTTCGTGTTCCCGCCGCGCCAGTCGATGCGCCTCGTGCGCGATTCGATTGCGTTCACCGCTGCAGAGATGCCGCGCTGGCATTCGGTGTCGATCTCGGGGTACCACATCCGCGAGGCCGGGTCGACCGCGGTCGAGGAGCTCGCATTCACGTTGGCAAACGGCTTTGCCTACGTGGAGCTCGCCCTACAGGCCGGACTGCCAATCGATGCGTTTGCACCGCGGCTCAGTTTCTTCTTCAACGCGCACATCGATTTCTTCGAAGAGATCGCTAAGTACCGTGCGGCGCGACGCATCTGGGCACGGTGGATGAAGGATCGGTACGGCGCGACCGATCCCCGGTCGATGCAGTGTCGTTTCCACGCCCAGACCGCTGGAGTGTCGCTCACGGCTCAACAGCCTGAGATCAATATCGCGCGTACCGCGATCGAGGCCATGGCCGCCGTGCTCGGTGGCACGCAGAGCCTGCACACCAACTCAATGGACGAGGCTCTGGCCCTTCCCACCGAGAAGGCCGCCCGCATTGCGCTGCGCACCCAGCAGGTGATCGCTCACGAGACGAACGTCGCTCATGTCGCGGACCCACTTGGCGGTTCCCACTTCGTCGAGGCGCTCACCGATGAGGTGGAACGTCAGGCAGAGGAGATCTTTGCCAAGATCGCCGAATTCGGTGATGGCTCAATGTTGGAGGGAACGATCCGCGGTATCGAGGAGAACTGGTTCCAGGGTCGCATCGCCGATTCGGCATTCGAATTGGAGCGCGCCCTGAACGATGGGCGTCGGATCACCGTTGGGGTGAACGCCTTCACCGAGGGCAACGAAGAAGATCAGATTCCGCTGCTGCGCATCACCAATGAGGACGAGCAGCGCCAGCGCAAGCGGCTTGCCGATGTGCGCGGTCGCCGCGACCAGGCTGCTGTTGACGCCGTCTTGGCCGAGTTGGCCACGCAAGCTACCGATCCCGAGATCAACCTCATGCCGACGCTGATCGCGGCTGCGGAGGCGTACGCTTCGGTTGGCGAGATCATGTCCACACTCGGCGGGGTCTTCGGACGTCACGTCGAAGTGCCCACCATCTGATACATCGGAGGAAGAGATGAGCGGAGAACGCATCCTCGTGGCCAAAGTTGGCCTCGACGGCCACGATCGTGGCGTGAAGGTTGTGGCGCGAATTCTGCGCGATGCTGGTTTTGAGGTGGTGTACACCGGTCTGTTCCAGACCCCAGAGACCGTGGCTGCAGCCGCGGTCGATGAGGATGTCGACGCCATTGGTTTGTCGATGCTGTCCGGCGCCCATATGACCCTCGCTCCCCTCGTTGTTCAGGCTGTGCGGGCCCGCGGTGTGGACATTCCGGTAATCGTCGGCGGCACTGTGCCCGATCATGACCTTCAAGAACTCTCCGACGCCGGAGTTGCTGCAGTGTTGACCCCGGGCGCTACCGCCGAGAAAATCGTCGCCGAGGTACGACGTGTTCTCGACGGTGCCCCGATGACCAGCTGAGGCAATGCCGCTGGACCCCGATGTCGCCGTGCTGGTCGCGGCGATAGCCGACGGGGCAGCTCCCGCACTGACCGATGGCGATATCGCCACAGCACGTAAGAACTACGACGCCGCTCCTCGCCCCCCAGCGGACGAAATGGCCCATGTCGTTGACCGCCGGGTCGCGACGAATGATCGGTCGATATCGGTGCGCTGCTACTGCGTCGACAGCACGCCGAGCGGCCGGCCGATCATCATGTTCGCTCACGGTGGCGGCTGGGTCCTCAGCAGTGTGGATGGCCATGATCACCTCGCGCGCCGGCTCGCGCTTGTCACCGGCTCACTCGTCGTGTCTGTGGACTACCGTCGCGCTCCGGAGCATCCCTTTCCCGCTGCCCACGATGACTGCTGGGACGTATTTGAGATGTTGCGGACCGACGGCGCAGCGTGGGGTGGCGACCCCACGCGTGTCGCCGTCGCAGGCGATTCCGCTGGGGCCAATCTCGCAGCCGGTGTCGCTCTTCGTTCGCTCAGCGATGGTCCCACGCCGTGCGCCCAAGTGCTGGTTTACCCCTGCATCGATGACGATCCGACGCCGTATCGCTCCATGGTGGACAACGCGAGCGGATACTTCCTCGGTGCCGACGACATGGCATGGTTCTGGTCGCAGTACCTCGGGGCTTCGCCGGACGCACGATTCGACCCCCGCGCCGTCCCCGCCCGCGCAAGTACTCTGAGTGGGCTTCCCCCGAGCCTGGTCATCACTGCCGAATTCGATCCGCTTCGCGATGAAGGAGAGGCCTACGCATCACGTTTGGCAATGGATGGTGTCACGACGACCTGCCATCGGATCCCCGGGGTCGTTCACGGGTTCATTGCCCGCTGGCACCAGATGCGTCGCGCCACCGATGTGCACCAACTCATCGGCACATGGTTTGTCGACGTGGTTGGCAATGGCTGAACTCATACGTCGCCTTGACGTCCGCGACGCGGTGGTGGTCGGCGCCGGATCCATGGTTGGTGCTGGGGTCTTCGCTGTGTGGGCTCCGGCTGCCGCGGCCGCAGGCAACTGGCTACTCGTCGGGCTACTGATCGCCGGCATCGTCGCCACCTGCAACGCCACATCATCGGCGCAACTCGCAGCTCGTCACCCCGAGTCCGGGGGCACATACGTCTACGCCTCGATCCGCCTCGGGCCGTCGTGGGGCCATGTTGCGGGTTGGGGCTTCGTCGTGGGGAAGACGGCATCGATTGCGGCGATGGCCAGTGTTGTGGGTGCGCACATCTGGGCTGACCGCGCGGACCTTGTTGCATCCATCTCGATCGTCATCGTCATGGTCATCAACATCGGCGGGCTCGAACGAACCGTGGGCGTCACACGGATTCTCCTCGTCGTGGCATTGGCGACCATCGGGATCTGCGTCGCTGCCGGACTCACCGGTGGACCAGCAACCACCATGGCTGTCGACATCAACATCGACGGCGGCGTGTTCGGGGTCATCCGCAGCGCTGGTCTGCTCTTTTTTGCCTTCGCCGGTTATGCACGCATCGCCACTCTCGGCGAGGAGGTCATCGACCCAGCACGGACCATCCCGCGTGCGGTTCCTCGGGCGTTGGGTGCCATCCTCGCGTTATACGCCGTGGTTGGTGCCGTCGTCATCTCTCATCTCGGCTCGACCGGACTTGCTGCGTCGGCCACTCCGGTTGCCGATGTTGTCGCTACTCGTGGGTGGCGTTGGGCTGAACCGATCGTGGCCGCCGGCGCCACCGTTGCCTCCGCGGGCGTGATGCTTAATCTGGTGCCAGGTGTTGCCCGTACAGTCGTCGCAATGGCGCGACGTGGCGACATGCCCCGCATACTCGCGCACATCGACACCTGCCGATCACTGCCGCTGCGAGCCGAGTTCACGGTGGCGGTTGTCGCCATCATCGTCGTCAACGCTGTGTCGCTCACCTCGTCGATTGCAGTGTCGGGTGTGGCGGTCCTGACCTACTACGCCCTCACGAATGCCGCAGCACTGAAATTGCAACCATCGGAGTTGTTGTGGCCGCGGTGGGTCGCCCGGCTCGGCCTGTTGGGGTGCGTCGGCCTCATCGTCTCGTTGCCGACGTCGTCACTAATCGGTGGCGGCGCGGTTCTTGTCAGCGGCATCGGTGTTCGATTCCTCGCTGTGCGACGGCGCACGTCAACTGTCGCGTAGCTGCGCCTTTTGTACCTTTCCGAGCGCATTACGCGGCAAGGTGTCGACGCGGCGCACTTCCCGCGGCCGCTTGTGAACCGACAAGGTCGCGGCGACATGCGCAATGACACCGGCTTCGTCGACGCCGTCGCCGACCACGAATGCCACAATCCTTTCGCCGAGGTCGGCATCGGGTATTCCGACGACGGCGACCTCGTGCACTCCCGGTACCTCAGCCACCGCTGCCTCTACTTCGCCTGCGCCGACCTTGTAGCCACCCGATTTGATGATGTCCACCGATGTGCGCCCCACGATGCGATGCATCCCATCTGAACCAATAGTGGCCGAGTCACCGGTGATGAACCACCCATCGGACGTTGTTGCTGCGGCGGTGGCGTCATCGCGATTCAGATAGCCATCGCCGATGGTGGCCCCACGTACCTCCAGCGTTCCGATGGTGGTGGCATCGTTCGCCGCCTCGGTGCCATCATCGCCGCGCAACCGCGTCTCTACCCCCGCCAAGGGCCATCCAACATGACCGGGTCGACGCTCACCATCGATTCGTGTCGACAAGGTGATCAGGGTTTCGGTCATCCCGTACCGCTCGAGCGGCGTGACACCAGTCAGGTCCGTCAATGCAGCGAATGTGCTGACCGGCAACGCTGCGGACCCGGACACGATCGCCCGCGCACGCGACAAACTGCGCGCAATCGTCGGCTCGGCGACGATGCGCCCCCACACGGTCGGGACCCCAAAGAACAAGCTTCCGCCTCGTGCTGCAGCAGCTGCATATCGATCCGGGTGAGGTCGCCCGGTGTGGGTGATGCGACACCCCCGACGCAGTCCGCCCAACATGCCGAGCACGAGACCGTGAACGTGGAAGAGCGGAAGTCCGTGCACCAGATGGTCGTCGGGGCTCCATTGCCATGCATCGGCCAAGCCGTCGAGACAGGCTGCGAGTGCGGTGTCGGGAAGCACGACTCCTTTGGGGGCACCGGTCGTACCGGAGGTGTACATGATGAGCCTGCCGGGCACACCGCTCGCGGGCACCATCGATGCTGGCGGGGCGTGCACGTCAACGGTGGGTAGATCGACCTCACCCCAATCATGTGTACCGAGCACCATCTCTGCGGCGGAATCGCGCAGGATATGACCGCGTTCACCAGGGCCGGCGTCGTGAGCGATCGGCACCACTGGCACTCCGGCCAGCAGACCAGCGACCACACCGATCAGGGTGTCCATATGCGCATCGGCACACACCGCGAGGGCACGTGCCCCGTGGATATGGCCGACGAGGCCAGCCGCGTGCGCCAGTAGATCGTCGTAGGACATCGTGACGTCATCCACGGTGATTCCCGCAGGGTCGTCACGATCAATTCCAATCTCGGTCTCACCGACCAGTGCGCTCAGCAGTGCCACCCGCAGAGTCTCCCAAAAACGGCTACGGGATTGACTATCCACATCACGCTGCTTGACAGCACATAACGATGTCGTTATATCCTTATGCCATGGCCGCACTCGATGACGTCGTCACCGTGCTGCGCGCCGTCGCCGAACCCACACGGGTTCGCGTGCTGCGCCTGCTGCAACAGGGCGAACTCACGGTGTCTGATATCTGCGCCATCACCGGTCACTCGCAGCCACGCATCTCTCGGCATCTGCGCATCCTCATCGATGCCGGACTGCTGTCGCGGCATCGCGAAGGATCGTGGGTCTATTACCACCGAGCACCGCAGATCCCCGCGGCGGTTCTCGCTGTCGTCGATGGCATCGACGACAGCGATCACCAGATGAGCGCCGATGCCGCCCGGTTGGACGCAGAGCGTCACCGTCGGCGGCGCGAAGCCGACGAACACTTCTCTCGTCTTGCTCCGACCTGGGACCGGGAACGCTCCCGCATCACACCAGATGCCGGCGTGGAATCCCGGCTGTTGGACATTGTGATGGCGAGCAACATCACCCGCGATGCGGTCGTCGATCTCGGTACAGGAACCGGTCGCATCCTGTCGCTGCTGACGCCGTTGGCGACGCGTGCCGTGGGCATCGACTCAAATCACACGATGCTCCGACACGCCCGGACCGCAGTGGAGCGCACTGACGGTGCGGCAATCGAGCTTCGTCAAGCCGATGTCGCCGCGACCGGCCTGCCCGATCACACATTCGACTTGGCCGTGGCGCATCAACTTCTGCACTTTCTCGACTCGCCGGACACGGCACTGCGCGAGGCTGCACGCATATTGAAACCGGGCGGCACACTGATCATCGTCGACCTCCTCGCGCACCAAGACGAGACCCTGCGCACCGAACACGCCCACCGACGATTGGGTTTCACCAGCGAGCAAATCGAACGGTGGTGCGACGGGGTGGGTTTCGACGGCCTCACCGAGCACCGCATCGATCATTCTGCTGGCGACCTTTTACCGGTCTGCATCTGGCAAGCCACCACAACTACGAGGAACCAATGACCCCTCTTCGTCTCTCCTATGAGGTCTTTCCACCCGCCGATGACGACGGCCGCGCACGACTCGCCGACACCGTGCGCGCTCTGAACGGTCGCGGGTTCGAATTCGTGTCCGTCACCTATGGCGCTGGCGGGGGCCAACGCGACCGTTCATTCGCCGCAATCGAAACAGTGGCCGAACACGCCGATTGCCCCGTTGCCGCGCACTTGACTTGTGTGGGAGTGAGCCGTGACGACGCCACGGCCGTGATCGATCGCTATCTCGACCTCGGAGTCACCCACATCGTGGCGCTGCGTGGAGATCCGCCAGAGGGCATCGATCAACCCTACGTCCAACACCCTGATGGCTTTGCCAGCACCGCCGAATTGGTCGCCGTCATCTGCGCACGCGCCGCCGCGCGTTCAACTCCAGTCGACGTGACCGTATCCGCCTACCCCGAGGTGCACCCGCAGTCACCGAACCTGGGCCATGACCTCGGTGTTCTGGCTTCCAAAATCGACGCCGGAGCCACATGCGCGATCACCCAGATGTTCTTCGAACCAATGCTGTTCGATCGGTACATCGCCGCGGCGCGTGCCCGCGATATCGACATTGACGTGATCGCTGGCATCATGGCCCTCCACCCGATCGAGCGCATCACCGGCTTTGCCGCCCGCTGCGGTGCCCACGTACCCGCCTCTCTGACCGATCGCATTCACACTGCCGTCGACAGCAGGGCCGAAGCAGTGGCGTGTGCAACCGAGCAGATCACCGCCCTGCACGAACTCGGTCACAGCCGGTTCCACCTCTACACCTTGAACCGCGCTGGCCTCGTCAGCGACATCGTCACCTCATTGGAGAACCGATGACCACCACCGGCACCGCAACCCGACATCTGCTCAACGAGCAGGCCCGTGAGCGAATCCTGATCATCGATGGTGCCATGGGCACCCAGATTCAGGAGCGGCAACTGACCCCGGACGATTTCGCTCCGGACGGACTGTCAGATCGGGCAAATGCTCTGGCCGGCAACAACGACCTGCTGGTGCTCAGCCGACCGGACGTCATCGTTGATATTCACAAGGACTATCTGCGCGCAGGTGCCGACATCATCTGCACCAACACATTCTCGTCGACGTCGATTGCGCAGGCCGACTATGGGTGCGAATCACTAGTCAGCGATATGAACCGTGCTGCTGCGAGCCTCGCACGCCAAGCGATCGATGCGGTGGGTGGTGACCGACCCCGATTCGTTGCCGGTGCCATTGGCCCCACGAACCAGACCTTGTCAATGTCACCTCGGGTGGAGGACCCCGGTTTCCGCACCCTTGATTTCGAAGATCTCGTCGCGGCATACGACGAACAGATTCGCGGGCTGCATGAGGGTGGCGCTGATCTGCTGCTCATCGAAACGGTATTCGACACATTGAATGCAAAGGCCGCCATCGTCGCCGCCCGCCGACTCCATCGACGCCACGGCATCGACCTACCCATCATGATCTCCGGCACGATCACGGACCGGTCCGGCCGCACACTGTCGGGACAGACAGCAACAGCGTTCTGGCATTCGGTCCGACATGCTGCGCCAATCACCATCGGCTTGAATTGCGCGCTCGGTGCAGCCGATATGCGACCCCACCTGCGCGACATCGCCGATGTCGCCGACACGTTGGTGTGTGCGTACCCGAATGCGGGTCTACCGAATGAACTCGGTGGCTATGACGAGAGCCCAGAGCACATGGCCGCACTCTTGGCAGAGTTTGCTGCCGATGGTCTACTCAACATTGTCGGTGGCTGCTGCGGAACCACCCCCGCGCATATCGCCGCGATTGCCGATGCCGTGCATAGTGCTCGGCCACGGCCGGTTCCTGAACGCCGCCCGCTATTAGAACTGTCGGGTCTTGAACCACTACGCCTCACCGATGAGATCCCGTTCGTCAATATCGGTGAACGTACGAACGTCTTTGGTTCGGCAAAATTTCGCCGCCTGATCACCGAGGGGAACCACACCGAGGCGCTCGATATCGCGCGCGAACAGGTTGCGGCAGGCGCACAGGCCATCGATATCAACATGGACGAGGGCCTTCTCGACTCGGCCGTTGAGATGACCCGATTTCTGCGACTTCTCGCAGCGGAACCCGATATCTCCCGCGTTCCAGTCGTTGTTGACTCCTCCCGTTTCGAGGTCATCGAAGCTGGTCTCGGCTGCCTCCAGGGTAAATCGGTCGTCAATTCAATCTCGCTGAAGGCTGGCGAGGAGGAGTTCCGCGAGCAGGCGACCGTGTGCCGCGACCACGGTGCGGCGGTCATCGTCATGGCCTTTGATGAGCAGGGCCAGGCCGACACGGTTGAACGCCGCATTGAGATCTGTCGTCGGGCGTTCCGCATTCTGGTCGACGAGGTGCAGATACCACCTGAGGACATCATCTTCGACCCGAACATCTTCGCTGTGGCCACCGGCATTCCCGAACACGACCGCTACGGCCTCGACATGATTGAGGCCACCGCGGCTCTGCGTAAAGAATTCCCGCTGACCAACATCTCCGGTGGCGTCTCGAACCTCTCGTTCGCCTTCCAGGGCAACAACCGGGTCCGCGAGGCTCTGCACTCGGTGTTCCTCTTTCACGCGATTCGTGCGGGCATGCGCATCGGCATTGTCAACGCGGGGCAACTCGCCGTTCACGACCACCTCGATCCAGAACTGCGCGAACTCTGCACCGACGTCGTGCTGGCACGCCGACCCGACGCCGCGGAACGCCTTCTCGCTGCCGCATCCGGTTTCACCGGCGCATCAGGCACCGCAACAGCAGCAGCCGACGACTCCTGGCGCCAGACCGACGTGGTGGCGCGCATCGAATACGCCCTGATTCATGGTGTTGGCGACCACATCGATGCTGATGTTGAAGAGGCACGCCAGCAGTGCGCGGCGGCAGTAGAGGTCATCGAGGGGCCGCTCATGCAGGGCATGAACACCGTCGGCGATCTCTTCGCCGACGGAAAGATGTTCCTCCCACAGGTCGTGAAGTCCGCCCGGGTGATGAAACAGGCCGTCGCCACCCTCACCCCGTACATCGAAGCCGAACGAGGGACCGCCCAGTCATCGACCCACTCGGGCGCCCGGGTGCTACTGGCCACCGTCGCTGGCGATGTCCATGACATCGGTAAGAACATCGTCGGTGTCGTCCTCGGCTGCGCCGATCATGAGATCATTGATCTCGGCGTGATGCAGCCCGCCGATGTCATCGTCGATGCAGCCGTCGAGAACGATGTCGACATTGTCGGGCTCTCGGGTCTGATCACCCCATCACTCGACCAGATGGTGATCGTCGCCCGTGAAATGGAGCGCCGTGAGTTGCAAATCCCGCTGTTGATCGGGGGCGCGACAACGTCGAAGCTGCACACGGCGCTGCGCATCGACCCGGCCTACAGCGGGCCGGTGGTCCACGTCAGCGATGCGAGTCGTGCCTCCGGCGTGATCGCCGCCGTCACCTCCGATCATGACCGCGACTCGTTTATGGCCAACACCCATACCGATTACGAACGCATCACCGCCCGATATGCCGAAGCCGAACGCGACCGCACCCGGCTGCCATTGCCAGTGGCCCGCGAGGCTCGCCACCGCGCCACATTCGACAGCACCACGGTGACTGCTCCGCGCGAGCCAGGTATCCATGAATTAGCACCCGACATCGCCACGCTGCGGCCGCTCATCGACTGGACGCCGTTTCTTGCCACCTGGGGCGTGCGTGCCCGCTACCCACAGGTGCTCGAAGATCCGAATCTGGCCGCGACAGCGCAGGGCCTAATGGACGACGCCGCTCGGATGCTGGATCAGATGCATAACGAGGCATGGTTGACTCCCCGCGGCGTGGTCGCGATCCTGCCGGCGCACGCCGACGGCGACGACATCATGGTGAGCACCGCCAGTGGCTCCCGTGTCCTTCACGGCCTACGCCAACAACTCGCAAAATCGGACGTCTCCAACCGGGCCAACATGTGCCTCAGTGATTTCATTGCCCCGGCCGATGCCGGCGTCAACGACCACATCGGCCTGTTTGCTGTGACGGCCGGAGTCGAAGAGGACGCCCGCGCCACACGTTTCACTGACGCCGGCGACGACTACTCATCGATCATGCTGAAAGCCCTCGCCGATCGCCTTGCCGAGGCGTTCGCCGAATACGCCCACTATGTGGTGCGTACCAAGATCTGGGGCTACTCCCCCGCCGAGGATGACAACCCTCAACGGTTGATCGCTGAGGACTATCGGGGTATCCGCCCGGCGCCGGGCTACCCGGCACAGCCTGACCACTCCGAGAAGGCCACGATCATCGACATCATCGGTGCCGGCGACAGCCTGCAGATGACGCTGACCGAGTCGTGGGCGATGCAACCCGCGTCATCGGTGTGTGGGCTCTATCTCGCCCACCCCAGCGCAACATACTTCGGTGTTGGACGGATTCTTCGCGACCAGGTGGAGTCGTACGCCCAACGCAAAGGCATCACTACGGCCGATGCCGAGCGGCTTCTTGCACCGAATCTCGCATACGAGCCCAACTGACTACAGGGTCAGTGCACCAGGGTCACTCCAAGTATTCGTGCTCCGACGCGGGGTACACGCCATTGGTGACGTCGGCGATGTAGGCCTCGGTCGCGCTGCGCAACACCCCGGCAACGTCGGCATACTGTCGTACGAACTTCGGGATGCGACCAGTGGTGAGCCCCGCCCAATCGGTCCAAACGAGGAGTTGGCCGTCACAGTGCGGGCCGGCCCCCACGCTGATGGTCGGGATGTCCAGTTCTGCGGTCACCCGTGCGGCAACGGCGGATGGAACCATTTCGAGAACCACCGCAAACGCTCCGGCCTCCGCCACAGCACGAGCATCCGCGATGAGATTCTCCGCGGCATCGCCGCGCCCTTGGATGAGGTGGCCTCCCAGGCCATGCTCGCTCTGCGGGGTGAAGCCAACATGGCCCATCACCGGAATTCCTGCGCCGACAATCCTGCGGATTTGCTTAGCGGAGCGCACACCACCTTCCATCTTGACCGCATGGGCGTTGGTCTCTTTCATGAATCGAATCGCGGTGGCCAATGCCATATCTGGGCCGTTCTCATACGATCCGAAGGGAAGATCAGCGATCACCAACGCGCGCTGTGCCGCTCGCGCGACCGCTCGGGTCAACGGGATCAGCTCCTCCACGGTCACCGGCAAAGTCGTGTCGTAGCCAAACACCGTGTTACCCGCTGAGTCACCCACAAGGAGGAAGTCCACCCCAGCGGCATCGAAGATCGACGCCGTCAGATAGTCGTAACTGGTGAGGCCGGTAATCCGAATACCCTGCTCCTTCGCGCGCCGGAAATGCCGGATGCGGACCCGTTTACGAACCGCTGGATCATCCGGTGTACCGCCGTACGAGCGAATCTCATCGTCAGCACTAGGTGCACCGCCATCGGAGTCGACCATGGGCCCACGCTAGCGAGCAGCACCGCCACACCCGCAGTTCTCGAGGGTGGTTGCATCTTGGTGACGGGTCGGCGAGCATAAATGTATGGACATCCTCCCTGACCGCCTTCCCTGGTACATCACCGGCCCCGCACTTGGTGTGCTGGTGGTTGGCCTGTTCCTCATCGCCAATCAGCCACTCGGTGCATCCGGCGCCTACGTGCAGACCATGAAAGCTGCCCGACGCGATACCGACACCGTCGGGTGGCGCGTGTGGTACTTCGGCGGAATCTTCGTGGGTGGTCTGCTCGCGACCGTGCTCGGGCGCGGCTTCGAATGGCGCCGCGGCTACGACGCAATGTCGGCTGCGGGTTGGTCGCCCGGTGTGATGGCCGTCGTGGTCTTCCTCGCCGCGATCATCATGGGATACGGCGCGCGGATGGCCGGTGGGTGCACCTCCGGTCACGGCATCTGCGGCACCGCTCAGCGCTCCCCCGCCAGTTGGGCCACGACGGCCACATTCGTCGGGACCGCCATCGTGGTCACATTCATCCTCACATCACTCACCGGCCTTGGCGATCTGGTCATGTCCGATGGATCTCTGGGAGTG
Organism: Ilumatobacteraceae bacterium; assembly: GCA_017859395.1. GTDB lineage: Bacteria > Actinomycetota > Acidimicrobiia > Acidimicrobiales > Ilumatobacteraceae > Casp-actino5. Next base: position 24,574 of record JAFMNE010000008.1, on the reverse strand, counting down.
CAGCCATGAAAAACCCGATGAACGTCATCGGCGGTCTGTTCGGTGCCGGCTTCGGCTTCGTTCTCGCCGCTGCCCAGTTGAACGAGTACGACACGATCCACAAGACCCTCCGATTCGCCGAATGGGACGTGTTCTTGCTGATGGGACTTGCCATTGGAGTATCCCTGCCATTGCTGTGGGTGTTGGAACGCCGCGGCACGACCACCGTGTTCGGTGGGCGCCTCTCGCTCTCACGGTCACGTATCGAACGGCACCACATCGTCGGCGGCGCGCTGTTCGGTACTGGATGGGCGCTGGCGGGCACCTGCCCCGCGCCCGCCCTGGCCATGATCAGCAGTGGCGCCATGTACGGCACCATCGCCGTGACCGGGCTGTTCATCGGGCTCTGGCTCCGCGACCGCCAGGTCGAGCGTGCGGCGGTCAGCGTGCCCGAAGGCGATGGCGAACACCGCGTCCTCAGCCGCTGAAGCCGCCATCGGCGGACCGTAGACGGGTCACCGACACGGTGTACCCAATCAATACAAGCATCACCACCGAACACACCGCGTAGGCGGTGGTGCGCCCTGCGGTGTCGTACACCACGCCAGCAACCACAGCGGCGACACCTGCCATCAGCGTCTGCGCGCCGCCGAGCAGGCCCTGCGCGCTGGCGTGGCGGCCCTCGGGCGTCACAAGGCCAACGGCGACCGAAGTCGACGACACCGTGATGCCATCGTTGACGGCGTGGACAACGCCGACGGCGAGCATCGCAATGCCGGTGGGCATCAACCCGTAGGCGAACATCGCCACCGCACCGATACCAAGTCCGATCGGGCCGAGGCGAAACGGTCCGAGTCGCTGTGCAAGTCGACCACCGCGCTCACCGAGGATGATCAATGGCACCACAAACACGGTGATGCCGATATTTGCGATCCATTCATCGGCGCCGAGGTCGTCGAGCACCACTACCCAGAGCGCATCGAAGGTGCCGATCATCATCCACATGGCAACTCCCATCGAGACCGCTGCGCGGAAGTGAGGAGACCGGAGGAGATCGAACGATGTCGCCGAGACCGTCTCAACACCCGGATCGTGAACTCGTTGACGTAAGACAATGGGCAAACACACCGAAGCGGCAACCGCCACCACGATGTATGGCGCCGGCAAGCCGAACGGACCCACCAACAATGCCGACAGCAGCGGCCCAGCAGCGAAACCAGCAACATCGCATGCGAGCAGCAGCCCGAGATTGTCTCCCAGACGATCGGGGTCGCCAACGATGACCAACCGACGAAGTGCGGGCATTGTCATTCCAGCGCCGAGGCCCGACAGAGCCCGGCCCAAAATGAGCACCCAAATGGTGGTGCCGAAACCGAGCACCAGCAGGCCGACTACATCGATAGCGACACCGACCACCATCAACCGTCGTGCATGTCCACGATCGGCAATCGGTGCCAGCACGACCTGCGCGACGAATGCCGCCACAAATCCAAGACCGACGATGAACCCGAGCTGCGCCGCCGGAATACCGAATTCATCGCGGTAGTCGTCAAGAACGGTGAACATCACGCCATACCCCATGGCGGAGAGGGCACCGAGGAGCGCCAATGTCATGACCCTCCCCCGGGTCATGCCCGCGGGCCGCTGGGTAGACGTCGATATCACAGTGGATTGCCGCCGCGCACCCGGATCGACAAGCAAGTCACGCAACCCTCAAGGCGAATGAACTCGGAAATGTCGACCATGACGACATCAAGTCCGCGCGATCGCAAGAGATCTGCGGTGTCCGGAGCGGATGCAGCCATCAACACCGAGTGATCGTCGAGCACAACCACGTGCGCGCCGTCGGGTTCGGGCACGGCGAGAAATCTCTCGAACGCGTCGACCGAGTCCACATCGGGCGGGTATCCAATGATCGTTCCGTCGGGCAAGGCGGTCACGGCCGACTTGAGATGCAAGACCCTGGTCGTGGGTACCTGCACCGTGCAAAACCCACGCGATGACACGAGTTCGCCAAAAGCACTGGCTCCTGCGGTGTCCGTGCGGCCACCGACACCGACGTACACAGTGTCAGCAACTTTCAACACATCGCCGCCATCCAGGCAGCCGTCGGGCAGGTGCACCACGTCAAGCCCCACCGCCGACAACACGTCGGGGACAGCCACCACCTCGGGAACACGTTCGGGCGCACCGGGTCGACAGACCACAGCCATATCCCCAGCAACGACAGCAGTGTCTTCGACAAATACCGCATCCGGGCAGTCATCGGCGCCAGGAACTTCCACAATGCGCCACCCGCGCTCGCGGAAGACCTCAACATATCGATCCCACTGTGACCGTGCCAGCGCAAGGTCGATTTGCGTACGGTCGATATGGGTAACCAGCCCCTCAGCCAAGCGCGGACCGGGACGTCGGACAATGGCGGTTCGAGGGGTGACCACCCGGGCAGTATGCCCGATGGCTAGCCTGCGGCGGGTGAGCGGCCTTGTGCGCTCGAACCTGGTGGTTGCATCGGGTACCGCGGTCTCCCGGATCACCGGGCTTGGTCGCGTGCTCGTACTCGCATGGGTGGTGGGTCAAAACTCGTTGTCTGACGCCTACAAGCTGGCCAATGAGACGCCGAACATCATCTATGACCTCCTCATCGGTGGTGTGCTCTCGGCAACGTTGGTGCCGGTCTTCACTCGCTTGGCGCACCAGGAATCGTCGGCGTACGACTCAGCAGAACGTCAACGGATTCGGGAGTCACGCGATGCGGTGATCACCATGGCGCTCAGCGCCATTGCGGTGGTCACCATGCTCGCCGTGATCGCTGCACCCGCAATTTTTGCGGTCTATTCACTCACCCCATCGCCCGATGTCGACATTGCGGCATTCCGTGAGGTCGGTGTTCTGCTCACTCGAGTGTTCTGTGTGCAGATCTTGTTCTACGGCATCTCCGGCATCGCCGCGGCCGCGTTGCAGGCCCGCCGCCGCTTCGCTGCTGCTGCATGGTCACCCGCCGCCGCCAATCTCGTCATCGTCGCAGCATTACTGGCATTACCCGGTGCGGGCGCCACAGCCCGAGGCCTCGGCGATGTCATCGACAACACGCAGGTTCGGTGGTTGCTCGCTGGCGGCGCCACGGGTGGGATCGCCGTCATGGCGCTCATCGTCGCTGCAGTTGCACTGCGTCACGTGGGCGGTGTGCGGCCACGATGGCGGCCTCACGACCCTGAAGTTCGCCGCATCCTCGCCATGGGTGGATGGACGATCGGATTCGTGGCGGCCAACCAGATTGCGCTCATCGTGATCCGCAATTTGGCCGAACCCGGCTCATCGCTGGCCTCGGCGTACTTTGACGCTTTCACATGGTTCGTGTTGCCACATGGGCTTCTCGCAGTGTCGGTCGCCACAACGTTCCAACCAGAACTAGCGCGCGCGGTGACCGCGGCGGACCCCGCGGCATTCCGGCACCACTTCACCCTCGGCGTCCGCGCCGTGGCCGCGCTCACTCTGCCGGCGTCGCTTCTCCTCGTCGTTCTCGCCGACCCCTTGATCGCTGCGACGATGGAGCGAGGCCTGTTTGACGCCTCTGCGACTGCCAACACTGCCGACGCGCTGCGCGGCCTGGCCATCGGCCTCAGCGGGTTCAGCGTGTACTTGTTCAGCCTCCGAGGTTTCTACGCACACGGTGACACGCGCACACCGTTCGTGCTGAACGCCACCGAGAACACGCTCAATATCGTGCTAGCAGTGCTGTTGGTCGGCCCGCTAGGTGTCTTTGGCCTCGGTCTCTCGCTCGCGATCGCCTACCTCATCACAGCAGTGATCGCGCTGGTCATTGCGCAACAGCGACTTGGAGCTGTGGAGAGGTCAGCCCTCGCGACAACCCTCGGGCCCCTGGTCACTGTCACGATTGCAGCGGCTGTGCCGGCACTTCTGTCTCTGGCGATGTTCGACAGCACCGGTGTCACGTTACTCATCGGCGGAATTGGCGGTGTCGCCTGCGCCGTAGCCAGTGCCCTTCTCACCGATCTTGTGGGGCTGCGCTCGGTACTGCGCGGTATCAACCGGGGACGATCACCAGATCATCACGGTGAATGACCTCGGGAGGCCGCGCAGAACCATTTCCCGCGTCACCCGACAGTTCGGCAGCCGCGCAAGTCACCAGACCTCGCGCAAATACCCTGCCGCTCGTATCGCGGACCTCCACCGTGTCACCAGCGGCGAAATCGCCGTCGACGGCGGTAACTCCTGCTGCTAAGAGGCTGCGCCCGTTGTCGATGAGTGCTGCATGCGCGCCGTCGTCGACGGTGATGCATCCAGACACCTCCGCCGCAAATGCAATCCAGAGTCGCCGTGCCGTCAACCGGCGCGTATGGGCCGCGAAGGTGGTCCCAATGCCATCACCACGTATCGCAGCCCCGAGCACGCCGGCGGTGGCGGCGCGCGCTATGACCGTGCGAATACCTGACCATGAGGCGATTCGAGCAGCGGCCAGCTTCGACGCCATCCCGCCAGATCCACGACCCGACCCAGCGGCGGTGACATCGATGGCCAGCAACGGGTCGTCGGCAGTCACCAACTGAATCAATGTCGCGGCTGGGTCACTGCGGGGATCTGCGGTTAGCAGACCGTCGGCGTCGGTGAGCAACACCAACAGATCCGCGCGCAGCGCATGCGCAACGAGAGCGGCCAGCCGGTCATTGTCGCCATAGCGAAGTTCTTCGCTCGCAATGGCGTCATTTTCGTTGATCACCGGCACACAGCCGAGTTCAAGCAACCGCTCGAGGGTGCGTCGCGCATGGAGGTACTGGCTGCGATCCACAAAATCGTGTGGGTCGAGCAACACCTGGGCGGCGACCAACCCTCCAGCTCCAAGTGCTGCGTTGTACACCTCCATGAGGCGGCTCTGGCCGGCCGCCGAGACCGCCTGCAGGGTAGTCATGTCTGTGGGCCGCTGGTCAAGACCCACCGCAGCCACACCAGCGGCGACCGCGCCGGATGACACGACGAGTACGTCGTGTCCCTCCCCCACCGCGCATACAACCTCGGCACATAGGTCCTCGATTGCGGAACGAACAATGCCACCACGTTCATCGGTGAGCGACGCAGTACCAATCTTGACAACGATGCGCATCAGCGTGGGCTCCGATATTCGAAGGAGAACTCGCCAATGTGCACCACGTCTCCGTCGGCCACGCCTGCACGTGCCAGCAGGCGCAGGACACCGAGACGTTCAAGGCGTTGATCGATATAGGCAAGGGCTTCGGGGGTGGTGACATCGTTCAGCGCCACAACCCGCTCAACGTCACGGCCGAGGACCACGTACTCGCCGTCGTCGGTGCGCTCGACGACCGCTCCGGTGGGTTCGGGCCGCAGCACCACCATCCCGTCAACGGCCGGTTCATCGGCGCGCGACGTGTGCACCATCGATGCCATCTGCCCCACGAGGTCACGTACACCGTCGCGGGTGACCGCCGAGATGACGGCGTCGAAGTGGCTGCTGTCTACTGCCTCGGTCGGCACCAAGTCAGCTTTTGTGCCGACCAGGATGCGCGGGCGTTCAAGCAACTCTGGGCGGTACTGTCCCAGCTCGCGCAACAGAACTTCTTCTTGCTCCACCGGCCCAACGCCGTCGAGCGGAGCCAGGTCGACCATGATGCACAGCACCCGGGCACGCTCGACATGACGCAAGAAGCGGTGGCCGAGCCCGCGCCCCTCCGAGGCCCCTTCGATGAGCCCGGGTATGTCGGCAACCGTGAACGAGGTGTCGTCGTCGATGCTGACCACTCCGAGATTGGGCTCAAGCGTGGTGAAGGGGTAGTCCGCAATTCGGGGACGCGCGGCGGAAATCACGCTGATCAGGGTGCTCTTACCCACATTTGGAAACCCGACCAGGGCGACATCGGCCATGAGGCGGATCTCCAGTCGGAACCACCGCTCCTCGCCGTGCTCGCCCTGCTCCGCAAAGGTCGGCGCACGGCGACGATTCGACAAGAAACGGGCGTTACCACGACCGCCACGGCCACCCGCGACTGCCATCCATCGATCACCGTGATTGTTCAGCTCGGCAAGGACCTCACCGGTGTACAAATCGCTCACCACCGTGCCCTCGGGCACCGTTACCTCGAGGCTCTCTCCACGTCGGCCGTGGAGATCCTTTCCCTTTCCATGCACACCATCACCAGCACGTCGGTGCGGGTGATCTCGGAAGGCGAGCAAAGAGGCCACATTGTGGTCGGCAACCAACCAGATGTCCCCACCATTGCCGCCGTCGCCGCCATTTGGGCCACCGTTCACCACAGGCCCCTCACGCCGGAATGACACGCATCCGGCCCCTCCGTCACCTCCGCGGAGGTTCAGCTGACATTCGTCGACGAACTGCGACACGTCGACACGCTACCGATCAGCGACCCTGCACGACGGGAGGGTGCGACACCGGGATCGTAGGCTGGGCATGTGGCACCCTTCAGCTCACTCCCTGACGATGAGGCAATGGCCGAGCGTGCAGCTCGGTGGGCGGCCACGATGCACGCTCATCACATCGATGATGTCGCGGTTGCCCACGCTGATTCCCACGCCGTTGCCCACGCTGACCGCGTATTGCGACATCAGCGCGAAGAGTTCGAGCATGCCCATTTGTCGCCGACCGCGACCCGCTCCTGGGGAGCGGGCAATCGCGGTACTGACGAGGAACCCGACCCGGTGCGTACCTGTTTCGAGCGCGACCGCGACCGCATTCTCCACGCCAGCGCATTTCGCCGCTTGGCCGGCAAGACGCAGGTCTTTGTGTTCCCGGACGATCACCAGCGCACCCGCATGACTCATGCATTAGAGGTTGCTCAAGTGGCCCGGTCGGTGGCCGGCCCGCTCGGGCTCAATGTGGCGCTCACCGAGGCCATCGCGGTGGGCCACGACTGCGGTCACGGTCCAGGAGGCCACGCGAGCGAAGACGCGTTCAGCCCGTATCTCGCGGAGGGATACGACCATGCCGTCTGGGGAGCTGATGAAACCCTTTCTCCGCTGAACCTCTGCATCGAGACCCTTGACGGCATTCGCAATCACTCGTGGAGTCGACCGGCGCCGAGCACCCCAGAGGGCGAAGTTGTCTCATGGGCTGATCGCATTGCCTATGTCTGCCATGACTTCGAGGATGCTGTTGCCGCCGGCATTGTGGCATCGCACATGCTGCCCGAGATTGTTGCTCGTCGCTGCGGATCTGACCGCAGCAGCCAATTGGGCACATTCGTGCGATCGATGATCGACACCGCGGCCACAACCGGGCGCATTGGCATGCACCCCGACATCGCGGAGGCGCTCGGGGCCTTCCGACGCTTCAACTACGACCAGGTCTACCTACGACCAGCATCACGTCGCCAGGCCGATGCAGTGATCGGCATGTTGCGCGCCCTCGTCGAGCACTACGCCGACCGGCCCCATGAATTAGCGAACGAACGCGACGACATCGCCCGCGATCTTGATGCAGGGTCACCCGAGGCTGTCCGTATGGCCGTCGCATGGGTCAGCGGCATGACGGACCGCTATGCCTGTGGCCGTGCCGTGAGCCTGCTCGGCTGGGAGCGCGACCGTCTACCCGCGGGTATCGACGTCTAGCGAATGAACAGCTAGCAGCCGCCTGCGCACACGCGGTCTAGAAAATGACGAGACGTGCAGTTGGGGTCAGGCGTCGACAACATCGACGACTTTGCGGCCCTTACGCTGGCCGAACTTCACCGAGCCGTCGGCGAGGGCAAACAACGTGTCGTCGCCACCGATGCCCACATTGCGGCCCGGATGGAACCGCGTACCACGCTGACGCACGATGATCGTGCCGGCAGTGATCTTGGTGCCATCGAACACCTTCACCCCGAGGCGCTGTGCATTTGAGTCGCGGCCGTTCCGGGTGGAACCGCCGCCCTTGGTCTTCGACATCTCTGACTCCTCGGTTCAGGCGGTGATCGAGGTGATCTCGATCACGTTGTAGTTCTGACGATGTCCGTAGCGGCGTCGCTGATTCGTGCGGCGCTTGTAGGTGAACCCGTCGATCTTCTCGCCACGCTCCGTACCCACAACCTTGGCTGCCACCGAGGCCAAAGCCGCGTCGGAGCCGGTGAGCACACGGTCGCCGTCAACGACCAGAACGGGCGTGAACGACACGTCAGAGCCATCGTCGACACCGAGCAGCTCAACACGGAGCCGCTGCCCTTCGACGACCTTTTCTTGCTTTCCACCTGTGGCGATCACTGCGTACATAACTATCCGGACGCTATCGCCGCCATCGGCATGCATCAACTGTCATCTGCGATATGCCGGCGCTCAGTTGAGCAGGCCGTGATCAACGATGAGACCGCGCCCTGCGCAGTCTGGGCACTCGGTGGAAAACTCGGTGAGGAGCCCCTCCCCGATGCGTTTGCGCGTCATCTCCACAAGGCCAAGTTCAGAGATATCGAACACCTGGGTGCGGGTCTTATCCCGCGACAACGCCTCACGGAATGCATCGACAACCGCAGCGCGGTTCTGCTTGATCTCCATGTCGATGAAATCGATCACGATGATGCCACCGATATCGCGAAGGCGTAACTGATGCGCGATTTCGGCTGCCGCCTCCAAGTTGTTCGCAAACACTGTCGCTTCGAGATTGTCCTTGCCCACATTCTTTCCGGTGTTCACGTCAATCACCGTGAGGGCCTCGGTGTGCTCGATGATCAACGACCCACCAGATGGGAGCCATACCTTGCGATCGAGCGCCTTATGGACCTGTTCGTGAATGTGGTACTCCTCGAAGAGCGACAGTTGCTCTGTCGCACGGTTGTAGAACTCGATGCGATCAACGAGTTCTGGATTAAACGCCCCGACGTACTCGCGGACGTCGTTGTACAGACGCTCATCGTCGATCACGACACGCCGATAATCGGCATTAAATTCCTCGCGGATCACGCGCACCGCCAACTCTGGTTCGCGATGCAGCAAAGCCGGACGTTTTGCTTCCGACGCACGCGCTTCAATTCTGGCCCACTCGGCGAGCAAGAGCTCCATATCGGCAGTGAGTTCGGCCTCGGTCGCATGTTCAGCCGCCGTGCGCACAATGAGACCGTGCTGGTCTGGCTTGACCCGATCGAGGATCGATCGCAGACGTCGACGGACATCGTCGGGCAGGCGCTTGGAAATCCCATAGGTTGAGGAGTTCGGGATAAGAACCACAAATCGACCCGGCAACGACACCTCTTGGGTGAGGCGCGCCCCCTTGGCCCCAATCGGGTTCTTCGTCACCTGACACAGAATCATCTGTTTGTTCTTGAGTATCTCTTCGATTCGCGCCTCACCGCCGCTGTCGACATCATCGGGATCGAACTGCACGTCACCGCGATACAGCACCGCATTCTTCGGCGTCGCGATATCAACAAACGCCGCCTCCATACCGGGCAACACGTTTTGCACGCGCCCGAGATAGATGTTGCCGTGAATTTGTGAAACATCATCGGCTGGACGTGACACGTAGTGCTCGATCAAGTTGCGTCCCTCAAGAACGCCCACCTGGGTGATGCCGTCGCGCACCTGCACACACATCACATACCGACCGAGCGGCTTGCCGTCACGCTCCCGCCCACGCCGACGCTCAAGGGTCTCTGGGGTCAACTCCTGGTTCTGGCCGCCACGCTGCCGTCGACGGCTGGAAGAGGAACCATTCTTCGCACCTTGTTGCTGTTGACCTGCAGCACCACCGGAGCCACCACCACCGCCACCGCGCGAGCGACGACGACGGTTGCGCGAAGATTTCGACTGACCTCCACCGGCGCCCGCCCCCGCTGAAGGTGCGTCAGATTGCCGTGCCGGCCCGGGCGGCGGCACCGTTGGGATGGGCATGGTGTCGCCAATGCGAGGTGCCGGCGGCGCAGCCGATGAGTCACCGGTGGCGCCATCAGACGCTGGCGAAGCAGAACGTTGGCGGCCCTGCCCCCCACGGGACCCACGCCGGCGGCGGCGATTCGCGCCGCCGTCAGTGGGTGATGAGGGCGACGACGAGTTGTCGGCGGAAGAGGCAGAGGCTCCGGGGGTCGCCCCGGTGCTCTCGGAGGGGAGAGTTCGATCGTCCATCGGTGGAATCCTTCAGTGTGCGGCCGCACGTCTGGCGGCGGACCTCCGCGGGGGCCACGTCGTCGGGGCCCACAGCACGCGGGGGTGTGATGAATTTGGTGATGCCCGCGACACTCAAACCCGCGACAAGGACGAGGAGCGCGACGAACATGACCCGCCTATGTTACCCGCCAGCAACGTCGCACACCGTGACCGCCCGTACACAACTGGGCGAGAGCTCAGCGCATACGGCGCATATGCACGCTCTGCACAAGTCCGAAGAGCGCGCAGTACACGATGAGCGAGGACCCACCATAGGAAATAAAGGGCATTGGCAATCCGGTCACCGGCGTGATGCCGAGCGTCATGCCGACGTTCTGGAACACCTGCCACAGCAACATGGTGAACACCCCAGCCGCGATGTACGTACCGAGCAGATCTTTCGACAGGCTGGCGATTCGCCAGATGCGCACCAACGCCACACAGAACAGGGCGAGTAGGACAGCGCAACCGGCCATGCCGAACTGTTCGGCCACCGCAGCAAATGGGAAATCGGCCCACATCACGGGAATGTCACGCCCGTTGGTGAGAGGGCCCTCGAGCCATCCCTTGCCCCACACTCCCCCAGTGCCTACGGCCCGGATTGCATTACGCACCTGGTAGACGGCGTCTTGCAGGGTGGGGTCGGTGGTCTCTTGATCAAGAAAGACCTGCAAGCGTTGCACCTGGTAACGGTTCACCAATTGCCCCACGAACGCTGCCACCACCGTCATCAACGACAGCACGCTCACCGCCGCGATGTACTTCGGGCGCGCACCGGCCACCAACAACGTGCCCATGGCGAGTGAGACCAGCACCGACGCTGACCCGAGGTCGGGCTGAGCCACGATGAGCACCGTGGGAATCCCCACCAGCACAAGACCACCGAGGAAGCGCGCGTAAGTCACCTCGTCACTGCGCCCTTCTGCCAGATATGCCGCCAACAGCAGCAGCGTCGTGAACTTCGCGAGTTCGGCGGGCTGCAGGTTGAACGGACCGAAGTCGAACGAAATGCGGTCTTGGCCGCGCGCAAGGCCGAGCAAGATGAGCAGGAGCAGCAGCGCAATCGTTGCGGAGTACAACCCGAGGGCTCGCTCGCGCAGTCGTTCGTAGTCGATCGACATGACAACCACCATCGCGACTGCCCCAACGATCGCGAAGACCACCTGCCTGTTGGCGAAAGCGTACGGATCGCCGGGAATCCGGGTGCGCGATGCTGAGAACACGACAAAACACCCGATGACCATCAAGATGGCCTGCACCCCGAGCAGAACCCAATCAATATTGCGGCTCGGATCGCCCGGAGATGACCGGATGTTGCCGAGGCCGCTGTCGGGGCGCCGACTGAGAAATGTCATCGCCATCGTCGCCGCCCGTTCACTCGATCAGCCCGATCGTTCCGGTTCCGCGCCGGTTGAAGCACGCCACGTCATCGAGGTACTCGTCACGGGCTGCGACCGCCATGGACTCGTCCAGAGGTTCTGACACGGCCACCGGTTCAGTAGCAATCGAGCCAGACAACATCATGAATGTGCACTTCACCACCGGGCCCGCAGCAATCGAGCCATACCCGGCTTTTTCCAAGTAGGCGCTCACGACGTACGGATCTGCCGGGTCGAGGGAAAACCCAGCGAACGCCGAGGAGTCATTCCATGGGTAGTTGCCTGCCCCCTGAGCAGTGCCGGTCTTGCCGGCCAACGGGATCGCATCATCTGGATAGTCGTAGAACAGTTTTTCGCCGGTTGTGGAGTGATACGGAATATCGGTACCCGGGGTGCCCGCGCCGGTGGTCACCACCCGTGTCAACCCAGCGATAATCGGGTCGCGCACCTCAGGGTCCATCGGGATAGTGCGCAGGATCGTCGGGGCCGAACTTTCCGTGTCCACCGCCCCACGGCGTAGATCGGCATATCCGACGGACCCATCCGGGGTGCCGGGCTCCCAAATCCGGTCAATAATCGTTGGCTGCAGCACCGTGCCCCCATTGGCCAAGGTGGCATACCCGTTTGCGAGTTGCAGCGGCGTCGCCGACAACAGGCCCTGACCGATCGCCATCTGAATGCTGTCACCGACGTAAAAGCCTCGTCCTTCATCCTCGCTGATGACGCCACGCTCGGCGTAGATGCGCTTGAGTTCACGGTCGGGCACCGTGCCATCAAATTCGAATGGAAGTTCGATCCCGGTGTCGGCGCCAAAACCGAACAATCCCACCTGTTCCTGAAAGACCGGCGCCCCACCATTCTCCACCAGAATGTCCTCGCCGATGCGATAGAAGAAGGCGTCCGACGACACCGCAAGTGCATCTTCAACATCGACATCGCCGTACACGCACGGCGCGCCAGTCCCACAGAGGGCGTTTTTGTAACTACACCGCACCAACCCTGCGTCACACCGTGCGGGGTTCACCGAATACAACTCGTAGTACCCGGTGTCGGTGAAGAGTTCATCAGAGGTGATCAGGTCGGTGGTGAGCGCCGCGTACGCCGTGAACGGCTTGAAGGTTGATCCGAGGTTGTACCGCCCTTGGATTGCGCGATTCACGAGAATCGATTCATCCGGATCAATCGGTGACCCATCGGGCTTAGTCGAGGGAAAGACCTGACGGAACTTCGTTCCCGTCAGATCAGCTTCGAACCAGCGGTTGTCAAAGGTGGGATAACTCGCCATCGCGACGACGTCACCGGTGTCGTACCGCATAACCAGAGCTGCCCCTGCTGGCGCCTTATACGGCACACGCTCAGGCTCGTCAGGATCCAACAGCCCCAGCGTTCCGTCGGGTTGGCGCACAAGTGGATTGGACGTGTACTGGGTGCGTCGCGACACCAACGACGTCTGCAGCGCCTGCTCGATGTACACCTGCACATCCAGGTCGATGGTGAGTTGAACGTCGTGCCCGTTGATCGGCGGAACCTCTTCCACCACTCGCACGGGACGATTGCTGGCATCTACTTCGAGAACGCGATACCCCCACGTGCCATGCAGTATCTCCTCAAGGGAACGTTCCGCACCGAACTGGCCAACCCGCTCGTTACGGAGGTAGCCGCGTGTTAGGTACGTCTCCAGTTGCTCGGCGGTAATGGCCCCCATGTAGCCAACGACATGGGCGGCGTGTGGCGCATAGGGGTACACGCGTTCCCATCCGTTGACGATCTCCACCCCGGAAAGGTCCTCCACGCGCTCGAGGAGGGCGATCGCCGTCTGCTCGTCGACATCCTCGGCGATGGGTAGCGGCAGGAATGGTGAGTAGTACCCGGAGGTGTAGCGGTCTTCCATTTCCGAGGCCGGCACCCCGACCCATCCCTCCAAGCGTCGGAACAGTTCGGTGCGCTCGCTGCGGCGCTGCAGATAGTTCCAGTCGATGGCAACGGTCAGGATGCGCCGGTTGTCGGCGAGGATGCGACCGTCGGCGTCAAATATGCGTCCCCGCTCAGGCGCCAGTTGGACCACGCGGGTCTTTGACCGGTCGACACGCTCCTGCAGCTCCTCAGCTCGCACGGTCTGCAAGAACCAGAGCCGGACGCCGAGCAGTGACACAAGAATCACGGCCACCGTGGCCAAGATGCCAAGCCGGATGGCTCGTCGGTCACCGGACATAACACGATTGTGCCGTATCGAACGGCGTGTCAGGCATCACCCGGCACCTTGAGTTCGCTCTCGCGCACCGACAACGCCCACCGCGCAACCGGAACCATCACCGGTGACAGCAACGCGGCAGCCACCGTTACCGTCGGCAATACCGCCGCAATCCGCCAACCCACAGGGTCTGCTTCGCCGATGAACACGCGCACAACCGGCACAAGCCCTTCCCCTACCAACGCTCCACCCGCTGTGAACGCGGCGAGAATCCACCACACCGGCTCCACACGAAAGCGGCGGCCGAGCCCGGCAACATGACCCGCCATCGCCATCGTCAATGCGGTCGCCCCAACAGGTGTACCGATGACTAGGTCGTACAGCAAGCCGAGAACGAAGCCGGCTGCAGCACCGCGGTCCGCGTCGCTAGCGGCACCTACAGCGGCAGCGAAGGCCAACACCACCTGCACCGACACACCGAACGGTCGCATATCAGCGGCCAATGTGGTCTGCACGGCGACGAGAACGAACCCGATCAACACCACACGAGGCAGCCACCCATGCCGCAGCGCGTTAATCACTCGGCCAACTCCGTCGGCGGTTGATACAAGATAATCCTGACGAACTGCAGTCGTTCGAGGTCGGAGACCAGTTCAACCTCCACTTCTTGACCGGCTGTGCCCGGCCTCGTGATGACATTCGCGACTGTCCCGACTGGAATATTCGGTGGTGCGAGCGATGTGGAACCACCTGCGGTGAACACCGTGTCGCCGGCGCTGATACGACCAAATCCGGCGGAGCCGGCGACAAAGCTCACCCGCGGCAGCCGATCGTCGCCCCGCCCGCGGAGCACGCCGGTTTCACGGATGACCTCCGGCACCGCCGTGTCTGCATCGATTGTGCTGCCCCCAACCTCATCGTTACCAGCGATGATCTTCACCGGAACTGCGTACGACGGGTCGGTGACCAGCATGATCACGCTCGACTGTGGTGACACCCGCGTGACCTTGCCCACCAGCCCAACGCCGGTTCCGGTGGCGGCCATTCCCACCCGGATGCCGTGCACCGAGCCGCGGTCGATCTCAACTTGCTGGTCGAAGTTCGTTGGCGATTGCCCGACGAGACGCGCCGTCACCGAGTCATATGAGGCCACACTCTCCAAACCTTCGAGTGCCAAAAGGTCCTGATTCTCGATGATGGCGTTCTGAGCTGCGATCTCGGCGGCACGCTGCGCCTCGACCTGCGATCGGAGATCGGTGACTTCCGCAAGCAGGTCGTCGTAATCGCGGTAACTGCGCACTGCACGACTGATCGGCGAGGTAACGACGTCAGCAGCCGTCTGAAATGGGTCGGCAACTGCACCGGCTGCCGAGCGCACCGCGTCGAACAGGCGGTTCCCACGTAGATCGAGGGTGAGCAGCAACACCGACGTGACCGCCAACAAGATGATGGCCCGGCGACGTCCGGGCGAGTACAGCGCCATGCCGACTTAGATGTCGCCGCCCAGAGACATCAGACCACGCATCGCATCGATGTTCTCGAGCGCTCGCCCTGAACCGATGGCGACCGAGAACAGGGGCTCATCCGCAATGCGAATCGGCATGCCGGTTTCATGAGCCAACCGATCGGCTAGGCCGCGCAGCAGCGCACCACCACCGGTGACCATGATGCCGTCCTCCATGATGTCGGCCGCCAACTCGGGTGGCGTGCGGTCAAGGGCGGTCTTCACCGCATCGACAATGGCGCTTACCGGTTCCGCAAGCGCTTCGCGCACATGTTCGGTGCTGAGTTGAATCGTGCGAGGAAGACCAGAGATCAGGTCGCGTCCACGGATGTCAGCAGTGAGTTCTTCGGAGAGCGGCCACGCGGAGCCCATCTGCACCTTGATCTCCTCTGCCGTCCGGTCCCCGATCGCGAGGGAGAACTCTTTCTTCACGTATTGCACGACGGCATCGTCAAGCTCGTCACCGGCCACGCGAACCGACTGCGCGGTCACGATGCCGCCGAGGGAAATCACCGCTACTTCAGTTGTGCCGCCACCGATATCAACAATCATGTTCCCGCTCGGGGCATGTACCGGGAGGTCCGCACCGATCGCCGCAGCCATCGGTTCTTCGATGATGTGCACCGGCTTTCGCGCACCGGCATATTCAGCGGCGTCTTGCACAGCACGCTGCTCCACCCCGGTAATTCCCGAGGGCACGCAGATGATCATCCGCGGCTTTGACCACCGCGATGCGTGCACTTTCTGGATGAAGTAGCGCAGCATCTTCTCGCACACCTCAAAGTCGGCGATCACACCGTCTTTCAGTGGTCGGATCGCACGAATGTGGTTCGGCGTGCGCCCCATCATTCGCTTGGCTTCCGTGCCGACGGCCACCGGACGGCCGTCGTTGACATTTATCGCCACGACGGAGGGTTCGTCGAGCACCACTCCGACGCCGCGGGCATAGATCAACGTGTTCGCAGTTCCGAGGTCAATCGCGAGGTCGCGGCCGAGGCCGAGCGGATTACCCCTCACGTTGTCCTCCCTCCACAGAAACCCCACCGCGCCCGAATGGCCCGGTGATCACGGTTGTCGAATGTTACAGATTCGGGAAGAAGATGCCGATTTCGCGCTCGGCGCTCTCCAGCGAATCACTGCCATGCACGAGGTTCTCGGTGAACAAGATTCCGAGATCGCCCCGAATCGTTCCGGCAGTAGCAGAGCGCGGGTTGGTGGCACCCATCATGTGACGAACCACTTCCCAGGTGTCTTCGGGGCCCTCGATGACCATGGCCACCACCGGTCCCCGGCTCATGAACGCCACAAGGTCGGCGTAGAAACCCTTACCGACATGTTCGGCGTAGTGGCGTTCCAACGTGTCGGCATCGAGCGTGCGCAGTTCCATCGCCACAATGTCAAGGTTCTTAGCCTCAAATCGTGAGAGAACCTCACCAACGAGCTTGCGCTCCACGGTGTCGGGCTTCAAGAGGACGAGTGTGCGGTCAGCCATGCGGGCGAGGCTACCGGCCGAGACGACGTCGCAGTCCTGCGCGCACACCCCCGATGACATAGAGCGATCCGGTGATCAGGACGGCGTCGTCCGGATCGGCGCCTCTGATGGCGTGTTCACATGCGGCCATCGGATCATCGATGACGATCACCTCCGGCGCTCCGGCAGCTACGGCCGCCGCAGCCACATCGGCGGCTGGGCGACCACGTGGAGTGGGGGCAGTACAGGCGATGACAAGATCGGCATCATCAACACGTAGGGCCGCCACCATTTCCGCAGGGTCGCGCAGTGTGCCAACGACCACGACGCGACGACCCTCGGGACGGAAATCACCGTGGAACACTTCGGCGCAGGTGTCGGCCCCAGCTGGATTGTGTGCCCCATCGATCACAACGAGGGGCTGGACTCCAAGCACCTCGAAGCGTCCAGGTATGTCGCAGGCGGCGAAGCCCTCACGCACCACATCATCTCCGAGCGGAGTAGCGAAGAACGTCTCAACGGCACACAGCGCCACCGCCGCGTTATCACCCTGGTGCGCACCGTGAAGCGGCAGATGTACCGCTGGATACAGCGAGGTTGGAGTGCGCAGATCGACCGAACGGCCACCAAGAGCGAGCGTGTTGTCGCTCACATCGAAATCGTCGCCACGGCGCAGCAGCGTCGCATGCTCCTCGCGCGCGATGATCGACACCAGCTCAGGGTCGGTCTCCCCCACGATCACCGCACTCTGTGCCGTGATGATGCCCGCCTTCTCCGCCGCGATATGGGCTCTGGTGGGGCCGGCAAACTCCATATGGTCCAGACCGATGTTGGTGATCACCGCGACCTGCGCGTCAGCAATGTTCGTTGCGTCCCAACGACCCAGCAGACCCACTTCGACAACCATCACGTCGACGGCAACATCGGCAAACCAGCGAAACGCCGCGGCGGTCAGCGCCTCGAAATACGACGGTCGTACTCCTGCGACCACTTCAGCCGCCGCCACACCAGCAATCTGTTCCGCCAGATCATCATCTGGAATCGGCACCCCGTTGCGCCTGATCCGCTCGTTAACCGACTCGAGATGCGGGCTGGTGTACGTGCCGACACTCAACCCGCACTCACCAAGCAACGACGAGATCATGTGGGCCGTCGATCCTTTGCCGTTCGTGCCGGTGACGTGAATTACCGGTGCGGCATGCTGCGGGTCGCCGAGAACATGGGCAAGCGCCGTGATCCGATCGAGGGTCGGCGATTCGATGCGTCCCGTGACGTCGTAGGACGCATGTTCATCGAGGTAGGCCAGCGCGGCCAACAAATCCACGTCGGCGGGTCAGCTCGCTGCGCGACGCTGCCGGGTGGGCTTGCGTGTCACCACCGTGGGCGACTCACGATCGATCACCGTCTCGGCACCGATCACCACCTCGGCCACGTCGTCGCGACCAGGAAGTTCAAACATGATGTCCAGAAGGAGGTCCTCCAGAATCGCCCGAAGACCACGCGCACCGGTACCGCGCCCGATGGCCTGATCGGCAATGGCATCCAAACCCTCAGCCGTGAACGTGAGCTCAACATCTTCAAAGCCGAAGACC
Source organism: Ilumatobacteraceae bacterium (assembly GCA_017859395.1). GTDB lineage: Bacteria > Actinomycetota > Acidimicrobiia > Acidimicrobiales > Ilumatobacteraceae > Casp-actino5. The sequence goes on along the minus strand of JAFMNE010000008.1, from coordinate 6,357 downwards.
TTCTGGAACTGTTTCACCAGCGCGTTACGCGGCTCGGTGAGAATACGAACCAAAGCTTCGCGATCAAGGCTGTTGACCACTCCGGTCATCGGTAGGCGTCCGATGAACTCCGGGATCATCCCAAACATCACAAGATCTTCGGGGAGCACCTTGGCAAACAATTCCCCCGGGTCACGCTCAGAACGAGACCGCACGACACCGTGGAAACCGACCCCTTGTTCGCCGACCCGACGTTCGATGATCTCCTCGAGACCAGCGAAGGCGCCACCCAGAATGAACAACACATTGGTGGTGTCGATCTGGATGAACTCCTGGTGCGGGTGTTTGCGACCACCTTGGGGTGGCACCGACGCCTGCGTGCCCTCGAGGATCTTCAACAGCGCCTGTTGTACACCCTCACCCGACACATCACGGGTGATCGACGGGTTCTCGCTCTTACGCGCCACCTTGTCGATCTCGTCGATGTAGATGATGCCGGTCTCCGCGCGCTTGATGTCGAAATCGGCCGCTTGGATCAACTTGAGCAGGATGTTCTCGACGTCCTCGCCCACGTACCCAGCTTCGGTGAGCGCGGTTGCGTCGGCAACCGCGAAGGGAACATTCAGCATTCGGGCAAGGGTCTGCGCGAGGTGTGTCTTACCGCACCCTGTCGGCCCCAGTAGCAGTACGTTCGCCTTCGACAACTCGACATCGTCGCGACGGCCCAACTGGGTGGACTGCTGATTCTGGATACGGCGATAGTGGTTGTAGACCGCCACCGCGAGAATGCGCTTCGCGTGATCTTGGCCAACCACGTACTCGTCGAGGAAGGACGCGATTTCACCGGGGGTCGGCAGGTGCTCGAACGAGACCTCTGAGGACTCGGTTAGTTCCTCCTCGATGATCTCGTTGCACAGGTCGATGCACTCGTCGCAGATGTACACGCCGGGCCCGGCAATCAGCTTCTTGACCTGCTTCTGGGACTTGCCGCAGAAGGAGCACTTCAGTAACTCTGTGCCCTCTCCAAATTTCGCCACGTGCGTCCCCTATTCGTCGTTGGCCCGCTCGGACGGGTGCCCTAGCGGATAGGCCCGGTGCGGTCGACGCCCGACCGGGACTGAATCACCTCATCGATGATGCCATATTCGAGAGCCGCTGGAGCTTCCATAACGAAATCGCGGTCGGTATCGGCGTGAATTCGCTCGAGCGGCTGACCGGTGTGCATCGACAGAATCTCCTCGAGAATGTCACGCATCCGAAGGATTTCTTTCGCCGCCAGTTCGAGATCGGTGACCTGCCCGTAGCCGACCTGACCGTACGGCTGGTGCAACAGAACGCGACTATGTGGCAGGGCAAGGCGCTTACCCTTGGTACCCGCAGCAAGCAGCACCGCCGCTGCAGACGCCGCCTGTCCGAGACAGATCGTCGCGATGTCGTTACGGATGAACTGCATCGTGTCGTAGATGGCGAACAACGCAGTGATGTCGCCACCGGGCGAGTTGATGTAAATGTTGATGTCCTTGTCGGGGTTCTCCGACTCAAGGTGAATCAACTGCGCGCAGATAAGCGAGGCGATCTGATCATCGACTGGGGTCTGCAAGAAGATGATGTTGTCCTTGAGCAGGCGGCTGTACAGGTCGTAGGCCCGTTCCCCGCGGCTGGTCTGCTCGACGACGTTCGGGACGAGGTAGTTCGTTGCCTCGAGGTCCATCTCAGGCTCCTTCCTCCATGGCTGTGCCATCATCATCGCCGCCATCGGCGTCGGTGTCGTCATCGTGGTCGTGATCGTGACCAAGGACCAGATCGCGGTCGACGGCTGTTCCGTCGGCATCGACCATCTCGATGTTGTGCAATAGCCAGTCGACCGCTTTGCCCTTTGCGATCTGCGCGATCAACTCGGGCACCGCATCATTGCGCTCATAAGCCTTGCGGATCGCGTCGGACTTCTCGTTGAACTGCATGGCCATGCGCTGATACTCAATGTCGAGATCATCGCCTGTGACTTCGATCGACTCAGCACGAACGATTGCGCGCAGTGCCAAGTCGGCCTTGACCGCGGTCACTGCCTGTTCACGCATCGACTCCATCAAATCCTCGACGCTCTGGCCTGTGACCTGCATCCACTGCGCCACATCCATTCCCTGCGCCTGGAACTGACGCAGCAGGTTCTGGACCCGTTGTTGCTGTTCGGCCGCCACCATCGATTCGGGTGCGTCCTCCTCAACGAGTTCAACCAGTGAGTCCGTCACCTTGCCGACGAGGGTCTGACGGATCGTGCCGAGCCGTTCCTCGGTGAGCCGCTCACTGATCGAGTCGCGCCATGAGGCGACGTCCTCGGCATCCATCAGATTTTCCTGCACCCACTCATCGGTGAGTTCGGGGAGCACCAGTTCTGATACCGCGGTGATCTTCACTGTGAAATCTGCGGGAGCATCGGTTCCCTTAGGCGTCGTCGTAAAGGTCGATGTGTCGCCATTGCTGGCACCGCGCAACTGCTCATCGAAGTCCTCCGCGACCCATCCCTGGCCGACCTCATAGGACCAGTCGTCGATGTTCAGGCCCGCAAGTTCCTCACCGTCGCGGGTGGCCGTCATATCGATCGTGACAATGTCACCGTCGGCGATCGGGCGGTCGAGATCGGCCAAGGTGCCATGGGCACGCAACTGCTGGTCGACAGCCTCATCGATCGCAGACTCATCGATCACCGGGGAGTCGATCTCGACGCGGAGACCGCCGTAACCAGGAATGCTGATCTCGGGACGAACCTCACATTCGGCCTCGAACTCAACATCGCCGTCGTCGGTGCCCGCGGTGATCTCCACCTGTGGCGTAGCCACGAGATCAACATCATGCTCGCGCACGGCCTGGGTGAGATACCTCGGGACCGCGTCACGCAAAGCCTGCTCGCGCGCCGGCGCGAGACCGATGCGTGACTCGAGCACCCGCCGCGGCACCTTGCCGTTGCGGAAACCGGGCAACTTCACCTCCTTGGCGATCGTGATGAACGCCGCATCGATGTCGCCGGCGAACTCCGCCGCATCGACCTCGACATAGACCTTGACTTTGTTCCCCTCGAGGGGTTCCACCGAGCTCTTCACAGGGCAACGAGTGTACCGCTGGGCTGTCGTCGCGCCCCGTGAGCACGCATTCGTGCTCGTCGTGTGCGCGCATATGGTGCAACCAGGCACCACGATCGGGCAAGATGGAGGGGTGCCGATCTGGAAACCGCATTCGCTGTCCACGCCACATGAAGGCCAACTCGATCTGAAAATCGGGGAACGGGTGCGTGCGAGTGTTGACCTTCGCGGAGTTCCGGCCGGTACGGAGGGGGTTGTGCTCCTCGCCAACGGTTTCAACTGGCTGCGCCACCGCATTCTGTTCGACAACGGTGTCGAGATTGGCGATCTCGATCACCGCCACCTCGAACCAATCGGTCGTGCGGCCAAGCGCTTGGCCAAGCGCCGCTGAGACACCGCCATACGCCGCTAGTGTCATCGGTACGGGAAGTGGCGCAGCTTGGCTAGCGCACCTGCTTTGGGAGCAGGGGGTCGCGGGTTCGAATCCCGCCTTCCCGACTCACACGACGAAACGTCCGTGTTCGTCACGCCCCCCGACTGCACTGGGTTGTGGCCAGCACCGCTCGGCGATGTCGAGACGAGCAGCCCGATACGCGCGTTCCACCCATGTGGCGGCCTGCGCGCCGACCGCGGCTGAGGCAATATCGATGTGAGCTCGACGGAACAGCGCCCCGTGAGCAGCATCGAGGCCCGCCAGGGCGTGGGCCATTTCGTGGATCAGGGTCGCCATATCCTTCTGGCCGGCAGCGAAGCGAACTTCGATCCTTCCCTCCCGATACCGCGCACGTGAACTGTGCGCATCGGCGCGGGCAGCGACCACCGCAACGTCGACACCTGGCCACCACGGTGAGTGGGTTATCCGTGTGGCGGCGGCGCGTAATTCATCGAGCGTTCGAGTCACCTCGAGGCTGGTCCCCGCCGTCGCGGACAGTTCCGCGGCGTACACCTCGCTGCGCGCATCATCACGACTCACCGGCCCGATCCGATCGCATGTCGACCACCCAGGCGCGACCGCCCAATATCGACGTCATTGGCCGCCGCGCGACCGCTCCGCACCGCATCGGCGCCCACCGGAGCAGCGCGACGTGCGGTCACGATCGGGCCGAGCTCGTGAGATGCAAACTCCCGCACAGCGGCGTCACGCGCCCGCAGCGCAGGCAGCAGATCATCGCTGGAGGCGTCGGCGACCGCATTGGCATGAGCACGGCGCAGCATCTCTTCGATCTGGTGCGCGAAACCGAACATGAATGATCGGCGCCAGCGCTGAGTCGCCGCACCAGTTGCCCGGTGCTGCTGAGCGGCGCGGGCGGACATCTGTGCGAGCAGCGAGGTGTACAGCACCGCGATGGCATCGAGATCGCTGCGATGCCCGCACACGGTGGCTACGGTGCCCGCATCGGTTGACCTGAAGGTCACGAAACCGCCGTGTGGAGTCGCCACCGCAACGAGCAACGCAAGTCGGGCGCGGACATAGGCACCGCGTCCGATGACGACCTCCCGCAAGGCCAGCTGATCTGGATCTGGAGGACGCAGCGCCTCGGGGGTGAGCCGGTGACGAGCGATCAACTCAGCCGCTTTCGCCGAGAAGGCGTCCGCTTCATCAGGGTTAGTGGTCCGCTCAGCCATCGCCAAGAGCTTCCGCACCCGTTCGGCAATAGAGGCTGAGGCACCGTCGTTGGAGGTCATGCGCGTCTGGATATGCACAGCATCCGTCGCCGGACGCTGCGGGCGATCTCGCCTCTCATCGATCTGCTAGTTCGACAAGCAGCCCAGCCAATTCATCGGGTGCCGTGATGTTCGGACTGTGGCTGGCATCGATCTCACGGTACGTCCACGTGGCGTCGGCCTTCGCCCGCGCAGCAAACGGTCCGAACATGTCGCCCGGACCAGCGCGCAAGCAATAGATGTACGACCGTGGAACACTGATGTCATCGACACCTGTGGCTACCGCGTCGGTGAACGTGGCCAACGGCTGAGTCACACGACGCGATGCGATCCAGGCGAGGTCATCCTCGGAGGTGTCTGGTGGCATCGGGTTGGCCGGTACTCGCCACCCATCACCGGTGGCATCCGCAGCTGCGCGAATATGTGCAGCTGCATCAGCACCGACCATGTCCAACATCGAACAGCCGGCATCTGGCAGCACGGCGTCCAAGAAGATCACGCTGCGCACACGCGACGACAACCGCGGCATCGCCCCGGTGGCCACCATGCCCCCGTAACTGTGCGCGATGAGCACGACGTCACGATGGTCCTCGACTTCCATGTGATGCACCAGATCATCGATGTGGGTGCTAAGGCACACCTGCGGGGATGCCAGATGATGCCGCTCACCGATTCCTGTCCATGTCGGCGTCCACAGTTGGTGGCCGAGGCGACCGAGCATCGGGTGCATTTTGCGCCACGCCCACCCAGCAGACCAGGCACCATGAGCCACCACAAACGACGTCATCGCGTCATTCTCGCATGCTGCTGCCAACGGTGCGGTTGAGCCCTACGGCGCCGGAACATCGAAGACCGGCCCATCGAAGCGGTCGATCGTGGTGAACTCGTGCACCTCACGACGCCGGAGCCGGGTGAGTTGACGCACCGGATAACCGAGTGGCACCAATGCCGCAACGGCGTGTTGTCGTGGGATACCCAAAACATCTTGCACGTCTGACTCACGACCAGCGAGATAGGTGGTGAGCACACCGCCGAGGCCACGGGCGCGAGCGGCCAGCAGGATGTTCCAGACGAACGGGTAGATCGATGCACCACTGATGACACCGACCCGGGCGAGTTCGGAGTCGAAACTCGCGACCACCGCAAGATCGACCGTGATCACCAGCACCACCGGCGCATCCACCATGGCATCAAGGCCGGGAAAAGGCCGGTCGACGTCGCGCTCCGCCACCAGGTCGAGCTCCGATGCCACGACGGTGTTCCACGGCGCCTCCCCCGCTGCGACCTGCGCCGCGTACTGGTTCGTCGTCGGACGAGCCAGTGGCACCAGTGCTGCACGAGTTGCCCGATCACGCAGAACGATTACATGCCAGCCCTGGCGGTTTCCTCCGTTGGGCGCAAAACGGGCAACATCCAAGATGTCGAACACGAGGTCGTCAGCAACTGGTTCGTCAGTCCATTCGCGACACGCAAACGTCGTGCGCATGACCTCATCGAGTTCCATGAGGGTACGGTAGTTCGCCACGCACCGCGAGACGCCAGATGGAGCCGGGGTTATCGCGCAGTAGAATCGCGGCGTTCTGCGGGTGTAGTTCAACGGCTAGAACTTCAGGCTTCCATCCTGACGATAGGGGTT
>JAFMNE010000077.1 GCA_017859395.1 Ilumatobacteraceae bacterium | reverse complement strand
CGCAACCGAGACCGTGAGGGGGCTGCGTACTGATGGGCTACTTCGAAGGATTCGCGGTAACGATCCGCCAGCATCGCCTCTTCGGCGGAAAGCGGGTCACCAGCAACTACTCGGGCGGCCGTGTCGCACGGCGGCGTGGCACCGACCACGCGCCCGAGGTCGACGACGACGTGAAGATTCCCAAGCCGGAACGCTTGCACGGGCGTCACGTCTTGAACCGCTACGCCGACGGCATGGAGAAGTGCATCGGCTGCGAACTGTGTGCAGGTGTCTGCCCGGCGAAGTGCATCTACGTGCGCGGCGCCGACAACGACCCCACCAACCCCACCTCACCCGGTGAGCGGTTCGGATTCGTTTACGAGATCAACTACCTGCGCTGTATCCACTGCGATCTGTGCGTGGAAGCCTGCCCAACCGAAGCCATCACCGAGTCGAAACTGTTCGAGTTCTCGTTCACGAACCGTCGCGACGCGATTTACACCAAAGATGAACTCCTGGTCGATGACGCCGGTCGCCCGCAACGTCTCCCGTGGGAAGACTGGCGCGACGGCGAAGAAGAACTCACCTCAGGCTGGATGCGAGCGACGTCACCATCAGGCGACGCCGATTTCGAGGGCGTTGTCGGATGGAGCGATGAGCTCGGCTACGGCCTGCGCGCTCCCGAGCCCGATCAGGTCACGCGGGACGGGGGCGACGCCTGATGGAACTGGTCGTCTTCGTCTGCGCCACGGCGATGGTTCTCGCTGGAGCGATCGCGGTCATCGTGTCACCCAACCCGGTGCACGCGGCGCTGGGACTCGTGCTCACCCTGTTTGGCATTGCTGTGCATTTCGTGGCGATGGAAGCCCACTTCTTGGCGGCGGTGCAGGTGATCGTCTACGCGGGTGCTGTCGTTGTGCTTTTCTTGTTCGTGATCATGTTGCTCGGTGTCGACCGATCCGAAGATCTCTCGATTGAGCCGATGCCGATTCAACGTCCACTCGCCGTGGTTGTCGGTGGTGGCGTGAGCGCGCTGGTGATCGCGGCGGTGTTGCGCGTCCGCGACACCCTCGGTTCCGACGAGGTTGCCGCCGCAGGCGACACGAACATTCGGGCCCTGGCGCGCAACCTCTACAGCGACCATGTGCTGGCGTTCGAGCTCACCTCGGTGCTGTTGATCGTGGCGGTTGTCGGCACCGTGGTGCTCACCCGTCGAGTGCGCACCAGTGAGGATGCGTCATGAATCCGACCACCACTTGGTACCTCGTGTTGGCCGCAGTGCTGTTCGGTCTCGGCGCCATCGGGTTGATGGTCCGCCGCAACCCCTTGGTGATGTTCATGTGCATTGAGTTGATGTTGAACGCGGTGAACCTGTCGTTTGTCGCGTTCGCTCGGTCGTTCACCGATATCGACGGTCAGACCGCCGTGTTCTTCGTGATGGTTGTGGCCGCCGCCGAAGTGGTGGTGGGCCTCGGCATCATCATCTCCATCATGCGCCGGCGGCCCCAGGCCACGGTTGACGATCTCGCCGAGTTGAAGGGATAGGCGATGCTCGACGCCCTGTGGTTGATCCCTGCTGCGCCCCTGGCCGGCTTCATCTTGATCCTGCTTTTTGGTCGCCGACTTGGCGAACCCGCTGCCGGATACCTCGCCGCGACCATGGTCGCGGTGTCGTTCGCGGTGACCGTCGGGGTGTTCTTCGACCTTCTCGGCAACGACGAACATCACCGCGAGCACGTGTTGACGTTGTTCTCGTGGGTGCCCGTCGGCGACTTGCAGATCGACATGGCCCTCCTTGCCGATCCGCTGTCGATCACGATGGCGTTGTTCATCACCGGTATCGGCTCGCTGATTCACCTCTTCGCAATCGGGTACATGCACGGTGATCCGAAGTTCTCCAAGTTCTTTCTGTATCTGAACCTGTTCGTCTTCTCGATGCTGATGCTGGTTCTCGGCGAGAACCTGCTCGTCACCTTCTTGGGATGGGAAGGCGTGGGTGCATGTTCATACTTCTTGATCTCTTTCTGGCATACGCGCCCATCGGCCGCTACCGCCGGCAAGAAGGCCTTCGTCACGAACCGCATCGGTGACTGGGGCGTGATGCTCGCCATGTTCCTCGGGTTCACCACGGTGGGCAGCGTGAGTTACGGCGCGTTGAATCACGCGGCCGAGGAGGGCGGCATCGCCACCTCGACCGCCACCGGTATCGCCCTGTTGTTGTTCGTCGGTGCAGTCGGCAAGTCGGCGCAGCTGCCGTTGTATCTGTGGTTGCCCGACGCCATGGAGGGCCCAACCCCGGTCTCGGCGCTGATCCATGCCGCCACGATGGTGACCGCGGGTGTGTTCTTGATGACCCGCATGAACCCGATGTTGGCCGCCGCCGCGGATTGGGCGCCGGAGATCATCGCGTGGACCGGGGCGATCACGGCGCTGTTCGCGGCGAGCATCGCTGTCGCGCAGAACGACATCAAGAAGGTGCTCGCCTACTCCACGGTGTCGCAGCTGGGGTACATGTTCTTGGCCGTGGGCAGTGGTGCCTACGTCGCAGCCATCTTCCACATGGTCACCCACGCCTTCTTCAAGGCGCTGATGTTCCTCGGGTCTGGCTCGGTGATCCACGGTATGCACGAGGAACAGGACATGCGGCGCATGGGTGCGCTGCGGGTGATGATGCCGGTGACCGCTGGGACGTTCATCATCGGGTGGTTGGCCATCGCGGGTGTGCCGCCGTTCGCCGGCTTCTGGTCCAAGGACGAGATCTTGTTGTTCACGCTGGCCTCGTCGCCGGTGCTGTACGTGATCGGTCTGATCACGGCGATCCTCACCGCCTACTACATGACCCGTCAGGTGCTGATGGTGTTCTTCGGGGAGGCCCGCTGGGAGAGCCACGCCGAGGACCACGGCGCTCACGGTGAGTTCCGTCCACATGAATCACCACCGGTCATGCTCGCTCCACTGGTGGTGCTGGCCGGGCTGTCGATTGTGGGTGGTGTGATCCAGTTGCCGTCGTTCGGCATCATTCCGAAGGGTTGGCGCCACAAGCTCGAAGACTGGTTGCACCCGGTGGTGGAACCCGGCGAAGCCGTGATCAAGGGGACGTCGGCCTACGACGCGAAGGTCTGGCTTGCCGTGCTGGCCATCGTGTGCGCGCTCAGCGGTATCGCGCTGGCGGTCGCGGTGTACGGCCGTCGTCGTCTGCGCGCCATCGAACCGCAGCTGCTCGCCGACGGGTGGCGTTATGACGCAGGAGTGTCGGCGTTCATGGGCGGCCCCGGCCGTCGCGCGTTCGATGCACTGGCGCGCTTCGACGCTCGCGTGGTCGACGGCGCAGTGAACGGCGTGGCCACATTGGTGGCATCCACCTCGGGTCGTGTCCGTCGCCTGCAGACCGGCAACGTCCGTAGCTATGCCGGCATCGTCGGTGCGGGCGTGGTGCTGGTGCTGATCTGGTTCGTCATTGTGAGGGGGGTCCTGTGATGGTTGCCGCCACCGGGTCCGCGCTGGCGTTCCCTCTGCTGTCCATGCTGGTGTTCATCCCAGCCGTCGGCGCGCTTGCGGTCACGCTCATGCCGCGTCGCCGTCCCGAGTACGCGAAGCTCACCGCGGCGGTTGCCTCGGTGGCGACGGGTGCGCTCACCGTGTGGGCCACCCAAGCCTTCGACACCGCCGATGATGGTTTCCAGTTCGTGTCGCGCCACCCGTGGATCGAGGCGTGGGGCATCTCGTGGCATCTCGGCGTGGATGGCATCTCGCTGTTCCTCGTGCTGCTGACCGGGTTGTTGTTCCCGCTGGCGATCTTGGGCATCGATCCCCATAACGACGATCCTGCGCGTGACAAGCCGTACTTTGCATGGTTGTTGCTGCTCGAGGCTGGGGTGATGGGGTCGTTCATCAGCCTCGATCTGTTCTTGTTCTTCGTGTTCTTCGAGATCGTGTTGGTGCCGATGTACTTCTTGATCGGCGGCTGGGGATACGAGGGCCGGGTGTATGCGGCCACCAAGTTCTTCCTCTACACCATGGTCGGTTCGGCGTTCATGCTGGTGTCGATCCTGGCCACCGTGTTCATCGCGCGGAACAACGGCCTGGGGTATGTCACCTTCGATCTCGTCGAGTTGGCCAATGAAGCCGAGTTTGCTGCGTCGACGGGACGATGGCTGTTCTTCGGGTTCGCTGTCGCCTTCGCTGTGAAGGTGCCGGTGTTCCCGTTGCACACATGGTTGCCCGATGCGCACACCCAAGCACCCACGGCCGGCTCGGTGGTGCTGGCTGGCGTGATGCTCAAATTGGGCACCTATGGCATGTTGCGCTTCGGTCTCTACCTGTTCCCAGAGGCGGCGTATTGGAGCCGCTACCTGTGGCTGACGCTGGCCACCATCGGCATCATCTACGGCGCGATCGCCGCCACAATGCAAAAAGACCTGAAGCGTCTTGTGGCGTACTCGTCGGTGGCGCACCTCGGGTTCATCGTGCTCGGCACCTTCGCCTTCACCACCCAAGCCATCACCGGGTCGGTGATCCAAATGGTGAACCACGGTGTGTCGACCGGTGCGCTGTTCTTGATGGTGGGCATGATCTACGAGCGTCGTCACACACGCCAGATCGCCGAGTTGAACGGCATCCAGAAGGTGGCGCCCATTTTCGCTGCCGCGTTCATGGTGGTGATGCTGTCGTCCATCGGTGTGCCCGGTCTCAACGGATTCGTCGGTGAGTTCTTGGTGCTGATCGGGTCGTTCGCCACCGCACGGTGGTGGGTGGTGATCGCCGC
>JAFMNE010000035.1 GCA_017859395.1 Ilumatobacteraceae bacterium | reverse complement strand
GGACATCGCGCCGGTGAAGATGTGGCCGGGTCGGGGCTGCAGTCGGTGCTCGTGTACCTCGCGCTGTACGGCGTGCTGGTCGTTGGCTCATTCGGTGTCATCACGGTGGTGTCGGCGGCGCGAGGAGGGTCGAGTGATCTCGCATCTTTTGACGGTCTCGCTCAACGCCGTCCTGTGCTGGCTTTGGCGATGACGGTGTTCTTGTTGGCTCAGGCTGGTGTGCCATTGACGTCGGGTTTCGTGGCCAAGTGGGGCGTCATCCAGGCCGCGGTCGACGAACGCAGTTACGCGGTCGCGATCATCGCGATGGTCGCTGCGGTCATCGCCGCGTTCTTGTACCTGCGCATCATGGTGTCGATGTGGCTGAAGCCGGCCGACACCGATGACGCGGTTGCGGTGCCCGGCCTCACGGCGGTGGCGGTCGGGATTGCGGCGGTGGTGACCATCGCTGTTGGCGTGTACCCACAGTGGTTGCTGGACGCGACCGATGTGGTCACCCAATACGCCCGTTGATCACGCTCGCGTGTCCGCTCAGGGCAGCATGATCTGACATCGCTGTCGTCGTCGTCCACAATGGCGTCATGCCCGATGTGACGCGAACGCGTCAAGACCCGTTCGGTCGAACGTGGCTGCGTGTGGTGCGGCGAGCGGCCGTCGTCATCTGTGTCGCATTCGGGGTCGTGCTGATGCCGGCTGGTGTGGGTGCGCACTCAGACTTCTCCGGGGCCGAGCCAGCGGATGGCTCAGCTGTTGATCTTCCACTTGGCGAGATGGTCCTGACGTTCGCACTCGAGGTGGCTGATCCAGGAGGTGGGGTCGTCGCTGTCGGGCCAGACGGGACGGTCATCCCGGCGATGCTCACCAGTGACGACGGCCGAGTGTGGCGGGCGGCTTTCGATCCTGCACTTGCCGGTGGCGAGCACAGCGTGCGCTACGCGATGCGCGCAGCCGATGGCCACATGGTGGAGGGCGCGGTGACGGTGACCATCACAGCACCCGCAACAACCGTGGCTGCGGTACCGACCACCGAGCCGAGCCCGGTGGAGTCGGAGGCAGCGGCTACACCGGCCACCGTTGCTCCCGGTTCCAGTACTGGTAGCGCGGGTGCTGACGCCGACGTTGAGGTGACAACCCCTACGAACGCATCCGACGAGTCAGGGTCTGCCGCCGATGTCACCTCAGCAAATGCGACCGCGCCGATGGCCGCAATGTTCGGGCTACCCGGATGGGTCGACCCTGTCGATCATGGCGCGCGACTTCTTGGGGACCTTGCATCGTTGCTGCTCGTCGGCGGCATCGTGTTCGCGTGGGGCCCATGGGCGCGCCCCGGTCATCTACCCGGTGTGCGTTCGGTGCTCGGGGGTTCACTCGTCATCGCTGCAGCCGCGATCGTGGAGGTGCGCACGATCGCTGAACGCCTCGGCGTTGGGTGGGTATCAGCGCTCGGTGACTCGCTGGCTCGCTCGACACTGCTGTCGCTTGCTGGTGCAGCAGCGATGGTGATCGCGGCGGTGGCGGTGATTACCGAACAGGTCACAGCGGCACCGATGTTGGTGCGTCGGGTGGTGATGGTGCCGCTGCTGGTCATCACTGCGGCACCGGCCTTCGACGGGCATGCGGTGACGCTCGGTCCGCGATGGGCCCATGCCGGAGCCGATGTTGTGCATATGGCAGCGACGTCAATCTGGATCGGGGCGGTGGTTGGCCTGGCGGTTGTGATGCTCCGCGATCGTGATGCGCTGGGGCGGGTTGCGGTGCGGGCAGCGCGAATGCTCGTTGGAACGGTGGCCGCCGTGGTGGTCACCGGCAGTGTGATGACCGCGATGATCATCGATTCTCCAACGGATCTGGTCGATACCGACTGGGGACGCCGACTGCTCATCAAGCTCGCGGCGGTCGCGGCTGCCGCGCTCATCGGGTTGTATCACCATCGGGTGGCCGTGCCCACGCTGCACGCAGGTGGCTCGACAGCGGTGTTCCGTCGCACATTGCTGGCCGAAATGGCGGTGTTGGTCGGGGTCGTTGTGATCACGTCATGGCTCGTGGTCGCGATGCCGTGACGGCGGCTTGCGGCGCACTGGTCTCATCACCGCCGACGGTGTGAGCGATGCGGGTTGCATTGCCGTGGCATTAGGTTGGTGATCGCGGCACTCGCCAGGCACGTCGTCCGCGCAATCAAGCCGTGCCGAGCAGTTCGCCAAAGGTGGCGTCCAACTGCCATCCCCACGCGGCATCAGGCAACTGATCGCCGATGGTGTCGACGACGGCCCGCGACATGGTCATACCCGCCAGCAGATCGACCACGGTGTCGGCCGGCACGCGGTCGCTCAGCCGTCCGGATTGCTGCACCTCCGCGAGCGCATCGGTGGCCTGTGAAGTGGTGTCGATCAGATGTGCGAGGTGGTCGTGGCGTGCAGTGAGTGCGCGGAGACGGTTGACCCCCTGCAGTCGGTGAGCTCGGTTGTCGAATCCATCGGACTCCGCGAATCGTTGGAGCATGTCGCTGAGAAAGACCTGAGGATCATCGGCATCGGGTAGATGTCGCAGCAGCCCAATATGGGCAGTGATGGTTGCTGATGTGAACGCCCAGAGTGCGATGCGGTGTATCTGATCTTTGCCGGAGAACAGTTCGTAGATCCGTTTTGGTGGCACGCCGCTGTGCTGATGCAAATCGGTGATCGTGAAACCACTGACCGGGCTGGCAAGAGACAACGAGAGGGCGCTGCGCACGAGGCGTTCGTGGGTCGGTGATGGGTCGCCGATCTCGATGGTCAGGATGCGTTCGAGCTCCACGTCGATGTCTGCCGGGGCAGCCGGCAGACATCCCGCGCGTCTCTCTGCGCGAGACCAGGTGTCGGTGGCGAGGGCGCGGCGTGCGCCAACACGCTGGAGATCGTGGGCCATCGTCGATAGCAATCCACGCCAGCGTGGGTCATCGCCGTGCTGGTCATCGTCATGGCGACGCAAACGCCGAAACCATCCGGACAGATGCAGATTCTGCATGAAGAGGCTCTGTACCAAAGGGTCGAGGTCGTCGGCGATCAACGATCGGGCCTGCCAGTCCCGCAGGCGCCCGGCGACGCGATGCGCGGCGCGCTGCGTCGCTGCCGTGAGATGAGAGTCCAGTTCGGGCACGGCGCGAATCGTTGCGACCAAGCGCACGTGCTCCACACCACTCTGCCCACTGGTGGCGAGTGATGTTGCCCAATGGCCAAGGGTGCGCTCAACAGACTGTGGATCCCATGGTGCTGCGTTGTCCGGATGAGCCCATGCACCCTGCACCAGCAGCGACTCCTCGAGCAGGACGAGATGGGCAATGCCCTCGAGACTTGGAATGTCGGAGAAGTAGCGGTACACGGTGGTAGCTGCGACGCCGGCGCGTGAGGTGACGTCAGCCATGGTGACAGGCCCCAATTGTGCGCTGTCGATGGCCGCCTGAAGAATCGGCATGGCCCTGTTCGCCGTATGAGACCCGGTGGCCAAGGTCGCCCACATGCGCGTGGGGTCGAGCGAGTCGAAGATTGGCAGCGGTTTCGCCGACCGGGTCACGACACACTCGAGTTGACCGACATGCGTCGATCTTACGGCATCTCGGCGAGCAGCCAGGCTCTGAGTAGGGTCGAGCCATGTTCATCAATGGCCAATGGTGTGATGCGTCGACATCGACGACATTTGAAGTGACCGACCCGGCAACCGGCGAGGTGATCGGGACGATGCCCGACGGTGGTGCGCCGGATGCGGAGCGCGCGATTGCCGCGGCCGCGGCCGTCGGCCCTAGTTGGGCCGCAACAACAGCACGTGAACGCGCCGATGTGCTGTACCGGGCGTGGCAGTTGATGGCTGAACGTGCCGAAGATCTGGCGCAGTTGATGACCCGTGAGCAGGGCAAGCCGTTGCGTGCCAGTCGCGCCGAAGTCGCCTACGCGGGCGACTTCTTGCGGTTCTACGCCGAGGAAGCCACTCGGGTGGCAGGGGAGTGGCTCGGTTCTTCGCGCGCGGACCAACGTTTCTTGATTTTGCGGCAGCCGGTTGGCGTGGTTGCCATGGTCACACCCTGGAACTACCCGATCTCGATGCTCACCCGAAAGATGGGTCCGGCGCTCGCGGCCGGGTGCACACTGGTGCTCAAACCAGCCGAGGCCACCCCATTGTGCGCGAAGGCGGTCTTCGAGGTGTTCGTCGACGCCGGCGTGCCCGATGGGGTCATCAATATGGTCACCGCGGCTGATCCGGCTCCGGTCGGTGAGGTGTTCACCACTCATCCCGATGTCCGAAAGATCACCTTTACTGGGTCCACAGCGGTTGGCCGTCGGCTTGCCGGTGCGGCGGCAGCGAACCTGAAGCGCGTCTCGGTGGAACTCGGTGGACATGCACCGTTCATCGTGTTCCCCGATGCGGATCCGGTGCGGGCTGCCAAAGGTGCGGCCGCGTTGAAGTTCCTGAATGCGGGCCAGGCATGCATCTCGCCGAACCGGCTCTATGTGCATGCGGGCTCGGCTGACGCGTTCACTGAGACGATGGCCGACCGCGTGGCCAAGGTGCGCGCCGGCAACGGCTTTACCGATGGTGTTGGAGTGGGTCCGCTGGTCAACGAGGCGGCGGTGGCCAAGGTGGCAGCCCAAGTTGATGATGCCGTGGCCAAAGGCGCGCAGGCGCTCGTTGGTGGTCGACGCCTCGATGAAGGTGAGTTCGCTGCAGGGCATTTCTATGCCCCGACGTTGCTCGCCGGAGTGACACCCGACATGGTGATCCACTCAGAGGAAACTTTCGGGCCGGTGGCACCGGTGATCACCTATGACGATGTCGACCAGGTGCTCGCGCTCGCGAATGCCACGAATTACGGCTTGGCGGCGTACGTGTACACGAACGACATCTCCATAGCCTTGCGCACCGTTGAGGGTCTGCATTTCGGCATCATCGGCGTGAACGATGTGAACCCCACGTCGGCGTCGGTGCCCTTTGGTGGCATGAAAGATTCAGGCATTGGCCGAGAAGGTGCACACGAGGGCATCGCTGAGTACCTAGAGACAAAGTCGGTCGGCATCGCTCTGTAACGCTGCCCATCGGGGCGTCCCGCACCGCAACCTGTGGCGGTCTGCGTCATCAACGACGGTCAGTCCTGGCGGCGTGTATTGCGTTCGCTGAGGAATTCAGCGCACATCGTCTGCATCGCTTTCGCCTCGGCAATGTCGTCTGGGTCGGTGAGACGAGAGGAGAGCGCCTGTGTGGCGAACTGGATTGCCCGGAAGTATGTGCCGAAGGCATCGGTGCGGAAAGCGCCAGGGTGCTCGAGCGGTTCAGTGTTGTCCGCCCACGACGTGCGATGAGCGATGGGCGGCAGGCCAGCGGCGGCGGTTAGAGCGATGACCGATGACAACTCGGGTGGCCGATCGGCAAAGTCTCTGCTGACGATTCGGCCGATCTCGTGGCTGTCTTGGTCAAGAACCACCACGGCAGGAACGCCGATGCCGCCGCGTTCATCGGGGTTCCACAGCCCCATGGGCCGGAGATATGTGTCGCCGCCCGGATCGCTGACGATGGGAAAGGGAAGGTCCCAGCGACGCCGCATCGCTTCGTTCCGGCCGGGATCATCAACGGTCAGCGCAACGACATCGACGCCGCCGTCATAGAACTTTTCAATGTGGTTTGCCAACTGCACCAGTTGGCCACAGCAATACGGTCACCAGTCACCGCGGTAGACGACAACAACGACGCCACCGACGGTGCCGTCGTCATCAACGCGATGAAGTCCTCGCAGGATCATGTAGCCACCGTAGTTCGCGGTCGTCCGATTGGGCCAAGGACGAAGACCAGCATTGCCGCAGCAGACGCAATCGACCCCGCCCAGAACACTGCTGGTGCACCCGATGCTGACAACAGCACGCCGGCCAGCAGCGGTCCCGATGTCTGGCCGAGTCGGGCGAAACCCACCCATGTCGCCACGACAGCGGCGCGATGTTCGGGTGGGGCAGCGGCCACGGCCACCTCTTGAAGGTTGGGGATCAGCGCACCCTCGCCGACGCCGTAGAAGAGCGCACCGATCACTAGCACGGCCAGCGCACCGGTTGCCCCGATGAGGGCCATACCCAGAACCCAGGTGGCGGCACTGGTTACCAGCACCACACGAATATCGACCACGTGTCGGATGCGTCCGAGATTGAAGCCGGTGGCGGCAGCCGTGATGGCCGGCACACCGATCAGCACCCCACGCCAGCCCGATGAGAGGTCGAAACGGGTTTCGAGATGGGTCGGCATGGCCGTGAGGAACACACCGAAGATGATCGCGAACGTCAGCGTGCCCACCAACAAGGTGGTGGCGATCACCGGGGTTCGCAGGGCTGTGCCGATCCCCGACAGTTGATCGCTCAGTGGTGTGACCGCCCGCGGTGCTTCCCCGTCGAGCACCCGCAGAGCGAGGTACGCGCCGGCAAATCCCACGGTGTACCCCACGGTGGTGAGACGCCACCCCACGAGTTGCCCCGCTATTCCACTGAACAGCGGGATGACCGCAACACCAACGGTCAGTACCGCGGCGTTGCGGCCGATCCACATCGTGCGTCGCTCGTCGTCGAAGTGGTCACCGATGAGCACGACAGCCAAGTTGACGAGACCCGCTGAGCCCACACCCATGAGTAAGCGGGTGGCTAACAGCAGCCCAAAATTCGGTGCCAAGGCGGTGAGGATTCCCGCCAGGCCGAAGATCGCGAGGCAGGTTGCGAGCACCGGTCGACGGCCGAGCCGATCGGCGGCGATACCGATCACTGGGGCCAGCACAATGCCCGGCAGGGAGGCCGCAGCGACCAAAGGACCAGCCGCGGCATCGGAACGATCGAAGGTGTCGAGGATGTCGGGGATGAGTGGAGCCACGAGGCTGTTGCCCATGATTCCGGTGAGAGTCGACACGAATACGAGCGGAAGGATCCGCCGGTGGGTGTGAGGGGTCACGACATCGCACCCTAGGGTTTGGGACACCTGCGACGGCGACTGGTAGCCTCGGACAACGATGTCGCTGTTCCTGCGGGATTACCTCAACGTGGTCTGGTTCGGCCTCGCGGCCATCGTGCTCGCGAGCCTTCTACTGGGCATCGCGGCCGCCATTCGGCCGTCGCGTCCCAATGCCCAAAAACTGATCGCCTACGAGTCCGGTGTAGACCCCGTCGGCATGGGCTGGTCGCAGAGCCAGGTGCGCTACTACGTGTTCGCGCTGCTGTTCGTGATCTTCGATGTGGAAGCCGTGTTCATCTTTCCGTGGGCAGCTTCGATTGAGCGGTACGGCGCGTTTGGCCTCGTCGTCATGCTGCTGTTCATCTTCTTGCTGCTCGATGGTCTGTTCTACGCATGGAAACGAGGGCTCCTGCGATGGGTCTAGTCGACCGGGGCCGCCTCCCGCGGCCGCTCACAAAGCTGTTCAACCTGGGTCGCTCGTACTCGATGTGGGTGTATCAGTGGGGTCTTGCCTGCTGCGCCATCGAGATGGGTGCGGCGTTCGGCTCGCCTCGTTACGACGTGATGCGCCTCGGTGTCATCCCGTTGCCGGCAAGCCCGCGGCAGGCCGACCTCGTGGTGATCTCCGGCACGGTCACCGACAAGATGGCCCCCTCCATTCGGCGTCTCTATGAGCAGATGCCCGAGCCCAAGTACGTGATCTCGATGGGGTCGTGTGCGAACTGTGGCGGGCCCTACTGGGACTCGTACTCCGTCACGAAAGGTGTCGATCAGATCATTCCGGTCGACGTCTACGTGCCGGGTTGCCCACCGCGGCCAGAGGCCTTGCTCGAGGGTGTGGTGCTGTTGCAGCAGCGCATCAAGAACGAGGACATGGCAGCCAAGTGGCGCGGCGACGAGTTCACACCGCTGCAGCGTGGTGATGCAGCGGAGCCAATCGTGGTCGGCGGTGGTCCCATTGAGTGACACCGACGTTGAAGCATCCGCGTCGCCCGACGAGTTGCGCGACGGCATCGTTGCCGCATTGACCTCTGATCTCGGCGATGGCGTCGTCGATTCCCATGTGGTGTCGGGCGACGATGTGTGGGTACGGGTCGCCGCCGAATCGTGGGTGGCGGCCGGTCAGGCCCTGCACCGCCGTGGGTTCACCTATTTCTGTTTCCTGTCGGCGATCGACTGGATGCCGTCCCCGTATGGACGCGGCGAGGACGACCCCAGCGCGGACGACGATGGCGACGACACCGTCGACGAGATGCGCTCCGGGTACACCGGTGGTGACACGCGCTTCCAGTTGTTGGCCCGCGTGGTCGATCCCCAACGCCATGTTGGCGTCACCTTGAAAGCGGACGTTCCCGAAGCCGCTGACGGTTCGTTGGCGATGCCGACGTGGGTACCGGTGTACGCCGGCGCAAACTGGCACGAGCGTGAAACCGCTGAGATGTTCGGCATTGCATTCATCGGCCACCCAGATCCGCGCAAGATGTACTTGCCGGGTGATTTCGAGGGTCATCCCCTGCGCAAAGACTTCCCGTTGCTGGCGCGCATGGTGAAGCCATGGCCGGGCATCGTCGACGTTGAACCGATGCCGGAGAAAGACGAGGCGGCCGAGGGCGGTACCGCAGACGACAACGCAACGGGGGAGACGGACGGAGGCGCCACATCATGACGATGCTCAGCGAACGCCAGCAACTCTCCTACATTGCCGCTCAAGCCGCGGATGCGCGATTGAACGTCGAGTTGGAGACCGAGGGTATGACCCTCAACATCGGCCCGCAGCACCCGGCCACGCACGGCACGCTGCGCATCATCGCCCGCCTCGACGGCGAGCAGGTGGTGTGGGCTGAGCCGTCGGCGGGCTACATGCACCGCGGCTACGAGAAGCTCACCGAGGTGCGCACCTTCCCGCAGGTCACTTCGTTGATCAACCGCATCGACTGGCTCGGCAGTTTCGCCAACGAAGTGCCGTTCATTTTGGCCGCAGAGAAGCTGATGGACATCGAGGCGCCGCCACGCGCCCAGCACATCCGCACCATCTTGTTCGAACTGTCGCGTATTGCGAACGTCGGGTTGTTCCTCGGCGACCTCGGAGTGCAGATGGGCGCGGTGACGCCGGTCTTCATGGCGTTCCGTGATCGCGAATACGTGCTGAATCTGATCGAAGGAGCGACCGGCGGTCGTTTCCACCCGAACTTCGACCGTATCGGTGGCCTGAAAGACGATCTGCCCAAGGGCTGGATCGACGAGACCAAGCAGGTCATGAAGAAACTGCGCCGCTTCTGCGACGAGATCGACGACCTCCTCTTCGGCAACGAGATCTTCCAGAGCCGGATGCGTGGCGTGGGTGTGATTCCGTCCGACATCGCTCTGCAATACGGGCTGTCGGGTGCGAACCTGCGCGCCTCAGGAGTGGAGTGGGACCTGCGCCGCGACCAGAGCCTGCCGATGGCATGGGACAAGGTCGACTGGAAGGTGTGGACCCACCCCGACGGTGATTCATGGGCGCGATGCTGGGTGCGGCTCCAAGAGGTGCGCGAATCCACCAAGATCGTCGACCAACTCCTCGACACCATCCCGGCTGGTCCGGTGATGGCGAAGGTGCCCCGCATCATCAAGGTGCCCGAGGGCGAAGCCTGGGTTTCCACGGAGAACCCCCTCGGCGAGATGGGGTACTACGTCGTGAGTAAGGGCGACCTCGGTCCGTTCCGGGTGAAGATCCGCTCGGCGTCGTTCAACAACATGTCGATTGCGCCCTGGGTGCTGAAGGGCGTGTACGTGCCCGACATCATCACCATTTTGGCGAGCCTGTATTTCATTCTCGGAGACATTGACCGGTGAGCGCGCTCCTCGCTGTTGAAATCCCGTATTGGGGACAGTCACTGCTGCGCGTGCTCGGCGGCATCGTCGCGGTGCTGCTGCCAGCGGGCACCATCGTGTATCTGTTCCTGTTCAAGATGATGTCGTTCATGCAGAGCCGCCTCGGGCCGATGGAGGCCGGGCCGTTCGGGTCGATGCAGCTCTTTGCCGAGGTGGGCAAGTGGCTACAGAAAGAAGACATCGTGCCTGCCGAGGCCGACGCCCGGATCTACAAGTTGGCGCCGATCATCGTGCTGTTGTCGACGTTCTTGTTGGTGGTCGTAGTGCCCTTTGGCCCCGATGCCTACTTCGTCGACTTCTCCGCGGGCGTGTTCTACGCCTTGGCTATCGGTTCGGTGTCGGTTATCGGCATCTTGGTCGCCGGGTGGTCCAGTGCGAACAAGTACTCCTTGCTCGGTGGGTTGCGTGCCGCCGGCCAGCTCATCGCCTACGAATTGCCGATGGTGCTCGCAGTTGTCGGTGTGGTGATCCAAGCCGGGTCGATGAACTTGCAAGACATCGTTGTTGCGCAGAACTCGGGCTCGATCTTCGGTTGGGACGGAGTGGGCTTTCCCTTTGTCCTTACCCAGTTTGTTGGCTTCTTGGTGTTCATGATCGCGGTGCAGGCCGAGTTGACCCAGGTACCTTTCGACATGCCGATCGCTGAATCTGAGTTGGTCTCGGGTTACATGACCGAGTACTCGGGCTTCCGCTTCCTCATCTTCTTCATCGGTGAGTTCGCCACCGCTGGTGTGTTCGCCTTCATCGCGTCGGTGCTGTTCCTCGGCGGCTGGGGCGTGCCGTTCTCCTGGTTCGGTTGGGAGGGGCTCGACGATGTCGACAACTGGATGAACATCGGCGGCCCGCTGATCATGTTCACCAAGATGCTGGTGCTCACCGGCATCATCATGTGGGTGCGCTTTTCCTACCCGCGGTTCCGTGAGGACCAGCTCCAGCGTTTCGCGTGGAAGGTGCTCATCCCGATCTCATTGGCCAACATCGCCCTGACGGCGATCGTGAAGGTGGCGGTCTGATGCCGAAGATCCCCGGTTTGATCAAGGGCCTGGGCGTCACGATGGGGACGCTCGGGCGCACAGTGCGTGACGGTGCCGACACCGTGCAGTACCCGCACGCGAAGGAAGCTCCGCCCGTTCGGGCTCGTGGCGTCATTGCGCTTCGCGAGGACAACTGCACCGCATGCATGCTCTGCGCACGCTCGTGCCCCGATTGGTGCATCTACATCGAAGGTCACAAGCAGTTGGCTCCGCCACGTCGCGCCGGCGGCAAGCCGCGACAGGTCAACCACCTCGACCGCTTCGACATCGACTACGCGCTGTGCATGTACTGCGGGATCTGCGTCGAGGTCTGCCCGTTCGACGCCCTGTTCTGGAGCCCTGAATACGAGTACTCCGAGCCGCGTATCGCCGATCTCCTACACGACAAGACCAAGCTCGGTGAATGGATGGAGACGGTGCCCGAGGCACCCGAACTCGAGGCCGGAGCGGAGAAGAAGAAGTGATCGCTGCCGACGTGAACGTGGCCCAGAACGTGGGCTTCTACATCATCGCCGCGATCATGGTGTACGCGGGACTCCGCGTGGTGAGCACCCGGAATGTTGTGCACGCTGCTTTGTGGCTGGTGACCGTGCTCGGTGGCGTCGCCGCTCAGTACGTGCTTGCCGCCGCCGAGTTCGTGGCCGTGTCCCAGGTGATGGTGTACATCGGTGCGGTGATGGTCCTGTTCCTGTTCGGCATCATGCTCACCCGCGCCACCATCGGCGCTGAAGGTGATCTGAACAACCGCAACTGGGCCATGGGCATCCCGGTTGCTCTGGCTCTGGTCGGCGTGATGGCGTGGGTCATCATCGACGAGTACGGTTCATCGACCATCGCCGAACCCGAGACGGTGATGCCCACCGAGGCCATCAGCGACATCTATCTACGCGAGGGTCTCGTGCCATTCCTGGCGCTGTCGTTCGTGCTTCTTGCCGCAGCTATCGGGGCGATCGTCCTCGCGAGGAAGGACTGAGGCTCGATATGTATGCGGTGAACTTCTTGCTGCTCGGCGCCGTGATGTTCGGCCTCGGTGTGTTTGGTGTGTTGGCACGACGTAACGCGGTCGCCGTGTTGATGTCGATCGAACTCATCTTGAATGCGGTGAACGTCAACCTCATCGCGTTTGCATTGATGAACAACTCCGCTGAGGGCCATGTCTTCGCGTTGTATGTGATTGCGGTGGCGGCTGCCGAAGTCGGCGTGGGCCTCGCGATGGTGCTCATGATTTATCGGAACCGGCGATCGATCGCCCTCGATGAACTGTCGACGATGCGAGGCTGACGATGACTGCTGCCACACTCACCACCGGCTGGTTCCTCGAGAACGCCTGGCTGATTCCAATCATCCCGGCGATCGGTTTTGTTCTGATCATCGCGCTGGGCAAGCGACTGCCGGCCAAGGGCAGCGAGATTGGCATCGCATCGATTGGGGCGTCGCTCGTGCTGGCGATCGGTGCCACCTACCAGTGGATCGACCGTGTCTCATCCGCCGGCGGTGGTGAATATGCCGGCCCGATCTCCGGTGTATTCGGTTTTGCTCGGTCGATTTTCCCGTCGGCGTCAGAGGCGGGCACGGAGACCTACGTCGAGCCGGTGATCAGGTCGTGGACTTGGTGGCAGTCGGGCGGGCTTGAGTTTGGCTTCGGCCAGCACATCGATGGTCTGGCGATCATGCTGCTGTTGCTCGTGACGTTCATCTCTCTGCTGGTGCAGATCTTCTCCACCGAGTACGTCTCGGGCGACCGCCGCTACACCCATTTCTTTGCTGCGCTGACCTTGTTCTCTGCGGGCATGTTGGTGATGGTGCTCGCCGAGAACATGATCCAGTTGATCCTGGGCTGGGAGATCATGGGCTTGTGCTCGTTCATGCTCATCGGTCACTGGTGGGAAGAGCAGGCCAACTCGCGCGCGGCTCTGAAGGCGTTCTTCACCGTTCGGGTTGGTGATGTCGGCCTGCTGGTCGGCACCGCGATCATTTTCTTCGGCGCGAACCAATGGGCGGTCGACAACGGGTCGAACGGTTTCTCAATCCAGGCGATCTCGGGCTGGGCGCTGTCGGGCGAAGCCTCCGACAGTGTGTTGCTCTGGGGCGGCGTCGCCCTCTTCATCGCGGCGATCGGCAAGTCGGGTCAGTTCCCGCTGCACACCTGGCTGCCGGACGCAATGGCAGGCCCCACGCCGGTGTCGTCGCTGCTGCACTCCTCGACCATGGTCGTGGCGGGTGTGTTTTTGGTGGCCCGCGTGTACCCGGTGTTCTTCATCGGTTTCGACATCGGCTCGACCAATATCAACCTGATCGCCGTGATCGGTGGCATCACCGTGATCGCCGCGGCCGCATTGGCCTTCGTGCAGAGCGACATCAAGAAGGTGCTGGCCTACTCCACGGTGTCGCAGCTGGGGTACATGATGCTCGGGCTCGGTGTGGGCGCATGGCTGCCGGCGGTGTTCCACATCTTCACGCACGCGTTCTTTAAGTGCTGCTTGTTCCTCGCGGCCGGGTCAATTTCGCATTCAGGGTCGCACCACTCGTTCGACATGAAGAAAGACATGGGCGGGCTGTGGCGAAAGATGCCGATCACGGCCGGTACATGGATGATCTCCACCGCAGCGTTGTGCGGCATTCCGTTCTTCTCGGGCTTCTTCTCGAAGGACGAGATCATCGACAATGCCCACAACAACGGGTACAACCTCTTCTATTACGTGGGCCTGATCGGCGCGGCGATGACAGCGGCGTACATGACCCGGGCGACCTACCTGACGTTCTTTGGGACGCCACGTGGTGCAGCGGCCGGGGAACATCACGACGATGCACATGACGATGCCCACGGCGCTGCGCATGCCGCCGGTCACGACACCCACGATGACCATGGCCATGACACGAACGATGCCCATGGTCATGATGCACACGGCCACGATGCACACGGCCACGATGATCACGGAGCCCATGGCCCGCATGAGTCGCCGTGGCGCATCACGGCACCGCTTGTAATCCTGGCGGTGCTTGCCATCGGGTCGGGATATCTCAACGCCCCCGCGGTCGGTACCCACTACTTCACGGACTGGGTCGAACCGGTTGGCGCAGCTGTCGTGACGGATGAGTATTCCTCTGACGGGTACGGCGGTGACGATCACAGCGAGTCCGCAGCACTGGGTTTCGCGGCGCCAATGGCCGAAGAGGGCTACAGCGAGGGCTGCGGGTACACCACACCCGAGGCTGGCACCATTTGCTACGCGCCGAAGTTGAACCATGCGAAGTTCACCTGGGGCAAGGCCGCGCCGTCGATCCTGCTGGTGGCGTTCGGCATTTTGGCGAGTGCATGGATGTGTATGGGTGTGTTCGGCGGTCGTCGTAACCCCTTCGCCGGTCTCACCAGCAAGTTCGCCCCGGCCCGTTGGGGGCATACGTTCCTCGTCAACAAGTACTACCTCGACCATCTGTATGAACGGGTCATCGTTCGTGCCGTTGCTCACCCGATCGCCGCCGCGGCGTACTGGGTGAACCAGAACATTCTCGACGGTGTGGTGAACGGTGTCGGCCGCGGTGGTCGGCGCACCGGCGAGTGGGTGTATCGCAATGTCGACCAACGTGTGGTCGATGGTGCGGTGAACGCGTCAGGTCTCGTTGCCAGCGAGTCCGGCCACGCCGCACAGTCCATCCAATCCGGCCGGGTCAACCAGTACGGTGCCCTGCTGTTTGGCGCCGCCACCGTCGGTGCCATCGTCCTCATCCTCGTCAATATCTGAGCCAGCAACGCCAAGGGTCGCATCACCATGAACACCATTACCAACGACACCTGGATCCTCTCGGTCGGCACATTTCTGCCGCTCGTCGGTGTCCTGCTCATGCTCTTCATCCCCGGAAGCGAGGAGCGCACCCACAAGCAGATCGGCATCGTGACCTCGGCGGCCACACTCGCCGTCGGTATTCTGACGCTGCTGCGCTTCGATTTCGATCAGAGTGACAAACTGCAGTTCTTCGTCGACAGCGAGTGGATCAGCGTCATCAGTTCGAACTACACGATCGGACTCGACGGCATCAGCCTGCCGCTCTACTTCTTGTCGATGGCGGTGACGTTCCTGGTGATGATCTACACCTGGGACAACATGCCCGACGCGGGCAACCCCAAGCCGTTCATCATGTTGATGCTGATCCTTCAGGTCGGTATGGCTGGATCGTTCATCGCCCAGGACCTCATCTTGTTCTTCGTGTTCTTCGAAGTGGTTTTGCTGCCGATGTACTTCATGATCGGTGTGTGGGGCGGAGAGCAGCGCCAGTACGCCTCGCTCAAGTTCTTCTTGTACACCATGTTCGGGTCGGCGCTGATGCTGGTGGCGTTCTTGGCGCTGTTCTTCCAGACCGGTGCGGCGTCGTTCTCCTTCGCTCATCTCGCCGAGGCGGGCGCACTCGTCGATCGCGATGTGCAGATCTGGATCTTTGCGGGCATGTTCATCGGTTTCGCGGTCAAGGTGCCGATGTTTCCGTTCCATACGTGGCTGCCCGATGCGCACACGCAGGCGCCAACTCAGGGGTCGGTCATCCTTGCGGCCATCTTGTTGAAACTCGGCACCTACGGCTTCGTGCGCATCGCCATCCCGATGCTGCCCCAGGGTGCCAAGGCGTGGGCACCGGTCATCGGCATCCTCGCGGTCATCGGCATTATCTATGGCGCGCTCGGTTGTCTCGCCCAGACCGACATGAAGCGCCTCATCGCGTTCAGCTCGGTGGCGCACATGGGCTTCGTGATGCTCGGCATCTCAACCCTCACCGAATTCGGCATCAACGCTGCCCTGTTCGGCATGGTGGCCCACGGTCTGATCACCGGCATGTTGTTCTTCGTCGCCGGGTCGGTGAAGCATCGCTACCACACCTTGGAGATCAAGCGGTTGTCGGGTCTGTTGATCCAGATGCCGCGCCTCGGTTGGATCCTCGGCTTCTCGGCCATGGCATCGCTTGGCCTGCCCGGCCTGGCCGGCTTCTGGGGCGAGTTCCCGGCGATCTTGTCGGCCTACAACCCGAACTTCGGTCTCAGCGTTGGCCTGTACCGCACGCTGATGGTCATCGCTGCGCTCGGCACCGTGCTCGCCGCGGCATACCTGCTGTGGCTCTACCAGCGCACCGCATTCGGCCGGCCGAACCCCGAGTTCACCGCCACGCCGCATCCGGTTGGCGCCGGTGTCGACGGCGAGCACCACGACGTGCACATCCACGATGTCACCCCGATCGAGTGGGTGGCGTGGACGCCGTTCCTGGTGGCCATCGTGCTGTTTGGTGTGTACCCGCAGTTGATGTTCGATGTGATGGACCCGGCCGTGACAGCCCTGGTTGAGCAGGTGGGGGCGGGCATCCCGTGAGCAGCCTGTTGAGCTCGGTGCTGGCGCAGGCGTGGGTGGCCCCCACGATCGACTGGCATGCGATCGCCCCTGAATTGGTGCTGGTCGTTGGTATCAACTTGGTGCTGTTCATCGACCTGTGGCTCGACGACTCTAAGAAGTGGGCCATGGCGACCCTCACCGGCTTCGTGATGGTCGGTGCATTCATTCCGGTGGTCACATTGGCAGTGATCGGAGATGACGTCCGCGATGCGATATTCGACGGCCGATATGTGGTCGACGAGTACGCACTTGTGTTGAAGGGCCTGTTCCTTCTCGTCGGCTACGTGGTCGTGCTGATGAGCCAGACCGAACTCGAAGAGGGCGGGTACTACCAGGGTGAGTTCTATGTTCTCATGCTGGTCAGTGTCCTCGGCATGGTGATGATGGCCTCGAGCCGTGACCTGTTGAGCGTGTTCGTGGCGCTGGAACTGCTGTCGATCCCGGCCTACATGATGGCCGCGTGGCGCAAGCGTGACCCGCGCAGCAATGAGGCCGGCGTGAAGTACTACCTGCTCGGTGTGTTCGCATCCGGTGTGTTGTTGTACGGGATGAGTTTCCTTTACGGCACCACCGGGTCGACGAAGCTGACCGAGATCGGCGCGGCGCTCACCGGCGATCTCAGTCCGATGCAGGTGTTGGCTGTGGTGTTCGTCATCGCCGGGTTCGGGTTCAAGATCTCTGCTGTGCCGTTCCACACGTGGGCACCCGACACCTACGAAGGGGCCCCCACGCCGGTCACCGCGTTTTTGTCGGTGGCATCGAAGGCGGCTGGTTTCGTTGCGCTGTTGACCGTGCTCTATCTCGGTCTGCACGGGGCCGGCGAGGTGCACGGACCGCTCATCTGGGTGCTGGCGGCGCTCACCATGACCATCGGCAACGTGATCGCTTTGCGCCAGACGAACATCGTGCGCATGCTGGCGTACTCGTCGGTGAGCCAGGGTGGATTCATTCTCATGCCGCTGGCGTTCATCTCTGACGGTGCCGCCGAGTCGGCATTGCGAGCGGTCGTGATTTATCTATTGATCTACGCGTTCTCGAACCTCGGTGCGTTCGCTGTGATCATCTCGGTTGCGCGACGCACCGGCAGCGGCGAGATCACCTCGTTCGGTGGCCTCATGTCGTACGCGCCGGCACTCGGCGTTCTGATGACGATCTTCATGGCGTCGCTGGCCGGCATCCCGCCGCTGGGTATCTGGATCGCGAAACTGCAGTCATTCCGGGCGCTGATCGATGCGGGTACCGATGCCGCGTATGTGCTCGCTGTGATCGCAGCGGTGAACACCGTGATCGCTGCGGGCTATTACATGCGCGTGTTGCGTCAGGTATGGATGGCCCCTGCTCCCGATGGCGATACGAGCCCGATCGTGACCCCGCAGCCGGTGGCGCTGGCGTTGGGTATCACCGCTGGCGGCACGCTGCTGCTCGGCATCCTGCCGGGCTTGGTGCTGCGCTTCGCCGATTTGCCAGACCTAACTGGCGCCTTCGGCCTCTGAGCCGGTGAGCATCCCGGTTCCCTTCGACGTCTTCGTCGAGCGGGCCCTGTACGGCGATGGTGGGTTCTACACCTCGACGGGGCGGGCAGGACGCCGAGGCGACTTCATCACATCGCCGGAGATCGGGCCGCTGTTCGGTGCGGTTGTGGCGCGCTTTCTTGATGCGGAGTGGGCGCGGGCGGGCCGACCCGACGAATTTTGCGTGTACGAGGTGGGTGCAGGTCCGGGCACCCTGGCGCGTGCGGTATTGGCCGCCGACCCGAATTGTGCCGCCGCACTTGCGTACACCTGTGTTGAAGTGTCGGTCGCGCAGCGTGAGACGCACCCCGATGGAGTGACATCGGTGGCTGCGCTGCCCGATGGTGTGTTGCGCGGTGTTGTCATCGCCAACGAACTCCTCGACAACGTGCCGTTTCGGTTGGCCGTCTTCGATGGCGCGTGGCGTGAGGCATATGTGGTCGACGAGGGCAGTGGATCCTCCGAGGTTCTCTCGGCGCCCTTCGATCCAGTGCCGTCGGTGTTGCCGACTGCACCACCCCATGGGGCCCGCGTCCCGCTGGTGGATCGGGCAGCGGCGTTCGTTCGCGATGTTGTCGGGCGTCTCGATGGTGTGTTCGTGGCGGTGGACTATTTCGCGCCAACCACGGAGGGGCTTGCCATGCGGCCGTGGCGTGAGTGGTTGCGCACCTACCGGGCACACGAACGTGGCGGGCACTATCTCGCGGACCCGGGCGAGCAGGACATCACGTGTGAGCCACCATTGGACCAACTGCCGGTTGCTGACGCGGTGCGGTCTCAAGCACAGTGGTTAGCCCTCCACGGCATCGATGACCTCGTAGCCGAGGGTCGCCGGCTGTGGGAAGAGTCGGCAGCGGCTCCCGATCTGCGCGCTCTACGGATGAGGTCGCGTATCAGCGAGGCCGAGGCGTTGGTAGATCCGGCGGGAGTGGGCGGTTTCGATGTCGTGGAGTGGCGCGGTGTCGGAGGGTCGGCCTAGCCCATCGAGTATCTGACCGGCCGGAGTCATTGTGGAGACCGGTGTGGGCCCGCTGAGAAAGTATGACTAGTGTCATGAGCGGTGACCACTTTCCTCGACCTCGTGTGGGTCACGGCGGGAGTCGTGCTCGGCGGATGCGCCGTCGCGATCGCCGAACGGCGTCGGCGGCACTGAGGTCACCTCCTCCGGGTGTGTGGGGGTGCGCAGCATCCCCACACACCTGATCTGTTCTCAACTTTGATGGCTGGCATTAGCGGTTGACACGGCCGGACACGCGCAGCGGTCACGACCTGCCCACGCGGGTCATCACCATCGTCGTCGCCTACCATCGAGGTTGGTGATCGGGTGAACGGTCATCAGACATCATGAGCAGGGGGACATCATGAGCGATGCACATGGCGACACGATCGACGCACTCGGACATGAGGATCGTCGGTTTCCACCGCCCGCAGATTTCGTGGCCGGTGCGGCCGTCACCGATGGGGCCATGCGCGCCGAGGCACTCGCCGACCCCGAGGCGTTCTGGGCGCGGCAGGCATCTGAATTATTGACCTGGCAGGAACCATGGAGCCGCGTCCTCGAGTGGCAAGTTCCCAACGCGCGCTGGTTCGACGGCGGCCGTCTGAACGTGGCCGAGAACTGCTTGGACCGTCATGTGGCTGCGGGGCATGGCTCGAGGGTGGCCATCCACTGGGAGGGCGAACCCGGCGATACGCGCACGATCACCTATGCCGACCTCCTTGCCGAAGTGGAGCGGTTCTCAAATGTGCTGCGCTCGCTGGGTGTGGCGAAAGGCGATCGGGTCAACATCTACCTGCCGATGATTCCCGAAGCGGCGGTGGCGATGCTGTCGTGTGCACGCATCGGTGCGGTGCATTCGGTTGTGTTCGGCGGCTTCTCCTCACAATCGTTGGCCGATCGGATCAACGATGCAGAGGCCAAGGTGCTGATCACCGCCGATGGCGGATACCGACGCGGTGAGGTGTTCGCGCTCAAGCCGGCTGCCGATGAAGCCCTCGCAACCACACCGTCGATCGAGCACGTGGTGGTGGTGCGTCGCGGTGGCAACGAGGTGACGATGCAGTCCGGTCGCGACCACTGGTACCACGACCTGATGGAGGAGGCACCACCGTCGTGCCCTGCCGAGGGCATGGATGCTGAGGACCTGCTGTTCTTGTTGTATACGTCGGGCACCACCGGCAAGCCGAAGGGGATCATGCACACGACCGGTGGCTACCTCACCCATGTCACCTACACACATCGTTATGTGTTCGACCTTCGCCCCGACGATGTGTACTGGTGCACCGCCGACGTGGGCTGGATCACCGGCCACTCGTACATCGTGTATGGCCCATTGGCCAATGGCGCCACACAGGTGATGTACGAAGGGGTGCCCAATCACCCCGGCAACGATCGATTCTGGGACATCGTGGAGCGTTATGGGGTGACGATCTTCTACACCGCACCCACCGCGATTCGGACCTTTATGAAATGGGGTGCCGAGGAACCAGCGGCTCATGATCTGTCGTCGTTGCGTCTCCTCGGGACCGTCGGCGAACCGATCAATCCCGAGGCGTGGATGTGGTACCACACGCATATCGGTCAGGGCCGCTGCCCGATCGTCGACACCTGGTGGCAGACCGAGACCGGTGGGATCATGATCTCGCCGCTACCGGGGGAGACGACGACCAAGCCGGGGTCCGCCACCTTCGCCTTGCCGGGGGTGAGCGCGGAGGTGCTCGACGATGCCGGACAGGTCGTCACCCACGGTGGTGGGTACCTTGCACTCACCCAGCCGTGGCCGGGAATGTTGCGCGGCATCTGGGGCGACTCACAGCGCTTCGTTGATACCTACTGGAGTCGGTTCGAGGGCCGATACTTCGCCGGTGATGGTGCTCGACTCGACGATGACGGGTACCTGTGGCTGCTCGGTCGCGTCGATGACGTGATGAACGTCTCGGGTCATCGCATCTCGACCACCGAGGTCGAGTCGGCACTCGTGTCGCATCCGGCGGTGGCGGAAGCCGCCGTGGTCGGTGCCACCGACGATACGACGGGCCAGGCGATCGTTGCCTACGTGTCGCTGCGCGGCGGCGCCGATGTCGACGTCACCACGTTGCGCAACCATGTGGCCACTGAGATCGGAGCGATCGCGAAGCCGAAGGCAATCTTCTTCACCCCCGACCTTCCCAAGACGAGGTCGGGCAAGATCATGCGCCGCCTTCTGCGCGATGTTGCCGAGGGACGCGACCTCGGCGATACCACCACACTGGCGGATGCCTCAGTGGTCTCGGAACTGCAACAGCGCGCGTTAGAGGCACCGGCGGAGGATTGAGGGGTCCGCACGACCCCGCCGCAATCAGTCGCGGAAGTTATTGAACTGCAGGGGAATGCCGAGATCGGCACCCTTCAACAAGGCGATGACGGCCTGCAGGTCGTCGCGTTTCTTGCCGGTCACTCGCACCGAATCCCCTTGGGTTTGAGAGTTCACACCCTTGGGCGCTTGGGCCTTGATCAGTTTGTTGATCTCTTTGGCCTTGTCCGATGAGATGCCGACCTTGATGGTCACAACCTGGCGCACAGTGTTCTGGGTGGCGTCGGCGACATCGCCGTACTCCACGCCTTTCAGTGAGACGCCCCGCTTCACGAGACGTTCCTCGAGCACGACGCGCAGTGCATCGAGTCGATCGGTGCTCACCGTATGCAGGGTGATCACCATGTCGTTCTGTTCGATGGTCGAGTTCGTGTTCTTGAAGTCGAAACGGGTGCTCACCTCGCGCTGGGCCTGGTCGACCGCATTGCGCACCTCTTGGGCATCCACTTCGGAGACAATGTCAAAACTGGGCATAGTCACACCGTACCCGGGTGTGAACGCTGGCGACGCCGGTACGATGCGTCGCCGACATATGGGTCGGTGCCCGAGCGGCCAAAGGGAGCAGACTGTAAATCTGCCGGCATTGCCT
>JAFMNE010000007.1 GCA_017859395.1 Ilumatobacteraceae bacterium | reverse complement strand
ACGTTGGCGGCTCACATCTCGAGGCCGCAGTTCCCCATAATCATCATCAACTCGCCGAACATGGCCATGCCGGTGGCGTCGTCAACTTCTTCGCCGAGGAAACTTGCCACCATCACCTCGCGGACTGATTCGCTCGCTGTGAACGCCTCGGACATGCAGGTGGCCTGCTCGGCGGTCATGCCCTCGCTCATGTCGGGGTCACCGAGCAGCATGTCGACTGCAGAGATGCATTCACCATCAAGGAGCAGATCGGCCAGGCCGTTTGCTTGATCATCGTTGAGACTCATGTCGGCGAGCATCTCGTCGTCGCTGAGGTCCAATGCGTCGGCGGTGAGGCCTGCAGCGATCAGCTCTTCTGCGCCGATCGCGTTGACGAAACGGGTGGCGAAACACTCGGCCTCGGTGGCGTCGAGGCCCATCTCGGCATCGGCAGCGAACTCCACCGCCAGCGCGTCAATCAGTGGGGCCGCCAGCTCCGAGGATTCCGATGAGGAGCCCGAGGAGTCATCGTCGCCACCGCATGCGGCGAGTGTGAACGATGTAGCGGCAACCACCGCAAGGCTGATGATGGTGCGTGCACGTGACATGGCGTCATCATGACACGCGCAGGTGCCCGCGGCCATTGATTTTCGCCGCGGGCACAGCGCTGTGCTCCACACGACGTGCCAGCCGTTGCCTCGGTTAGTGTCCGGCCATGGCGTTCAAGCTCGGATACGCAGTCGGCTATTGGTCCTCGGGCCCGCCTGAGGGCGCGCTGGAGGGCATCAAAGAAGCCGAACGACTCGGTTTCGACTCGGTGTGGTCAGCCGAGGCCTACGGTTCTGATGCACTCACGCCCCTGGCGTGGTGGGGTGCGGCAACCGAGCGGGTGCAACTGGGCACCGGCATCGTGCAGATGTCGGCACGGACCCCATCGGCAACCGCGATGGCAGCGATCACCATGGATCACCTGTCGAACGGTCGGTTCATCCTCGGTCTCGGTGTGTCGGGCCCTCAGGTGGTGGAAGGCTGGTACGGCCAGTCATATCGACGCCCGCTCGAACGCACTCGTGAGTACATCGAGGTCGTGCGTCAGATCGTTGCGCGTGAGGCCCCAGTGACCTATCAGGGCAACCAGGTGCAGATGCCCTATAACGGCGCCGATGCCACCGGGCTCGGCAAACCACTGCGTTCCACAGTGCATCCGCTGCGCAACCACATCCCGATCTATCTCGGTGCAGAAGGCCCGAAGAACGTGTCGCTTGCCGCCGAAATCTGCGATGGGTGGCTGCCGCTGTTCTTCTCGCCAAAAGAAGACGCCTTCTACCGCGAGCGTCTCGCGGAGGGATTTGCAGCCTCTGGTGAGGACAACAAGGCCGAGCGCTTCGAAGTTGCCGCCCCAATGCTGGTCGTGCCGGGCGAAGACGCCGAGAAATGTGCCGACATGGTGCGGCCCATGCTCGCGCTCTACGCCGGGGGTATGGGCGCCCGGGGCGCGAATTTCCACTTCGATGTGTTCGCCCGTATGGGGTACGAAGATGTTGCGCTCAAAGTGCAGGACCTGTACCTCGAGGGCAAGAAGGACGAAGCGGCCGCGGCAATTCCATTGAAGATGGTGGAAGACGTCGCGCTCGTTGGGCCACCGGAGAAGATCCGCGACGAGATCCCTCGCTGGGAAGACACCTGTCTCACCACAGTGCTGCTCAGCGGACCGGCGAAATTCCTTCCGATGCTCGCCGAACTTTTCTCCTGATCACGTCGCGCCACTCACGGGCAGCCCAGCCCGTGGAGGGTGGCGCACTCTCGACATAGCCATGCGGTGCCCTCCGGGGTGCTCCAACGCTGCGCCAGTGTCGACCCGCATGACATGCAGTCCGGATC
This sequence comes from Ilumatobacteraceae bacterium, assembly GCA_017859395.1. Classification (GTDB taxonomy): domain Bacteria; phylum Actinomycetota; class Acidimicrobiia; order Acidimicrobiales; family Ilumatobacteraceae; genus Casp-actino5. The sequence continues at coordinate 69,625 of JAFMNE010000007.1, read as the reverse complement.
CCCGGCTAGGCCGTCGGACGCGTTGGTGGCCCCCACCGCAGTAGCGAGAGCGTTGCTCACCGGACGTTGCTGCACGCCGTCGACCGTAGCGCGGCACCCACAGCGATGTGCGACGGATGGCAGACTCACCGCGTGAGCCAGCCCGTTCGTCGCCAACGATCGCTGCCGCAGTGGTGGCCCGGCGCCGACCCCATCACCGACATCTTGGGCGTGCTCACCATCTGCGTGTACGGCTCGTGGTACTACGGCTATGGAGTGATCATCGACGATGTCGGTGTCGAACTCGGCCTCGGCGCCGCTGCACTCGGTGCCGCATTCGGCATCGCCCAGATTCTCGTCGGTGTGTTGTCGACCGTGGCCGGTCGCCTGCTCGATCGTCGTGGCCCGCAAATTGTGCTGGGACTACTTGGCCCTCTTGGGGCCGTCACTCTCGGGTTCGCTGGTCGTGCCGGTCAGGGCTGGTTATTCGTTGTTCTGTTTGCGGCTGGTGGCGGGGTGACCGGCGCCGCGGGCTTTTACCACCTGACCCAAGCGGTGTTGGTGCGGTTGTCGGCTGATGAACCACGCAGTGCCGCCACCAGTGACCCAGGCCTGACCCGCATTATTCGCCTCACCATCTGGGGCGCACTTGCCTCGCCGATCGCGATCCCGGTGACCGAAGCGATTCGTGCCACCGCCGGCTGGCGTCTGGCGATCGAACTTCCTGCCGGTGCAGCAGCTGTGGCATTCCTTGTGGCATCGCGGGTGATCCGCCGAGTGCCGCGTGGCGACTCGGCACCGGCCGTGCCAGTTGGCGACGTGGTGCGTCGCGCGGCTGCCGATCCGGTGCTGGTGCGCTTTGTCGCCGGCGCGTTCTTCGCGATGGCGGCCGTGTCGACGCTGCTGGTGTTCCAAGTGTCGATTATGCGCTGGGCGGGGTTGTCCGCCGCGGGTGCTGCAGGGTTCGCGGGTGCGCGCGGGCTGTTTCAATTGGCGGGCCGACTGCCCTTGCGGCGCGCACTCGGACGAGCCGGATCGTGGACACTGCTCGGCGGTGCCCGCCTGATGGTGGCTGTGGCCTGTGTGGTGCTGTTGGTGGCCGGGTCACCGGTGCCGGCAGCGGCGTATGTGGTGATCGCCGGCGTGTCGATCGGAGCGTTGTCGGCTCTCGACGGCATCGTTGCTCGCGATGTGGTGCCCGCGAGCGAGATCGGCACGCTGATGGGCGTGATCTCGTTGGCCGCTGCGTGCGGCGCGGGCGTGGCGCCGGTGGTGGCGGGCCGCCTCACCGACGCGACCGGTACCCCTGTCGCCTCGGCCGTGATGGCCTCGGCGTGTGCGCTGATCTCGGTGATGATGCTGGCGGCCGCGCGACGCCGTCGGATTCCGGCCAGTGAGCACCAGGCCGGTACCGTGCCGAGATGACCGGTTTCGACCTTGCCCAGACCGACCACCTGCTCACCACCACCCGTGCGGTGCGCAAACGGCTCGACCTCGATCGTGATGTTCCACACGAGGTGATCCTGGACTGCATTCGCATCGCAACCCAGGGGCCTGCGGGTGGCAACGTGCAGAAGTGGCGGTGGTTGATCGTTGACGATCCCGACCTGAAGATGGGCATCGCCGATTTGTACCGTCGGGCATATGCGCCCTACATCGCGGCGCAACGCAACGCCGTCGACGAAGTCGGGCGCACCGATGCCGGTGCGATCATGGCGTCGTCAGATCATCTCGCCCAGGTCCTCGACCGTGTGCCGGCCATGTTGATTCCGTGTGTCCTCGGGCGTCCCGACGTCACCGGCACTCAGGGTGCGTTGGCCGGCTGGTACGGCTCGGTGCTGCCCGCGGTGTGGAACTTCATGCTGGCCGCACGCAGCCGCGGCATCGGTACCGCGTGGACCACACTGCATCTGCAATACGAAGCCGAAGCCGCCGACCTGCTGGGCATTCCCGACACTGTCACCCAGGTGGCGATGACCCCGATCGCCTACTACACGGGCGATGATTTCAAGCCGGGAACACGACGACCAGCCGAGGAGATCACCTATCTCAACGGCTGGAAGCGTCAGTTCGCCTGAGAGCGCACCAGGCGCCCTGGGCGTTCCCCGGTGTCGGTGTCGTCGATACGGGTGACGGTGCCCGCGCAGACGGTGGCCAGATATCCGACCACCGGTTGGATCAGACGGGTACCGCCGGCGGGCAGATCATCGTGGGCCACGGGCGCATCGGCGCGCACCCGGGCATGGTCGATCACGTTGACGTCGGCACGCAGGCCCGGGCGGATCGCGCCGCGATCGGCGAACCCGTAGAGCTCGGCGTTGCGCAGGGTTTGGCGATGCACCACGTGTTCCAGCGGTAACTGCTCGCCCCGATGGCGGTCACGGGTCCAAAAACTCAGTTGGGTGGTGGGCATGGTCGCATCGCAGATCAACGTGACGTGGGCACCGGCATCGCTGAGGCCGGTGACGGTGTCGGGATGCATCTGCATCTCACGCAGCACCTCCATGCGTGCATGTAGATCAGCGGTGCTCAACGAGGCGAATCGCCGCCCACCATCGGAGATCAAGAAGTCGTACATCGCATCGAGCACGTCGATGCCGGCGGCTTCGGCAATTGCGCCGAGGGTGCGTTCGCGTGGCGCCTCGAGATCGATTGGATCGTCAAGCGGGTACATCAGCGCAGCTGACCGGCGGAACATGCCGTAGACGTTCTCCATCGACCCGGGCGCCTCGGGGCGAACATCGCTGTCGGCCATAATCGCGGCCCGCACCTCGGGTTGTGCCATGACGCGGGCGCGTTCGGCCAGTGGAAGATGCGCGATCGACATATATGTCGGGCGCCGCATGAAGGCGTGATAGCCACCGAGCCCGGTGAGGAAACCAATGGGGCGCGACGCCACCTGCGGGAACAACTTCGCACCGTCGGCGTTTGCGACTTCGGTCATCGTGAGAATCTCGCGCCACAGATCGGGTGGGAAATCTGGTGACTGCACCAACGTGAATGTCACCGGTCGACCTGATGCGCGCGACACCGCAGCCATCACCGCATGTTCGGCCTGTTGGGTGCTGTGTTCCCCACCGAGGGCGCGTAGTTCGCCCACCGTCGACGCGGGAATCATCTCGAATACGCCACGTCGCGCGTCGTGCATGGCCGCACCGATGGCCAGCAGTTCGTCCTCGGCGGCGAAGGTGCCCGGCACCGGAGTGCCCCACAAGGAGCGATGGCCCACTGTCCGCGATGTCGTGAACCCGACCGCGCCAGCTTCAAGGCCCTCACGCACCAGTCGTGACATCTCCGCCAGTTCTTCCGCGGTGGCGTCGACGTCGTCACCTGCGCGGTCGCGCATCACATAGGCGCGTAAGGCACCGTGGGGGATCTGCGCGGCGACGTCAAGACCGAACTGTCGGGTCGAGAGGTAATCCATGTATTCGCCGAAGCTTTCCCAACGACCCCACTCCATGCCTTCGTACAGCGCGGTGCCCGGGATGTCTTCAACGCCTTCCATCAATTCGATCAGTTCACGTTCTGAGCCGGGATGTACGGGGGCGAACCCCACACCACAGTTCCCCATCACCGCGGTGGTGACCCCATTTGAGAACGACGGATCGATCGTGTCGTCCCAGGAGACCTGACCGTCGTAATGGGTGTGAATGTCGACCCATCCAGGTGTGACGAGGGCACCGTCGGCATCGATGGTGCGCCGCGCTGAGCCCGACACTGCGCCAACCTCGACGATCACACCATCACGGATGGCGACATCGCCGGTGGTTGCCGGCGCGCCGGTGCCGTCGACGATGGTGCCGCCGGTGATGATGACGTCGTACACGATGACCTCCTCAGGCTGGTGGCTCCCACCAGCATCGATGTTGAAACTACTTGTGGACGTCGATCTCGGTCGCGCCGGACATCGTGGCCATCGTCGTCGCCGACTCAGGTGTGTCGGCTCGTCATGCCACCGTCAACGGCCAACACGACGCCGTTCATGTAGCGACTGGCGGGCAACACGAGGTTCAACATGCCATGGGCGATCTCTTCGGGAATTCCGTAGCGGCCGATCGGTACTCGACGGCGCGCGAATATCTCCTTGTGTTCACCGGGAATGTCGGCGGTCATACCGGTGTCGATCGGTCCGGGACAGACCGCGTTGGCGGTGATACCGCGCCGCCCCAACTCCACCGCGAGAGCACGTACCAAGCCGATCACCCCGGTCTTCGATGCGTTGTAGGCGGGGATATGACCGGTGGCGCCGAGACCTTCAGTGGAGGCGGTGCACACAATGCGGGCCGCGTCGGAGCGTTCCAGGTGGGGAAGTGCTGCCCGCGCCAATCGGGCATAGGCGGTGAGGTTCACCGCCATCGTCGTGTCCCACGCCTCGTCGAATGCGTCGACATCGGCATCGAAGTCGACCCGCAGCGAGACGCCGGCATTGTTGATCACAATGTCGAGTGCGCCGAAATGAGCCACCACCGCGTCGGGCAACGCGTCGACGGCCGCTTTCGATGACATGTCGACCACCCAACCGTGCGCGGCGTTCGGCCCGTGCACCGCGGTGATCTCTGCCACGACCGCATCAACACGGTCGGCCACGACATCGACAACGGCGACTCGCGCGCCTTCATCGGCGAACAGGTGGGCGGTGGCGCGACCGATGCCGCTCCCGGCTCCGGTGACGATGGCGACACGACCGGCGATTGACCGATCGAGGGTGGACAGACGGCCGTTGCTCATACGCCGACGCTACGCAGCGGAGCGCCGCCCGAGCGATCTGGCGTGTCGATGCTGACATGGTGGGAAGCCGACATGGTGGGAACAATGCGCGAGATCGCGCGGTTCGCTGATGTGTGAACCCACCACTGCCCGACGGCGCACCCACCGACGGCCCGGTTGCTGACGTGCTCGCCCGTAACCAAGAGTTCTATGACGCTCACGAAGCCCGTGACATCGAGCGCATGGCGGCAGTGTGGGAAGTGTCGGATCGCGTGGTCTGCATCCATCCGGGATGGCCGATCATGCGCACCTACGCCCACGTCATCGAATCGTGGCGCCGCATCCTCGGTGGCCCTGGTCGGCTGCAGTTCATCTTGTCGAATGTGGCGGTGGCGATCGACGGCGATGTCGCATGGGTGACCCTTGAGGAGAACCTGCTGGGCGGGCCTACACCGGTCGTCGTTGCGGCCACCAATATGTTTGCTCGTATCGACGGCGTGTGGCAGTTGGTGGTGCATCACGGCTCACCGGTGGGACACTAAGTCGCCCGCGATCGGTGCGCGCCGCCCACGATCAGCGCGCGTGGTTCAGATCCCGACCGCCGCGCATACCTCATCCCACAACCGGCGCCGCCGATCAGCGGTGTCGCTGCGACGAGTTGACGGCAAGCGATGGATGCCGCGTTGGCGTCGATCGCACCAGAACTCGCCGGTTGTGGTCGCGGGTTCACCGTCGTCGGCGAGCAACCACACGGCGGTGTCGGCGCCTTCATCAGGGGTGCGTAACACCGGTGAGAGCACCCGATGGAATCGGGGCAGCGACTCTTCGACACCGGGGGTGTCGACCCAGCCGGGATGCACCGCATGGAACACGACGTCGCTGCCAGTGGGATCGAGTCGCTCGGCGTACATGCGGGTGAGGGTGACCTGCGCGCGTTTCACGCGCGCGTACTGCTCGGCACCGCGATACGAATCGGGTGGCATCTGCAGGCCGTCAACGGTGAGCGGTGCGGCATACATGCCGCCGGACGACATGGTGACCACCCGTGCCGGCGACGGCGCGGCGCGCAATAGATCGAGGAGGAGATGGGTAGCGAGGAATGGCCCGTGCACCTGGGACGCGACGGTGGACTCCACCCCAGCAGACGACTCGGTACGCGTGGCCGACAGTGCGCCGGCGTTATGCAGCACGCCGTCGAGGTGATCGCATCGTGACGCGATGTCGTCGACGGCGGCGCGTACCTGATCGAGTTCGCCCATATCGGCTGCGATTGGTTCGACGCCGGGCTCGGAGGAGTCGGCGGCCGCAGTGATCTCCGTCGCAGCCTGGACGGTGCGCGCACTGTCGCGTCCGGTGACGAACACGCGGGCGCCCGCGGCACTCAACATGGTGGCCGCGGCTCGGCCGATACCCGATGTCGCTCCGGTTACGACGTAGGTGCGTCCGTGCAGATCTCCCACCGCTGGGCCCCAGTGCTGCAGGCGGCCACGGACGCGTGGGCCGATGGCAGAAAATGATCCGATGACGCTGGCCTCGAGCACAGCATCGGTCACGGTGGCCAGCGGTGGAGCGGAACGACTCATGGCTGATCCAACCGCGTGGTGTCGTTGCTATTCCTGCGCCGGACGGGCACGTGGGCAACGCGCTCGGTACCCTGTCGCCGTGGGCAATCCGTGGTTCGAATCGGTGGCAGTCGCTCAACGGCGAGCCGAGCGCATCCTGCCGTGGCAGGTGTATCAGGCGCTGATCGCCGGCAGTGAGGCAGGCCTCACCGTCGAGGACAATCAGGCGGCCTTTCGCGAAATTGGATTCGCGCCGCGCGTTGCCGACCGTGCCAGCGAGCGCGATCTGGCCACCAGCGTGATGGGAGTCGACGTGTCGATGCCCGTGCTGATTTCACCCACCGGTGTGCAGGCCGTTCACCCCGACGGCGAGGTGGCTGTTGCCCGTGCCGCCGCGGCGCGAGGTATCGCGATGGGACTGTCGTCGTTCGGGTCGAAGTCGATGGAAGAGGTAGCCGGCGCCGGTGGTGACGTCTTCTTGCAGATGTACTGGATCAACGATCGCGATTGGATGGAAGGGCAAATGGAGCGGGCTCGGGCAGCCGGTGTGCGCGGGGTGATCCTCACCCTCGACTGGTCGTTCAGCCACAGTCGTGACTGGGGCTCGCCACCGCTTCCCGAAGACTTCAGCCTCCGCACGATGGCGCGATACGCCCCATCGGCGATCGTGCGGCCGAAGTGGCTGTGGCGGTATCTCCGTCGCGGCACCCTGCCCGACCTCGCCGCGCCGAACATGTTGACCCCGGCACAGGTCGCTGCCGGTGAAACCCCGCCGGGATTCTTCGGTGCCTATGGCCAGTGGATGGGCACACCACAACCCAGCTGGGACGACCTCGCCTGGTTCAGTTCCACCTGGGGTGGGCCCTGCATGGCCAAGGGTATTTCTCGGGTGGACGATGCCCGGCGAGCGGTCGACGCGGGATTCGCCGCGATCTCGGTGTCGAACCATGGTGGCAACAACCTCGACGGCACGCCGGCCACGATTCGTGTGCTGCCCTCCATCGTCGATGCGGTGGGCGACGACATCGAGGTTGTGCTCGATGGCGGTGTCCGGCGCGGAGCAGATGTGGTGAAGGCCCTCGCGTTCGGCGCCCGCGCCGTGATGATCGGGCGGGCCTACCTGTGGGGCTTGGCGGCCAATGGCCAAGCCGGCGTCGAGAACGTGCTCGATGTGTTGCGCAACGGCATTGATTCCACCCTGTTGGGCATGGGGATTGGTTCGGTGCACGACATCGACGCCAACGACTTGTTGATCCCCGATGGGTTCACACGCCGACTTGGCGGCTAATCCCGCCGCGTGATCTCAGCCCGCGGCGCGGCGCATGTGACGCACCTTGCGGATTGCTTCGATTGCCACGTTGATGGCTAGCGCCGTTCCGAATGCGATGAGGAACGCTGCGGTGTGGTCATCCTGGAATGCCCGTCCGAACACCGAGCCGAGCACAGCGGCGTATGTCGCCCAGATCACCACGGCGATCGCCACCCACGACATGAACCACGCCCGGGGTTGGTGGGTGATGCCACACGACACGGTGAGCGCGGTACGCCCGCCGGGAATGAACCGCGCGGTCACCAGCAGAAGGCCTCCGCGGGCACGAATCTGACGCTCGGCCCACTGCAGCCGTTTGGCGAGTTTTTCTCGGCGTTGCGCCCGTCGACTGATTGGGCCCGACAGGCGGCCGCCGAGGATGTACGCCGCGTTGTCGCCGAGGAACGCTCCGACGGCACCGGCGATGATGACTACCAGCAGGTTCTGGTCGCCAGCACCGGCCGCAACACCGCCGATGATCACCGTGGTCTCGCTCGGCACGATCGGTACCACCGAATCGAAGAAAGCGATCACGGCGATGACCGCGATGAACCAGCCCGCAGCGGAGACGTCGCTCAGCCATGCGGTGGTGCGCCCGATGATGCCGTCACCTTCAGCGGCGATGAGCACGGCGGAGGTCATCGCAGCCACAGCGAGGATCGTATCTGCACTCGCCGCGCGCGACCGGAGTGGGGCTGTGTCGCAGGTCACCTGACGAGCACGTAGTGTGGGGATATGCGCGTCGAAGTCGACACCGACACCTGCCAGGGCCACAACCGTTGTTTCACCATTGCCCCGGAATTGTTCGACGTGGACGACTTTGGCACCGCCGTCGTGATCGGCGATGGTTCGGTGCCGGTCGAGCTCGAGGACAAGGCTCGCCTAGCCGAGGCGAACTGTCCAGAGTTCGCCATCAAGATCATCGAGTGACACCCCCTCACAGCACCGGGAGACATCCATGACCGATATCGACGACACCCACACCGACCTCTACGGACCGGTCACGGACTGGGCGAATGACTTCGACCATGCGGTCCCCGAGTACAACGAACGCGCGCACGAGATCTGGGCAGAGTTCCAAGCCACCGAGTGCCCGATGGCGCGCAGCGAGCGCTACAGCGGTCTGTGGGCACCATTCAGTCACGAATTCGTGCATGAGATCGCCTACGACACGGACCATTTCACATCTCAGGGTGTGGTGGTGAATACCGGTCGACCCATGATCGAGGCGCCGGTGGGGCCCGCCCCACCCATCACGAGCGACCCCCCGTTTCACAACATCGCGCGCCGCCTGCTGCTGCCGCCGTTCGCTCCGAAGGTGATCGCCGAGTGGGAACCCGAAGTTCGTCGCCTGTGCAACGACCTGCTCGATCGCATGGGTGATATCACCGATGGCGAGTCCATCGTCGATGGCGCCACTCAGTACGCGCAGTCGATCCCGGTGAACGTGATCGCACGCATGCTCGGCTTCCCCACCGAAGACGAGGAGTTGTTCCGCGGGTTCGTGCACGACGTTCTCGAGCGCATCAACGAACCGGTCGAAGAGCGAATGCAGTTCATGGGTCTCCTCGATGCCTACCTCGACGAACAGATCACCGATCACATCAACAATCCCCGTGACGACCTCACGACCTATCTGATGAACGTGGAGATCGACGGCAACAAGTTGTCGCACGAACATGTACGCGGGTCGATCGTGTTGTTGCTGATCGCGGGCATCGACACCACTTGGTCGGCTATTGGCTCGTCGCTGTGGCACCTCGGCACTCATCCCGATGATTTGTCGCGGCTCGCCAACGACCCCGAGGTGATGACGTTCGCCCTCGAGGAGTTCCTTCGGGCGTACGCGCCGGTGACCATGGCGCGCCTCGTGAAAGAAGATCACGACTTCCACGGGTGCCCGATGAAGGCAAACGATTGGGTGCTGTTGCCCTTCCCCGCGGCAAACCGCGACCCGGCGCAGTTCGAACGGGCCACCGAGTTCGTAATCGATCGTCAGGTGAACCGCCATGGCGCATTCGGACTCGGCATTCACCGCTGCCTTGGCTCGAACCTCGCCCGTCTCGAGTTGAAGGTCGCAATCGAGGAGTTCGTCGCCCGGTTCCCGTCGTTCACTGTCGACGGCGACGTCACGTGGAGCGTGGGTCAGATTCGCGGACCGCGACGGCTTCCGCTGCGCGTGCTCGCGACGTCGTAACGCCGCGCCATCAGCCAGCGATCATTGCCGCCGTGGCCACCACGGCCACACCGGTCACTATTCGTGCGGCAGCACCCGCCGCCGCATGTATTGACCGCACGTCAACGAGCACGGCCGACAGGCTGGTGAGCGAGCCACATCCGGCCATCACCAGCACCGTCGCGGCATCGTCGGTGATCCCGCGGCCGACAGCGACGCCCGCAATTGCGCAGCCGAGTAGGTTCGCCGCATCAAGCCCACGCGCTGTGGCACGCGCCATCACATATCGCAGGCCGCCGCCGATCGCGGCAGCGGCGATGACTGCGGGCACCAGCCACATCAGTCTCATGACACGACCCGATCTGTCGCTGTGCGTGCGATGGCGACCGCCCCCAGCCCGGCGGCGCAGGTGGCGGCGACATAGGCCACAGCGGTCGTGCCGCGCCCGTCGGTCCACAACATGTGGGTGTCGACGCCGATAGCGGACAGTGTCGATAGGCCGCCGGCAACTCCGGTTAGCCAGAATGCTCGCAGCGCCGGCCGGTGACGAGCAGCCAGCCCGGCCACCACGCAGCCGACTGTGTTCGCTACGAGCGTGGCCCACACCCCGACATCCGCTTCGGTGATCATCCACCGCGTCAGCGCACCGAGAGCCACTCCACAGGCGACCAGCACCAAGGTGCGTACCGGGTGTGGGTCGGGTGCCATCGGCACATTCTCACCGAACTCTCACCCCGATCTGCTGTACTGCGAACGTGCACACTGACGTATCCGCCGAGCGCCCCCATGTGGTGCTTGCCGACGATGACCGCGCCGTGCGGACCTCACTCGAGCGTGCCCTCGGGCTTGAGGGGTACCGCGTCACTGCGGTTGCCGACGGCGCCGCAGCGCTCGATGTGCTGCGCGACACGCCCTGTGATGTGGTGATCCTCGATGTGTCGATGCCCGCGATCGACGGCATCACCGTGTGTCGTGTGCTGCGATCTGAAGGGTCGCAGGTACCGATTCTGATGTTGACGGCGCGCACCGAGCCTGGTGATCGCATCGCGGGGCTCGATGCCGGTGCCGACGACTACGTGCCCAAACCGTTTGATCTCGGTGAACTTTTCGCACGTCTGCGCGCGTTGTTGCGCCGCTCACGCAGCGATGACAGCGCCACAGATGCAGCGATCCAGGTGGGCGATCTGCAGGTTGATCGGGCGAGTCGCCGCGCGTGGCGTGGCAGCACCGAGTTGGAGCTGTCGAAAACCGAGTTCGACCTGTTGGAGTTGCTGGCAATGAATGCCGGCATCGTGTTGGATCACACCACGATCTACGAACGCATCTGGAACTACGACTTCGGACCCGACTCGAAGAATCTGGCGGTGTACATCGGCTATCTGCGTCGTAAGACAGAGACCGACGGCGCAACACGACTGATCCAAACGGTGCGCGGTGTGGGGTACACGATGCGCGACGGTGACGCGACGTGAGTATCCGTACTCGCATCGCGCTCGCGGCGGCACTGACCTCGGTGGTGGCCACGGCCGCGGTCGGATTGGTGGCGTATCGCATTACCTCCGACCGTCTGGCCGACGCTGTCGACCAGTCGTTGGTGGAAGCCGGTTCAGTGGCCGTGGCTGTTGCCGCCGAGGGAGGTCGCCTGCCCGACCGCAGCCCACTCGACCGGTATCCAGTGCAAACCGTTTTGGCCGATGGCACGGTGATGGCCACCACCTTCGATCGAACCGTTGAATTGACGAGCGTTGAACGAGACCTCATCGGCAGTCGTGGCCGCACCAGCTTCCGTACCGCCGAGGTCGGCCGTCACGACTACCGCATTCGTGCCGTCGGGTTCCCCAACGGTGTGGCTCTCGTGGGGCGTGACCTCCGCGAGAACAACGAGGTGTTGGAAGGGCTGCGGACCCGTATTGCGGTGCTTGTGGCTGCTGTGGCTGTTCTCGCAGCCGCTGCCGGTTCGTTGGTTGCCGGGCGGATCACCGGCGGTCTTCGGCGATTGACCGCAACCGCGGAGACCGTGGAGGCAACTGGTGATCTTGCGGTCGATATACCGGAGGATTCTGCACGTGACGAGGTGGGCCGTCTCACCACCGCCTTTCGTCGAATGCTCGACGCATTGGAACGATCGCGTGCCGACCAGGCCCGACTGGTGCAAGACGCGGGGCACGAACTACGCACACCGCTCACCAGTCTCCGCACGAACCTTGACATGCTCGACCGGTACGGCGATCTCGATGCGGCGACCCGTCAGGAGATCATCGACGCTCTACGGGACGAGGCACGCGAGCTCACCGCGTTGGTGAATGAGATTGTCGATGTGGCGAGCGGGCAACGCGATGATGCCGATCCGGTCGAGGTGGTGGTGGGCGAGGTGATCGCGCCCGTGCTCGATCGTGTGGCTCAGCGGACCGGACGTGTCGTCACTTTGACGGCCGATGATTCGCGGGTGATGGTGCGACCGGCGGCTCTTGCGCGCGCGGTGTCGAACCTGATCGACAACGCGGCCAAGTTTGACTCGTCGACTGCATCGATCGAAGTCGTCGTGGACAACGGCCGCGTATCGGTCGCGGACCGTGGTCCGGGTGTGCCCGCCGCCGATCGCGACCGCATCTTCGAACGGTTCCACCGAGCCGATACGGCGCGCACATTGCCGGGGTCGGGGTTGGGTCTGTCGATCGTGGCCGAGGTGGCGATCGCTCACGGCGGGCAGGTGTTCGCTGAAGATCGCGACGGCGGCGGTGCGGTCATCGGGCTGCGATTGCCGTTGACGGGAAATTGGGCGCCGCCGGCTGCCGACGGTGATGCACACTTGAGCTGACTGCCGATGTCGTTTCTCACCTCGTTCTCACCTTCGTCATGTTCACTTCTCACCAGCGATTGTCACGATCACCTCATCAGATCGACACCGTGTCGATCAGAGGGAAGGAACAAGAGATGAAGAAAAACCGTCGAAACACCATCGCCGCCGTCACGGCTGGCCTCCTCGCCGGCGGCGCGATCGGTTTCGTGGCCGGCGTGCCCGGCCTGACCAGCGCAGCTGACATCGTGGTCGACACGACTGCTGATTCGGCTGACCACGATGGTGATCATGGTGAGCGTCGTGGCCCTGGCAAGCGTGGTGGTGAGCAGATGGCAACAGTGGCTGAGGTGATTGGTGTTGATGCTGCGGAGCTGCGGGCGGCGTTTGCTGCGGGTCAGTCGGTGGCTGATGTTGCTGAGGCCAATGGTGTGGCTCTCGATGATGTGGTGGCTGCGGTGGTGGCTGACATGGAAGCCCGTATCGCGGAGCATGTGGCCGAGGGTGAGTTGACCCAGGACGAGGCTGATACGAAGTTGACTGATGCCACGGACAAGGTGACCGAGCGGTTGTCGACGGTGCCGTCCGAGTTGGGCAAACGCGGTGGTGATCATGGTGAGCGTCGTGGCCCTGGTGGCCGTGGCCATCACAGCGCCGGACCCGACGAGGCTGCCGAGACCGACGTCTGATCGGTCACGCGGTGGCATCGCGCCACAACTGGTCGGCGCGGAGCTTCTCGGACATTTGGGACCAACGTCACTGGTGCGCCCGGTTCGCCGGGCGCACCATTGCGTTATAGGGTCGACCACCGACCCCACTGCGGAGGTGAGTGATGTCCACGATCACAAACGAACACCGTCGACTCGTCGTCGGTATCGACGGGTCACCGGAATCCGATGCTGCCTTGGCGTGGGCCATTGCGGTTGCGGGTCCCGACGATGTGATTGAGGCGGTGCATGTATGGGATGTCCCGATGGCTGTCGGATTCGAGACGGCGATGGTGATCGACCCGGCCGATGTGTCACGCGCTGCATCGGAATTTCTTGACGGTGTCGTTGCCGCGACCGGCGATTCACGTGTCACAGCCGTCGCAGAACGGGGGCATGCCGGTGCTCGACTGGCGGCTCGAGCCGAGGGTGCATCCGTGGTTGTGGTCGGGCATCGTGGCCGTAGTCGCGTGTCGATGATGCTCGGCTCGGTGGCCTCACACGTTGTGCATCACGTGGAGATTCCCGTTGTCATTGTTCGAGGAGACCACCCCAGTGGAGTGCGGCACGTCGTCGTGGGCGCCGATGATCATGATCTCGTGATCGCCGATGGTGATGCCGGACCGGTTGCGGGCACGAATGAATCCGTTCGTGCGTTGCAGTGGGCATGGAGTCTGCCCGGTGTCGAGCGAGTCACGGTGACGCACGGTTGGTTCCTGCCCGCGGTTGTCACTGGGTGGTATGTCGGCCCAGGTCCCGACACCGAGGCAATGGATAGCGCCGCTGAGGCTGTCGCCGCTCATGTTGTCCAGGCTGCTGGTGTGGCACCCGATGGGGTTGAGGTCGAGGTCGTCGCACGACGTGGAACAGGTCCATTCGCTTTGATCGAGGCGTCGCGGGAGGCTGATCTGGTGGTGGTCGGCTCCCGGGGTCGTGGAACTATGCGCGGCGTACTTCTTGGCTCCACCAGTGCGGAGTTGACCGCCTATGCACACAGTCCCGTGGCGGTTGTTCGCTGACGCTCGGACAACCTGCGCGGTTCGCTGTGTGACCCCGCTCCTACACTCGGGGTCCGATGTCGGTGCCGAACCCCCACTCCAGCCCATTCCTCGAGGGACTCAACCCCGACCAGTACGACGCTGTTGTCCATACCGAGGGCCCGTTGCTCGTCGTGGCTGGTGCCGGGTCCGGCAAGACACGGGTGCTCACCCATCGCATTGCGCATCTGGTGCACACCGGGGTGCACCCCTCGCGCATCCTCGCTATCACCTTCACCAATAAAGCAGCGAACGAGATGCGCACCCGGGTGGCTGAATTGGTCGGCCCGGTGGTGAGGGCAATGTGGGTATCCACCTTTCACTCCGCGTGTGTGCGGATCCTGCGCACCGATGCCGAACGTGTTGGTTGGCCGAAGGCGTTCTCGATCTACGACCAAGCCGATGCGGTGCGTCTCACCGGATACGTCGTCCGCGATATGGGCCTCGACGCGAAGCGGTTCACTCCGCGTTCAGTACTCGGGCAGATCTCGCTGTTGAAGAACGAACTGGTCGATCCTGCCGCTGCGGTGGAGCGAGCCGGCGACATCTTCGCGCGACGCCATGCCGAGATCTACGTCGAATACCAACGGCGCCTCGAGCGCGCGGGTGCCATGGATTTCGACGATCTACTAGGCCAGACCGTGCGCCTACTGCGGGAATGCCCCGATGTGCTGGCTCGATACCGCGAGCGGTTCGAACACCTCCTCGTCGACGAATACCAAGACACCAACCAGGCCCAAAACGAGATCGTGCTGGCGCTCGGCGCGGCTGATGACCCGATGGCAGCCCACAACGTATGTGTGGTCGGCGACAGCGACCAGAGCATCTATCGCTTCCGCGGTGCGGACCATCGCAACATTGTCCAGTTCGAAGACGCCTTCGACGATGTCACCACCATCATCTTGGAGCAGAACTACCGCTCCACGCAGAACATTCTCGATGCGGCCAATGCGGTCATTGCGAACAACGCGGTACGGCAGGCGAAGAATCTTCGTACCGACCTTGGCTCGGGCGATCGCATCGTGCGCTACTGGGCCAATGACGAAGGTGACGAGGCGACATGGGTGGCGTCGTCGGTACGCGCACTGGCCAACGATCACGGTCTCGCATGGAACGACACCGCGGTGCTGTATCGCACCAATGCCCAGTCGCGCGTCGTGGAAGAGGCATTCATGCGCCTGGGCATCCCGTATCAGGTGGTGGGTGGCACGCGTTTTTATGACCGTCGCGAGATCCGTGATGCCATGGCGTATCTGCGCGCCGCAGTGAACCCAGCCGATGAGGTCAGTGTGAAACGCGCTCTCGGCGTCCCAAAACGAGGCATCGGCGATGCCAGCATCGCCCGGCTCGACAGTTTCGCCGCCGACCACGGCATCGGCTTCTTGGATGCTGCACGGCGCTGCGATGAGGCCCAGGTGTCGGGTCGGGCGCGTCACGGGCTTTACGCGTTCTGCGAACTCATCGATTCGGCACGTGCATTGATGACCGCCGACGACCCCATTGGCCCCGGTGACCTGCTCCAGCATTTGTTGGACGGGTCGGGGTATCTCCGCGAGCTTGAAGATGCCGACACGGTTGAGTCGCACGGGCGCCTCGAGAATCTTGGCGAACTCGTCGGTTCGGCCCGCGAATTCGTCGATATCGCCGAGTTTCTCGAGCAGGTGTCGCTTGTCGCCGACACCGATGAGCTTGGTGGCGATGACCGGGTGGTGCTGATGACCCTGCATGCCGCCAAGGGTTTGGAGTTTCCAAATGTGTTCTTGATCGGGGTGGAAGAGGGCGTGTTCCCTCACCACCGCGCGCTTACCGATCCCGATGAGATGGAAGAGGAACGGCGCCTCGCCTATGTCGGTATCACCCGTGCGATGCACCGGTTGTTCATCTCTCACGCGTGGAGCCGCATGTTGTTCGGCACCACCCAGTACAACCCACCGTCTCGTTTCCTCGATGAGATTCCCGACGAACTTCTCGACGCTCGGGGCGAGGGGGCACAGCGCTCGTCCGCAGAGTCGACCCGGGGTGCTTTCCGCCGCACCTTTGACCCCGACGATGATCTGCGACCTCCGCCGTACCGTCGGCGTGGTGGCGGACGCACCGACGACGAGCATCGTGACCGCATCGTCGATTCCGCACTGCGGGCCGGGTCAGCGCCCAGTCGATCGGACGCGCACCTCGATGGTCTCGCCGTCGGCGACGATGTCAGCCACCCTGCCTTTGGCGACGGGGTCATCGTGGGCATTTCCGGTAGTGGCGATACCGCCCAGGCCGAGGTGCATTTTGCGGGTGTGGGGACAAAGAACCTGGCCCTTGCGTGGGCGCCGCTCACCAGGCGGGGTTGATGGGTGTGCGAGGCCAGAGGGCAGCCGTTCGCTGCGCTCGGTCGGCGCTCATCTGGTTGAATAGGGCGCGATGAAGGCAGCACTTCTCGTCGAAAGCCTGACCGGCAACACCTGGCGCGCCGCGGAGGCGATCTCAACGCACCTCAGCGCGGAGGGGTGGTCGATTACCGGAATGTCCAAGGTCCGACGTCCCGATCTTGCCAGCGTGCAGCAGGCCGATGTGGTTCTGGTCGGCACCTGGACCCATGGTTTGTTCCTGTTCGGTCAAGCCCCATGGGCTGCCGGCGAAATCGCCAACCTTCCGGCCATGCGCGACAAGCGCGTTGCGTACTTCATGACCTACGCCCTCGAGGCAGGGCGCAGCCTTGAGAAGTTGGGCGATTCCGTTGCTGCAACGGGAGCCGACGTCATCGGCGGGTTATTGATTAAACGTAACCACATCGCGGCCCATGCCGAGGCGTTCGCGGAGCGTCTCGTGGGAGCGGTCGAGCGCAGTTAGTTCACCGGTGGCGTGAACACCGCCCGGCGTTAGCCCGCGGCGGTGACGCCGCGAAGATCAATGCGCAACAGGCTGCGGTCGTAGACCACTGGACGCACGCCGTCGTCGGGAAGGGCGAGGTCGTCGACGCCAATGTCGCGCCCCTCACAATCGGTGAAGGTGTCGGTTCCCACCTGTTGGGTGACAGGGCATGCATCGGTGCGATCCGCGGGGAATGCCCATCGTACACGCCACCCGGTGGCGGGGTCATCCCCTCGGTGATCCACAACGATGGAGCGTTCGCCTGCCGCGGTGCCCGGTTGGGCAAACAACAGCGGACCGTCGGTGGCGATGATGTCGGCGAGGTACTCCACCTGGCCAACTGTGAACACCGACGGGGCAAGACGTTCCGATGAGTCGACCTCGCCCGAGGAGATGTAGGCCGCCATCGCCCAGGTGAACCCGGCGATCAGCGTGAGCACGATGAGGCCACCAGCGATGGGCAGCACCGCGCGGGCGACAGGGGAACGCAACTCGGGGGGACGCACAGACACATTCTGTCGCTGCGCAGCGATGTGCGCACATCGGTTGGTGAGTTCGGGTCTGCGCGGAATAGGGTGAGCGCCCGTGAAGCGTCCCTATCGCGTCGTCGTAGCGAAACCCGGCCTCGACGGCCATGACCGTGGGGCAAAGACGATCACTCGCGCCCTGCGCGATCATGGATTCGAAGTGATTTACACGGGCTTGCATCAAACCCCCGAACAAATCGCGGAGACCGTCTTGCAAGAAGACGCTGATGCCGTGGGCCTGTCGTTGCTGTCAGGGGCCCATCTCACCCTCTTCCCGCGGGTGATGTCAGAACTCACCGAACGTGGCCTCGGCGACGTTTTGGTGTTTGGCGGAGGGGTCATCCCCGATGCCGATGCCCGCGCCCTGCGCTCCCAAGGTGTGGCCCAGATCTTCCAGCCCGGATCATCGCTTCGCGAGATCAGCGGTTGGTTGGAGCGTGAACTCGACGAGCGAGAGGACTGAACACGTGGATCTGTTCGAATATCAGGGCAAGCAGTACTTCGCCCGTTATGACATACCGGTCAGCCCTGGTGACAAGGCCGACACGGTCGACGAAGCCGTTGCCGCTGCCGAGGCGGCGGGCTATCCAGTGGTCGTCAAGGCCCAGGTGCAAGTCGGTGGTCGCGGTAAGGCCGGCGGAATCAAACTGGCCGACAACGCTGATGAGGTGCGTGAGCACGCCGGCAACATCTTGGGGATGGATATCAAGGGCCATACGGTCCACCGCCTCTGGGTGGAGCACGCCTCCGATATCGACGAGGAGTACTACGCCAGTTTCACGCTGGACCGGGCCGCGAAGAAGCACCTGTTGATGCTCTCGGCTGAAGGCGGTGTGGAGATCGAGGCCGTGGCCGAACGCGACCCCGACGCCATCGTGAAGTTGCACATCGACCCGACGGTGGGGCTGGATGCAGCCACCGCCCGTCAGGCAGCCATCGATGCGCGTATTCCTGAGCGTGCCCTCGATGGGTGCGCCGACATCCTCGTGAAGCTGTACAGGTGCTTCACCGAGGGTGACTGTGACCTTGCGGAGATCAACCCGTTGATTCTGAAGCCGACCGGCGAAGTACACGCCCTCGATGCGAAGGTCACCCTGGACGGCAACGCCGAGTTCCGGCATCCCGAATGGGCGGAGTACTCCGCCACCGAGGTGCTCGACGACCGCGAACAGCTCGCCAAAACGCACGACCTGCAGTACATCGGTCTGGACGGCACGGTGGGCATCATCGCGAATGGTGCCGGTTTGGCGATGTCCACTCTCGACGTCGTGAACCAGGTGGGTGGCAGCGCTGCCAACTTCTTGGACATCGGCGGCGGCGCCAATGCCGACGTGATGGCCGCCGCGCTCGAGGTGATCAACTTCGACCAGAACGTCGCGTCGATCTTCATCAACATCTTTGGCGGTATCACCCGCGGTGAAGAAGTTGCGAAGGGAATTGTCGAGGCGCTGAGCCGTGTGCAGTTGCGTGCCCCGATCGTGATCCGTCTCGATGGCACCAACGCCGAAGAGGGACGTCAGATCCTCGCCGACGCCGGCATTGATGAATCCGTCCTGCGGTCCGAGCCGACAATGCTCGCTGCCGCCCGAACCGCCGTCGCCCTAGCGCAGAACTAAGAGGCCGAACAATGTCGATCTTCGTCAACGAAAACACCAAGGTCATCGTCCAGGGACTCACCGGCGGGCAGGGCAAATACCACGGTCTGCGGAACCGCGACTACGGCACGAACGTCGTTGCTGGCGTAACGCCCGGTAAGGGCGGCCAAGACGTTGAGGGCATTCCGGTGTTCGACAGCGTCGCCGAGGCGGTCGCTGCCACCGGCGCCGACGCATCGTTCGTCGCTGTGCCCCCGAAAGCCGCACCGGCGGCGATCCTCGAAGCGGCTGGCGCGGGTGTGGGCTTTGTGGTCTGCATCACCGAGGGCATTCCCGCCCAAGATGAGGCCCACGTCTACAACACCCTCGTGTCGGACTTCCCGGGCACCCGCCTGCTCGGCCCGAACTGTCCGGGCATCATCAGCCCCGGAAAGTGCAACATCGGCATTACCGCTGGCGAAATTGCCCAGGCCCCGAGCGCATCGGGTCCGAATGTCGGCATTGTCAGCCGCTCCGGCACGCTTACCTACCAGGCGCTGTACGAGCTGAAGCAGAAGGGCATCGGTGTGTCGACCTGTGTGGGTATCGGCGGCGACCCGGTTCCGGGCACCAACTTCATTGACTGCCTCCGCGAGTTCGAAGCCGACCCTGAGACCCACGCGATGATCATGATCGGTGAGATCGGCGGCTCGGCCGAGGAGGAAGCCGCCGAATTCATTCGGTCGAACGTCACCAAGCCGATGAGCGCCTATATCGCTGGTGTGACCGCGCCCCCGGGCAAGAAGATGGGCCATGCCGGCGCCATCGTGTCGGGCGGCAAGGGAACCGCGCAGGGCAAGATGGACGCTCTGGCCGATGCCGGCGTCAAGGTCGGCCTCAACCCGACCGAGGCTGGCGAACTGATGGCTCAGATCGTCGCCGGTCTGGGCTGACGCAATGCCCACCGCGCTGCTCTCCGTCTACGACAAGACGGGGGTGGCCGATATGGCTGCTGCGCTGCGCGCACGCGGTTGGCAACTGGTGTCGTCAGGCGGCACGGCGGCGGCGATCGCCAACGCGGGGATCGAGGTCACCGATGTGGCCGATCTCACCGGGGTGCCCGCAATTCTCGGACATCGGGTGGTGACGTTGCACCCGCGGGTGCACGGCGGGATCCTCGCCGACCCGACCGATGCCGATCACATGGCGGACATGGTCGCTCATGGGATTGAGCCGATCGATCTCGTCGTGGTGAACCTCTACCCGTTCGCGAGCGACCCCGGTGTGGAGATGATCGACATCGGCGGTCCGGCGATGGTGCGCGCTGCCGCCAAGAACCATGCCCATGTGGCGGTCGTCGTCGACCCCAGCGACTACGACGCCGTGCTCGCCGACATCGACTCCTACGGTTCGATCAGCCTCGAACTGCGGCGACGACTGGCACGCGACGCATTTGCTCATACCGCCGCATATGACGCCGCGATCGTCGACTGGTTCGATCGCGACGATTCCTCCGATGAGTCCGCCGACGGCCTACCACGCACCATCCATCTCGCTCTGGAGCGCGCTGAGGTGTTGCGGTACGGCGAGAACCCTCATCAACAGGGTGCCCGATACCGAGATATGAATCGCGGTGGCGGCTGGTGGGATACCGCAACACAGCATGGCGGTAAAGCACTGAGTTATCTGAACCTGTACGACACCGAGGCGGCATGGCGACTTGTACATCGTTTCGACGAACCGGCTGTGGTGATCGTGAAACACGCCAACCCGTGTGGCGTGGCAGTGGGCTCCGACATCGCCACCGCATACCGGTTGGCGAATGCCTGTGACCCTGTCAGCGCATTCGGAGGAATTGTCGCTGCTAACCGCTCCGTCGACGCAGCGATGGCCACGGAATTGGCCGAGGTGTTCACCGAAGTGGTTGTGGCGCCATCGTTTTCTGCCGACGCGCTGGAGATTCTCACGGCGAAAGCTAACCTGCGCGTGCTGAGCGCGTCGGCCCCAGGGGACCGAATTGTGGATCTGCGTCCGATCGATGGGGGTCTGTTAGTGCAACAGGCCGACCCGGTGCCCCTCGATCGTTCGGAGTGGCAAGTGGTCACCGCGGCCGCCCCCAGTACTGCGCAGTGGGCTGACATCGAGTTCGCATGGCTGGTCTGTGCAGCCGTGTCCTCGAATGCCATCGTGTACGCGCGCGACCTTCAGGCTGTCGGAATCGGCGCGGGGCAGCAGAATCGTCTGGATTCGTCGCGGATCGCTGCTGAACGTGCGGCTGGCCGTGCGGCAGGAGGTGTGTGCGCGAGCGATGCCTTCTTCCCCTTCCGCGATGGTCTTGATGCGGCGGTGACTGCGGGAGTGACCGCTGTGGTGCAACCCGGTGGCAGTGTGCGCGACACCGAAGTCATCGCCGCTGCCGACGAGGCCGGTATCGCCATGGTGTTCACCGGTCGTCGGCATTTCCGCCACTGACCTGCGCTGCCACGGCACATGCCGCGCCGCAATGAGCGCAGCATCGGGCTGAACGTCGCAGAGCGCCGAGTTCGGGCGATACTGGGGGGTGATGGCCGCCACCGACACCGGTTCTGCGAACCGTCGCCCGACGACGTTGTCGAGTGTGCCGTACCTGGGTGCCCTGGACGGGCTGCGCGCGCTCGCCGTCATCGCGGTGATGGTGTACCACGCCGATGCCGGTTGGCTGCCCGGGGGTTTCTTGGGTGTCGAGGTGTTCTTCGTGTTGAGTGGGTACCTCATCACGCTGTTGCTGATGGCCGAAACCGAGAGGTCGGGGCGCGTGAATCTCGGCGCGTTCTGGGCTCGACGCGCGCGGCGACTGTTGCCAGCACTGTTCGCCACCATGCTCGCGCTGGCGATCTACACGTCGCTGTTCCGCTCGGCCGATGTCGGGGCGTTGCGCGGTGACATCGTTGCCGGTTTCTTCTACGTCTCGAACTGGTTCCAGATCAGCGCCGGTGCCGGATACGCCGCAGTCGGCGATTTCGCGCCGCTGCGACACCTGTGGAGCCTGGCCGTGGAGGAGCAGTTCTATCTGCTGTGGCCGTTGGTCATGGTGGTGTTGCTGCGTCGCGGCACTCGTGACCTCGGCCGGGTCGCTGGCGGATTGGTGTTGACCGCAGTCGGTATCGCGTTGATCACGGCGTGGTTGCACCATCCCGGACGTATCGCAGAATGCAGCATCACTCCCGAGGCCTATTGGAACGTGGGTGGACGGTGCATCTCGAAAGCGGACACCTTGTACCTGTCGACGATTACCCGTTCCACGGGGCTGCTGCTGGGCGCTGCATTTGCCATGGTCTGGCGGCCGGTGGCGGTGATGCGCTCGGGGTTGCGTCAGCGTCCACTGTTGCTCGATCTGCCCGCGGTTGCCGGACTGGTGGCCCTGGCATTGTTTGCCTGGAATATCCACTACATCACCGTCGACGCCGCTGTGGAGGGCACCGTTGCGGATTCGGCGTTGTTCCGCGGCGGTCTGATGTTCACCGCGATCGCCACCCTCGCGGTGGTCGCAGCCACCGTGCACCCGCGCAGCCTGGTCACGCGAGGACTGTCAACACGGCCGTTGCGCTGGGTCGGTACGCGCTCGTATGGCCTGTACCTGTACCACTGGCCGATCTACCAGGTGCTGCGCGATGTGGCCGGTGTGTCGCTGGGAGTTGGTCGGTTCATCGTGGCGATGTTGCTCACCGCGGCTGCCGCCGAGGTGTCGTATCGAGTTCTGGAGATGCCGATCCGACGTGGCGAATTCCGAGCCGGGGTCGAACGGTTCCGCCGGCGCGCGGCACCCGGTGCACGCCGTGTTGCACTGGTGTCTGTGGTGGTGATCGCCGTCGCGTCGTCTGTGGCGGGTTTCCGGGTGGCGACGGCGGAACTCCAACTCAACGAGATCGCTGCGGCGATCGATGCCGGCGAATTGGATGTGACCTCGGTGGACGATCTGCTCGCCGGTCTCGACGCCACACCGGCAACCACACTCGCCCCTGCTGACGACGCGGGCGCAGCAACCGCGGACACCCCAGACCCGGCGGAGCCCGTCACATCGACGACGGTGGCCACGCTCACCCCGCAACGCGATCCGATTCCGTTCTTGGCCATTGGTGATTCGGTGATGCTCGGTGCCGCACCCGTGCTCAGAGAACGTGGCTACACAGTAAATGCGGAGAAGAGCCGGCAGATGGTGGATGTGCTCGACTTCATGACCCAGTTGCGCGATAGCGGTGCCTTCGGCGACGTCGTCGTTGTTCACCTTGGCACCAACGGGCCGATCGGCGATGAGACGATGAGCACTTTCATGTCGATCGTGGCCGATGTGCCCATGGTCGTGATGCTGAACGTGCGCGGCAATCTGCCATGGGCCGCCCGCAATAACGAACTTCTCGATCGCCTTGATCTCCCGGACGACAACATCGTGGTGGTCGACTGGTTGAGCGAGTCGGAGAACTGCACCGGTTCGTGTTACGCCGGGGACGGCATCCATCTCAATGCCGATGGTCGGGAGCACTACGCCAACGTGATACGCGACATCACCGGCCGGTAGTGCGATTGGGCGCATGCCGCAGATCCCTCTACGCTGTTCTCCATGACGACTCCCGTACGTGTAGCGGTCACCGGCGCTGCTGGTCAGATCGGTTATTCACTCCTGTTTCGTATCGCCTCTGGGTCGATGCTCGGCCCCGATACTCCGGTGGCGCTGCAGCTGCTCGAGATCACACCGGCGCTCGGCGCACTTGAGGGTGTGCGGATGGAACTCGATGACTCGGCGTTCCCGCTGCTGAGCGAGGTCATCTGCACCGACGATGCCGATGTGGCCTTTGGCGACGCCGATGTAGCGCTGTTGGTTGGGGCCATGCCCCGCAAGGCCGGTATGGAGCGCGCCGATTTGCTCTCGGCCAACGGCGGCATCTTCAAGCCTCAGGGTGAGGCCCTGTCGCGTTCGGCGAAGCGGGATGTGAAGGTGCTGGTGGTGGGCAACCCCGCCAACACGAATGCGTTGATCGCCCAGTCGAACGCTCCTGATCTCGATCCGTCGCGGTTTACTGCGATGACCCGCCTCGACCACAACCGCGCCGTCACCCAGATCGCACAGCGTCTCGGTGCCTCGGTGAACGATGTGAAGAAAATGACGGTGTGGGGCAACCACTCCACCACTCAGTATCCCGACCTGTTCCACTGCGAAGTGGGCGGCCGCAACGCCTACGAGGCCGTGGGCGATCACGACTGGGTCGACCAGACCTTCATTCCCACCGTTGCCAAGCGCGGCGCGGCCATCATCGACGCTCGTGGTGCCTCGTCGGCAGCGTCGGCGGCATCGGCGGCGGTCGATCACATACGTTCGTGGACCCTGGGCACGCCCGAGGGTGACTGGGTGTCGATGTCGATCCCGTCGGATGGGTCGTATGGGGTGCCCGAGGGCATCATCTCGTCGTTCCCGTGCGTGTGCCGTGACGGAAACTACGAGATCGTCCAGGGCCTCGACATCGACGACTACAGCCGCGGAAAGATCGATGCGTCGGCCTCGGAACTGGTGTCGGAGCGCGACGCCGTTCGCGAACTCGGGCTGGTCTGAGCCACAGCGCGTGACGGGTCGCTGCAGCGACCCCTCGGAATCACGACACGGCGACAGCGCAGGCGATGCGCATCATGTCGTCGACGCCGCGGCGCAACTCGTCGTCGTCGATACGTACTGCACTGCCGTCGTCGCCGAGCACATCGGACACGGTCATCATGGCGAGCGCCTCGAGGCGATGAACGGCGGCGACGGTGTACATCATCGCGGCTTCCATCTCGACGGCGAGATGGCCAGAGCGTTGCCATCGGGCAAATGCGGTGTCATCGGAGTCGTAGAAGAGGCCAGCGGTGACGATCGGGCCGACGTGCACCATTCCTCCTGCCAACCGTGATTGCTCAACCGCACGGGTAACGAGATCGTGGGTTGCCGTGGGGGAGTACGACGCCATTTGCACGTATCGCAACGGGGTGGTGTCGTCACAGGTCGCCGCCGTGGCGATGACGGTGTCGCCCATGGCCATACCATTGCCAAGGCCACCGCAGGTTCCCACGCGGACGAGGCGACGGGCCCCAAGCTGCACCAGTTCTTCGAACACAATGCCTGCCGAGGGACATCCCATGCCGGTCGTTTGCACGCTGACCGGTGCACCATCGAAGGTGCCGGTGTAGCCCAGCATCCCGCGCTCAGAGTTCACCAAACGCGCGCCGGGATCGAGGAAGTTCTCCGCGATGTAGGTCGCTCGATTCGGATCACCAGGGCACAGCACAGACGGGGCGTAGTCACCGGGTTCGGCACGGAGATGGATCGGCATTCGACGATCCTAGGTGTGAGCGATAGCTACTCAGGTGTAGTCGGTGCGTTCGCGTACCTGCCGAAACACGCCATCGAGAGCCGCAAACACGTCCTGCGCGCCCATGAGGCGTTCGCGATCGCCAAAGAGCAGGATCTGGCCGGTGATGAAGGCTTCTTGGGCGTTCAGCTCGCCGGTGGCTACCGCCACGGCGGTGTTATAGGACTGTTCCATCGATACGTCCTCGGGGTCGGCGGCACCCGCGCCGAAGGTCACCTCACCCGCTCCCACCTGAAGGTGGTAGACCACGTCGCCGTCAGGAGTGTCGGCCACCTTTTGAGTCACCCCGATGCTCTGTACCTCGGCGAGGGCACTCAGGGTGTCGTCAGCCGACACAGCGGCCGCCATCTCGCGAATCCAGGCCAGCGATAAATAGCGGACGCGGTCGCTGTCGGTCGGCATCGGGGATGAGGTGTCGTGGCTCACCCCCCTAGTCTGCCCGGTGACGATGTACACGACGACCGACGAGGGCCCGCATAGCGGATGCAGCGATGAATGGGCGGTAGCCCTCCTGACTGGTGACGGTACGGGGCTCGTCACGGTGCAACGCCACCATCGTGACCGGCGCTCGTACTGGTGGGCGGTGGTCGGCCGCGACCACGGGCCACTTCACGTGCTCGACACCGAGGTGCCGCCACGTTCCGATCCGTTGTTGGTCAAAGGCGCGCAACTCTGGGCCGAGATGGTGTGCGAAGAGCCGATGGCCCAGTGGACGATCGGTAACGAAACGATCGCGGTGGTGCTCTCTGATGCATCAGAAGCACTGGGGTCGGCATATGGGGATCCCACACCGGTGGCCTCCGATCTCGAGTTCTATGGCACCTCCGACGCCGAGGTCATCACCAACGGGTACCTGCAGCACGGATGTGTCCACGGGGTGATCGAGATCGCCGGACGAGACGCGGTGGACCTAGTCGAGGTGCCGGCAGTGCGCTGGCACCGCTGGGTTGCCGACGGGGAGCCGTTCGGCCCGGCACCGCTCCCTGCAGCGCGGGCGCATCTGGGTATCGCTGCGATGGCTCGTCTGGATAACGACCTGTTCGACATGGTGCTCACCCCATCGGGCTGGTGTCGCCGCGGGAGTGAATGACATGTGGGTTGTTATCACCTTGGCAGCCGCGATGCTGCAGATCACGCGCACATCGATCCAGCACGGCCTACGGCACTCTCATGATGCCGTATCGGCGGCTGCATTCCGGTTCACATACGGAGCGCCGGTGGCTCTGGTGGTGTCGATAATTGTCTTCGGCCCGGCAGGAGTCGCCCGACCGGGGTTTGGCACCGATGTCGTGGTGGTCATCATCGCTGCGGGAGTGGCGCAGATCCTTGCCACGGTGGCTTTGCTGCTGGCGTTCCGCACACGTGATTTCTCGATCGGCACGGTGTATTCCAAGGCGGAAGTTCCTGTTGTGGCAGCCCTCGGGGCTATCGGGCTCGGACCAGCTTTGACGCTGTGGGGTTGGGTAGGCGCGGCACTCGTGGTGACCGGGGTGGTGGTGCTGGCGGTGCGCCGTCGTGATGCTTTGGGCCCACCCTGGGATCCCGCGGCCCTCATCGGGGCAGCGTCGGGGGCCTTGTTCGCGGCCGCCGCCACGGGAATCGGCGCGGCGGCGGAACGCCTCGATGGTGGGTCGAGCTTCACCCGGGCACTGTTCACATTGACCATCATGTTGTGCGTGCAGGCGGCGCTGATGGGGGCGTGGTCGGTAGTGGGCCCGGGCATCACAGCGAGTGGCGCAGGTTGGGCGGGGCTCGCCATTGGGGTGTTCTCCATGCTGGGGTCGTTGGCCTGGGCGTGGGGATTCACTCTGGCGGGAGCT
This sequence comes from Ilumatobacteraceae bacterium, assembly GCA_017859395.1. Taxonomy (GTDB): domain Bacteria; phylum Actinomycetota; class Acidimicrobiia; order Acidimicrobiales; family Ilumatobacteraceae; genus Casp-actino5. The sequence continues at coordinate 42,194 of JAFMNE010000007.1, read as the reverse complement.
GCACGGGTGCGCACCCTCGGCCAGGTTGAGGTCCTGATCGCTTTCGCGGCGGGAGCGGTGATGCACGCCGAACGTCATCGGCGTCACGAATACGCTGCAGCCGCATTGGTGCTCACCGGTGTGGTCCTCGTCGCAGCAGCGGGTTGAGCTGAATCGATCCACGCGACACCGGTGGCATCGTGCGACGCTGGTGCGATGACCGGTGGGTTCGACGATGACATCTTGGCGGCGCCGTCGCGACGTAGCGCCCCACCGGTGGTGGATGCAGTGAGCGGCCTCGTGGTGGAAGTGCGTGCCGATGGATTCTGCGGCGACGTGGTGGCGGCAACCGGGGCGGGCGTGACTTTGCGTGATCGCAATGGTCGAGAGCGCAACTTTGGGTGGCGTGAGGGGGCATTCATGATCGACGGTGCTGTGGTCACCCTGCGGCGCCCAGTAGCCGGTGATACGACACCCCCTCGACGATCGGCCGCGGGTGGCGTGTTGGCTGATGGGCCGCGACGGGCACGTGTGGCGAGCCCTCATCGGATCTGGGTGGAGGGATTGCACGACGCTGAACTTCTTGAGCACGTATGGGGTGACGAGCTTCGTGAGATCGGTGTGGTGGTGGAACCAATGCACGGTGCCGATGATCTCGACCTTGCCGTCGCCGCATTCGATCCGGGCCCCGAGCGGCGCCTTGGTGTGCTGTTGGATCATCTCGTGGATGGTTCGAAGGAGTCACGTATCGCGGCGGGTATCCGACGCACGCACGTTCTCGTCACCGGTCATCCCTTTGTGGACGTGTGGGCAGGGGTGCGGCCCCGAGTGGTGGGGTTGCAGGCGTGGCCCGATGTGCCACGTGGTGTGCCGTTCAAGCAGGGTCTCTGCGATGCCGTTGGAATGCCGCTGGAGGGGTTTTGGCCTCGCCTGCGGTCCGCGGTTGATTCGTTCGCTGATCTCGAACCCGAGTTGGTGGGTGCGGTCGAGCGGTTGATCGACTTTGTTGCACCGCCCGGGTGAGGCCGTCGCCGAACAACGGTGGTGTGATGTCCACGGCCTGAGAACGTCGATGCCCCGCCACCGGTGGGGGGCGGGGCATCGGGTCGTCCATGCGTCGGTGACCGGCGCCGGTGCATACCGGCGTAACGGTCAGACGAAAGCGGAGGCGAAGACCAGTGCGACGATGGTCATCACCTTGATCAAGATGTTCATCGCGGGGCCGGAGGTGTCCTTGAACGGGTCACCGACGGTGTCGCCCACGACGGCAGCCTTGTGGGCGTCGGAGCCCTTGCCACCGTGGTTACCGGCTTCGATGTACTTCTTGGCGTTATCCCATGCGCCGCCCGCGTTGGCCATGTAGATGGCGATGGCGAAGCCGCTCACCAGAACACCGGCGAGCATGGCGCCGAGGGCGTCAACCGAGATGAACCCGGTGACCAGCGGCACGACGACCGCGAGCGCGCCGGGCACGATCATCTCGCGCAGCGACGCCTCGGTGGAGATCGCAACGCAGCGAGCCGAGTCGGGAACGACGCCGTCGGCGCCTTCGCGCAAACCGGGGATTTCGCGGAACTGACGACGAACCTCTTCGATCATCTTGTTCGCTGCGCGGCCCACGGCGTCGATGGTGAGAGCGGCGAACAAGAACGGCAGGCCAGCGCCGATGAACAGCCCGACGAAGGCATCGACTTCGCCGACGCTGAGGTTCAGGGTGCCTCCAGCGGCTTCCACGGCGTACTCGAAGCTCTTGAACAACGCGAGAGCGGTGAGCGCGGCCGAGCCGACGGCGAACCCCTTGGCGATCGCCGCGGTGGTGTTGCCGAGCGAGTCGAGGGCGTCGGTGACCTTACGGACCGACGGGTCGAGATGTGCCATTTCGGCGATGCCGCCGGCGTTGTCTGAGATCGGGCCGTACGCATCGACCGAGACCACCACACCGGTGGTGGCGAGCATGCCGATCGCAGCCACAGCGATGCCGTAGATGCCGCCGGGGATGACGTCCTCGCCGAATGCCTGGTCGCCACCCCACCAGGCGACAATCACGCCGATCAGAATGAGTACGACCGATCCAGCCACCGACACCATGCCGGTCGACACGCCAGACAGCACGGTGGTTGCCGGGCCGGTTTCGGATTGCTGGGCGATCTTCTTCACCGGGCCGAAGGCATCTGATGTGTAGTACTCGGCTGTCTTACCGAGCGCCCAACCGATGACCAGGCCACCGACGACGGAGACTGCGATGCCCCATGGCTTCTGGTCGTCGCCGTCGAAGATCAGGTACGCCACGATGAATGTGGCAGCGATGGTGAGGCCCATGGCGACGTTGGTGCCCATGTGCAGGGCGCGCGACAGCGCGTGGCTGTCGGTGGAGTCGCCGGCGCGCACGAAGAACGAACCGATGATCGATGCGATCATGCCAACAAAGGCGATCGCCATCGGGAACATCAAGAATCCAACGAAGTCGCTCTGGTCGCCCTTGATGCCGGCCGCGGTGAGGCCACCGGCACCGGCGAAGGCGATGAGCGACACGGGAGCGATGATCGATCCGGCGTAGGACTCGAACAGGTCAGCACCCATGCCGGCAACGTCGCCCACGTTGTCGCCCACGTTGTCGGCGATGGTGGCAGGGTTTCGCGGATCGTCCTCGGGGATACCTGCCTCGACTTTGCCCACGAGGTCGGCACCGACGTCAGCGGCTTTGGTGTAGATGCCACCACCAACGCGGCTGAACAATGCGATTGAGGAAGCGCCGAGACCGAAAGCGGTCACGATTTCGAACGCGTCGTCGACCTCGAGCCACACGACGAACAGCAAGTAGGTGAACATCAGTCCCGCTAGGGCGAGACCGGCCACGGTGAAGCCCATCACCGCGCCACCGCGGAAGGCGATGGGTAGCGCCTTGCCGGGGCCCGACTTGGCGGCCTCAGCGGTTCGGGCATTGGCCATGGTGGCCACGGTCATACCGATGTAGCCCGCCAGTGCCGACAGCACAGCGCCGAGAACGTACGACACTGCGGCGAGCGGTGCGATCACGATGGCCAGCAGGATCGCGAGAGCGACCACGAACACGGCCACCCACGAGTACTCCTTGTAGAGGAAGGCGCGTGCGCCCTTTTGGATCTCCGTCATCAAGAAGATCATGCGGTCGTCGCCCGGTGGGGCCGCGGCGACCACCTTGTAGAAGTAGCCCGCGAGGGCTAGTGCGGCAATCGCCGATATTGCGGCGAGGTAGGGGATGATGTCCACGGTGTGAGAGCCTCCTGTGGCTGGGCGATCCTCGTCGATCGCCTCTAGGTGTCGTAGGACCCGAAAGGGTCGCCCAATGATGCTAGGTGCCGGGGGTGGTCTCCAACCCGGATGGTGGGGTTTTCACACCCCGGCGGTCACGCCGTCAACGTAGCCATATGACGTCGTGCGCTGCCGCAGGGTGCGCCCAAGGGGCCCAACGAGGTCGCCGAAGGCGTCGGCATCCATGTGCTGGCCGTGCGAGGCGCCGGCGGCGCGTGAGATGTTTTCGTCCATCAGCGTGCCGCCAAGGTCGTTGCATCCGGCGGCGAGCAACTGGCGAGCTGCGGAGGTACCGATCTTCACCCACGACAACTGGATGTTGTCGATTAGGCCGCGATACACGATGCGCGCCACGGCGTGCACCAGCAGATTTTCGCGGAAGGTCGGCCCGCGACGGGCGCGGTGCTGCAGATAGATCGGCGATGCCATGTGGACAAACGGCAGGCCGACGAATTCGGTGAAGCCCCCGGTGACTGCTTGCAGATCGCGGGTGCGCAGCATGTGCTCGGCCCAACTGTGCGGGTTCTCGATCGAACCGAACATCATGGTGATATTCGATCCGAGGCCGACCTCGTGAGCGGCGGCGTGGCAGTCGAGCCATTCGTCGGTGGTGATCTTGTCGGGGCACAGTTCTGCGCGAACGGCGTCATCGAGGATCTCGGCTGCGGTTCCCGGCAGTGATGACAGTCCGGCATCGCGAAGTCGCCCAAGGTAGGTGACGAGGTCTTCGCCGAGGCGCCGAGCACCTTCGGTGACCTCGAGGGCAGTGAAGCCGTGAATGTGCAGTGTGGGTGCCGCCTCGCGGACTGCTCGGGTGACATCGATGTAGTAGTCACCATCAAAGTCGGGATGGATGCCGCCTTGCAGCGTGACTTCAGTGGCCCCCATTGCCTCGGCCTCGGCGGCGCGTTGGGCGATGTCGTCGAGGGTGAGTAAGTAGGGGGTGCCGCGCAGATTCAACGAGAGTGGGCCTTTGGAGAACCCGCAGAAGCGGCATTTGAAGGTGCACACGTTGGTGTAGTTGATGTTGCGGTTGTGCACCCAGGTCACGGTGTCGCCCACGGCCTCGTAGCGAAGGTGGTCGGCGACCTCGGCAATTGCGGCGACCTCGGGCCCGCGGGCGGCGAACATCGTCACGATGTCGTCGTGGCCCATAGGTTCGTCGGCGGCGACCGCGTCGAGCACCCGTCGCAGTGCCGATCCCGGTCGGGTGGCCGCAGGTGCGGGGATGAGCGTGGGTGGCTCGGCTTGGGCGCCGGAGTACCACGCGGTGGAGCGGTGTCCGATGAGGACGACCTCCGCACCGTCGGTCACCACATCGGCGGCGGTGGTTCGTTCGGGCCAGACAGCTCCGGGGTCGTCGCGTCCGAGTCCTTCGGCATCGGCCCGGTCGATGACGGCAAAGTGCAATGCGGGGTCAATCCACTCTTCGCGCGCAGCGATGTGGTGGGGATAGATGGTGAGCCGGGGAGCCAACACCATCTGACGTGCTTCGGTGGCCTCGCGCAGCCGATCGAGTGCGGGCCATGGGCGTTCGGGATTGACGTGGTCGGCGGTCACCGGTGACACGCCTCCCCAGTCGTCGATGCCGGCATCGAGCAGCACACCGAAATCGTCGGACAGATTCGGTGGTGCCTGCAGATGGACGTCATCGGGGAGGACCAGGCGCGCCGCAGCAATCGACCACAGGAATTCCTCTGGTGGGCACGGTGGGTCATTGCGCATGGCCGTACCCGGTTTGGGCAGAAAGTTCTGCACGATGACCTCTTGAACCTGGCCGTGACGCCGGTGGCTGTCGGCGATGGCCATAAGGGCGGCCAAACGGTCGGCGCGTGTCTCTCCAATGCCGACGAGAATCCCGGTGGTGAATGGGATGCGCGTTGCGCCCGCGGCCTCGAGGGTGTCGAGGCGACGCTGCGGGGTCTTATCGGGTGCACCACGGTGGCAGGGCAGATCGTCGCGCAGGGTCTCCACCATCATTCCCTGACTGGGTGCGACGCGGCGCAGCATCGCGAGTTCATCAGCGCCGAGGGCGCCGGGGTTGGCGTGGGGCAGCAAGCCGGTTTCGTTCAATACCAGTTGGGCGGTGTGCGCCAGGTAGTGAACGGTGGAGTCCCAACCGTTGGCGCGCAGCCAGTCGCGTGCCGCCTCGTAACGTTCCTCAGGTGCTTCGCCGAGGGTGAACAACGCCTCGTGACAGCCAGCTCGCGCACCGTCGCGAGCGATGCGCAGCACCTCGTCGGGCGAGAGGTAGGGGGAGTCGAGGCGAGCGGGTGGCTGGGCGAACGTGCAGTAGCCGCAGGCGTCGCGGCACAGCATGGTGAGCGGGATGAACACCTTGGGTGAGTACGTCACCCGGGTGCCCCATAATTGGTCGCGGTGTGCGGCGGCCGTGGTCATCAGTTCGCTGAGTCCAGCATCGAGAAGATCGCTCACATGAGTCGGCAGCGTGGCGGGGTCGACGGGTCGCGCGCGCACGGGGTCGGGAACGGCGTGGGTGCTCACAGCGCGTAGAGTAGCCGGGGTCAGTTCTGAAACAGAACTCAGAGGCTCCGGGTGGGCGAAGATCAGCCTCTGCGCCATGATGGGCTGATGGCCAAGCGCGGCGCCTCTCCCATCGACGACACGTTGCGCATTGTCGGCGACCGGTGGTCAATCCTGATCGTGCGTGCCGGCCTGCGCGGTATCCGCCGCTTCGACGATCTCTGCAGTGATCTGGGAATCGCGCGGCCGATTCTGACCGAGCGCCTCAGGCGACTTGTCGCCCATGGGGTGATGGAAAAGGTGCCGTATTCCGAGCACCCGCGCCGGTACGAGTACCGCCTGACGGATGCTGGCATCGCCCTCTCACCGGTGCTGGTGGCTTTGGTGCGATGGACCGAGGAATACGGAACGTCGGAAGCGACCGGCGCCGCATTGGTGCACGCACCCTGTGGTTCAGAACTGGAGCAAGCGTTCTGGTGTCGTACGTGTGGCACCACATTTGGGCCTCACGCCATCCGTGGTGTGAATCGCGACCATGACGAACACGACGACACCGGGGCAGACGCATCGTCAGACACGCCGACCTGAGGGCGCGCGGTGACGGCCATGGTGACGACGATGGCGCCGGATGTGCTGGTCGTGGTCGAACGCCACTAACTTCTTGGCCATGTCACAGACGTTGTCACGCGGGCCGGTGAGCGGCACCGCCGCCAAAGCCGGTTCGCGCCGCCGCAAACCCTTCCTCCTCGACCTCTACGGCACTGCGGTCGGCAAGAAGTACGTGATGGCCATCACCGGCATCATGGGTATCGGCTTCGTCGTTGGCCACATGGTTGGCAACTTGAAGGTGTACCTCGGCGTCGTCGAGGAGAACGGCGAACTGGTCTACGACATCGACCACTACGCACATTTCCTGCGCGAGTTGCTGATGCCGATCCTGCCCTACGGCTATGCCCTGTGGATCCTGCGGATCGGGCTCATCGCAGCCATCGTGTTGCACCTCCACGCCGCCTACTCGTTGACCGTGTTGAACCGCAAGGCGCGTCCGGTTCGCTATCAGTCCGCTCGTGACTATCAGGTGGCCAGCTTTGCCAGTCGCTCCATGCGCTGGACCGGCATTTTGGTGGTGCTGTTCATCGCCTGGCACTTGGCCGACCTCACCTGGGGCTGGCTGAACCCCGATTACGTCTACGGCGAGGTGTACCGCAACATCGACGCCAGCCTGTCGCGGGTACCGGTGGCAATCCTGTACATCGCTGCCAACATCGCCCTCGGTATTCACCTGTTCCACGGCATGTGGAGCCTGTTCCAGTCGATGGGTTGGAATAACCCACGATTCAACAAATGGCGACGCAGCGTCGCCACCGGCCTGGCCACCGTCGTGGTGGTCGGCAACGTCTCGTTCCCGATCATGACCCTTGCAGGCGTCATCGAGTACGACGAGACGGCTGTGACCCACTCGGCATACGTTGGAGCCGACGTCGTCGAAACGGAGACACCATGAGCATGACCCTCGCCAGCCCGGTCCTCGACTCGAAGACCCCAGACGGCCCGGTCGCCGACAAATGGGACAACTTCAAGGCGAACGAGAAGCTCGTCAACCCGGCGAACAAGCGTAAGTTCAAAATCATCGTTGTCGGCACTGGTTTGGCCGGTGCGTCCGCGGCGGCAACCCTTGCCGAGCTTGGCTACCAAGTGGATGCGTTCACATTCCACGACTCGCCCCGTCGCGCCCACTCGATTGCCGCCCAAGGTGGCATCAACGCGGCGAAGAACTACCGCGGTGACGGCGACTCGGTCAACCGCTTGTTCTACGACACGATCAAGGGCGGTGACTTCCGCTCTCGTGAGTCGAACGTGCACCGTTTGGCGCAGGTGTCGGTGAACATCATCGACCAGATGGTCGCCCAAGGCGTTCCCTTCGCCCGTGAGTACGGCGGCATGCTCGACAACAGGTCCTTCGGCGGTGCCCAGGTGAGCCGCACCTTCTATGCCCGGGGCCAGACCGGGCAGCAGTTGCTGCTCGGCGCTTACCAGCAGCTCGCCCGACAGATCGGCCTGGGCAACGTCCGTTTGTTCAATCGCACCGAACTCGTCGATGTGGTCACCATCGATGGCCGCTGCGCGGGCATCGTCACCCGCGATCTGATGAATGGCGAGGTCACCTCGCATGCCGCGCACGCTGTGGTGCTGGCCACCGGTGGCTACGGCAACGCGTTCTTCTTGTCAACCAACGCCATGGCGTGCAATGTGACGGCTGCATGGCGTGCGCACCGTCGCGGCGCGTTCTTCGCGAACCCCTGCTACACCCAGATCCACCCCACCTGCATCCCGCAGAGCGATGACTTCCAGTCGAAGCTCACGTTGATGTCCGAGTCGCTGCGTAACGACGGCCGGGTGTGGGTGCCCAAGATGGCGGGTGACACGCGCGCTCCAGCCGACATTCCCGAGGACGAGCGCGACTACTACCTCGAGCGCCTGTACCCCAGCTTCGGCAACTTGGCACCGCGCGACATCTCGTCACGCGCGGCAAAGCGCGCTGTCGACAATGGCCAGGGAGTGGGTCCGAAGCAGAACGGTGTGTACCTTGACTTCGCTGACGCCATTGGGCGTCTGGGTGCCGATGTGGTGCGCGAGCGCTACGGGAACCTGTTCGACATGTACGAGCGGATCACCGGCGAGAACCCCTACGAAGTGCCGATGCGCATCTACCCGGCCTCGCACTACACGATGGGCGGACTGTGGGTCGACTACGAGTTGATGACCACCATCCCCGGCCTCTACGCCGCGGGTGAAGCCAACTTCTCCGACCACGGCGCCAATCGCCTTGGTGCGTCAGCGCTGATGCAGGGTCTGTCGGATGGCTACTTCGTGTTGCCGTACACGATCTCGAACTATCTCGCTCAGTGGCTCAACAAGTCGATTCCCGACACGAGCCATCCGGAGTTCGCCAAGGTCGAGGCCGAGGCGCGCGACCGCTATCACCGTCTGGCCAGCTCTGACGGCACTCGCGGGCCCGACTGGTTCCATCGTGAACTCGGCAAGATCATCTGGGACTACTGCGGTATGGAGCGCACCGAAGCAGGCCTCGACAAGGCTCTGTCGGAGATCCCGGCCTTGTACGAAGAGTTCCGCCGCGACCTCAAGGTCACCGGCGGCGAGTTCGGCCTGAACCAGACCCTGGAGAAGGCCGCACGCACCGAAGACTTCTTCGAACTCGGCATGACCATGTGCCGTGACGCCCTTGAGCGCCGCGAGTCATGCGGCGGCCATTTCCGCGCGGAGTATCAGACCGAGGAGGGCGAGGCTCTCCGCGATGATGAGAATTTCGCACACGTGTCGGCGTGGGAGTACACCGGCGACGCCACCCAGCCCACACTGCACATCGAACCCCTCGTATACGAGGAGGTCAGCTTCCAGACGAGGAGTTACAAGTGAGCACCACCCTCAAGAACCTGACCCTGAAGATCTGGCGTCAAGACGGCCCGAACGGTGCCGGTCGCTTCGACACCCACGTGATCGACGAGATCACCGACGAGGCGTCATTCCTCGAAATGCTCGACATTTTGAACGAGCAACTCATCGAGAACGGTGATGAGGCCGTCGTGTTCGACCACGACTGCCGCGAGGGAATCTGCGGTACCTGCTCGCTGATGATCAATGGTCAGGCTCACGGACCTGAGCGTGCAACGGCCACCTGCCAGTTGCACATGCGCAAGTTCTCCTCCGGCGACACCATCGTGATCGAGCCATGGCGGGCATCGGCGTTCCCGATCGTGAAAGACCTCATGGTCGACCGGTCGGCGTTTGACCGCATCATCGAGTCCGGTGGGTTCATCACCGCTGCTACCGGCGGTGCACCTGATGCCAACCTCATCCCTGTGCCCAAGCCTGTGGCCGACGCGGCTATGGATGCCGCGCAGTGCATCGGTTGCGGCGCGTGTGTCGCGGCGTGCCCGAATGGCGCAGCAAACCTGTTCACCTCGGCGAAGATCTCTCATCTCAATCTTCTCCCTCAAGGCCAAGCCGAGCGCTACCAGCGAGTGGAGAACATGGTGGAAACCATGGACGAGTACTTCGGTTCGTGCACCAACCACGGTGAGTGCGAGGCGGCCTGCCCGAAGGAGATCTCCATCGACATGATCGCGTTGATGAACTCCGACTATCGCAAGGCCAAGGTGAAGAACCGCAAGGCGCTGTCACGCACCTGATCGGGGTTCCCAGCTGAGACGGGCTGGGTTATAAGCCGACGTCAATCGCCGAGGTGTCGGTGAACACCGAAGTGTGCTGAGCGCCGTCACGATCGACCGCGGTCAGCGCGACACGCATCGTCACCGCCCCGAACACCTCGGGAATCGATACGTCGACGGTGGTAATTCGTTCGCATGTGTCGGCGCCAATCGAACCGCCGACGCGATGATGCCACACCCCCGATGGGGCGGTGACGGTGATGTCGGCGTGGGCGTCGGGAATGTCGATTCGCAGGTCGTTCACGACATGCACCGCAAGGCGCAGTTCCGCTCCTGGGCGAGATGCGATCGGTAGGCGATCAGCCACCACGATGACCGGTGCGCATGCCTCGCGCACGGCAGCGAGCACGGGTCGCGGCGCCCCCGTGTGGTCGGTCAGGCCCCAGCCGTGGTCGGCGACAGGGTCCCGCCATGAGGCCACGCAAAAGCCACCGTTTGGTCGGTAGCGGATGCGGCGAAGGTGCTCGATATAGCGGCGCGCCACGTCGGCTTGATGTTCGAGCGCGGCAGTTCGCCATGCCGCATGATCACGATGGCGCGCGACAGGTACGTGATCGTTGAAATGCAGGTGGGCGACACCGAGTAGCGCGGCCATATCGGCGTCATCGACCGGCTCGCGAGGTGGGACTGGGGCCCCGAGGTGCGACACGAAGCGGAACAGGCCGGGGAACGATGCCGACGCCCGTGCAAGGTCGTCGATGGGGCCCTCTGACCAACCGAGACCGAGGTGCGAGTCCGTGCCGCGCAGGTTGGGCCATGTGGGGAGAACTCCGGAATGGGGGGTGCAACGGCGTGTTGGGTCGGCAGATTCGATGGCGCGTCGTACGGTGCGGTCGAGAACGGTGCGGTTCCATGAGGGCATCTGCTGGCGAGCGAGCCGGCGGGCACGGGTGAGCAACGGGTAGCGGGTGAACGAGGGTGGGGTGCTGTCGTCCCAGGCTCCGTCAGGTTCGTCATGTGCCGACCATGCGATGACGCTCGGATGGTGAGCCAGTGCATCAACCATGTCGTGGGCGGCGGTGATTGCTCGTTGGCGCACCTGGCGGCTTTGGGGGCCGACCATCCAGAAGTCCTGCATGATGAGCAGTCCGTGTTGGTCGGCCGCTCGGTAGAGCCCCGGTGGCGCAAGGTGGCCATTGACGCGCACCACATCGAAGCCGGTGTCGATCATTGCGCGGACTTCGGCATCGCAACTGGCAGCATCGATCGCGCCAATGAACGGGCCGAGGGGCAACAGGTTCACCCCTTTGAGGTGCAGCCGCTCTCCGTTGATCGAGCACACCCAGTCGTCCCAGGCGACTTCGCGCACCCCGGTCCGTCGGGTTGCGCTGTGGCTGACGACATCGTCGACGACGATGTCGACGATGATGTCGAGCAGATCGGCGGGGCCCATGCTGTGCGGCCACCACAACCGTGGTTGCTCGAGGTCGAGATTCCATGCCACGTCATTGATCCCTGCCGCCACTGCGACGGTCTGTTCGTCGACAGCGATGTCGCCCACCGATGTGCGCATGGTGATCGACCGACCGGTGTCGGTATCGACGCGTGCACGTAACAGCAGGTGAGCTCGGCTTTCGTCGGCATCCCGGGTGAGGATGCGGAGCCGTTGAATGCGAACGGGGCCAGTATCTTCGGTGCACACCCGCCCCAATACCCCGCCCGGCGTTGCGGGTTGGGCCGATGAGACCCCTTGCAGGGTGCCGGTGAGATCTGCGCGTGGTCGTGTCGGGTCGATGGGCGGGCATGCCACCTCAATAGCGAGCACGTGATCCTCACCGAGCCGGCTGAGGGCGGACACGTCGAAGGCATGCTCGACAGCGTGGCCTTCTGGGTCGCCGAGATACGCGCCATCGAAGTGCACGTCGGCCTGGGCGATCACCCCGCCGATCACCACCCATCGGCGCTGACCTTCATGGGGTGGGGGTTGGCTGAAGCGCCGTCGGAAGATCAGTGGGCCGGGATCATCTCCCAGATGTGGATCTGCGCCCCAATGTCCGGGGACGGATGTGGTCGCCCATGACCCGTCATCGACATCAAGTCCGATGCCATGTCGGCGGAGGTGGTCGTCGGCACGTCGCACGCGCCACGAACCGGAGAGGTCCACGGCGCGAGCGTAGCGGTGGGGCCCGGGCGGTACCGTTGGCGCAGTGCATACGGCGCCTTCCACCCGCGGACCGCGGCGTCATGCAATTGCTGATGCGGCGGTGGTGCTGGCTCCGGCCACACCGTTCGGGCTGGTTGTCGGCTTGGCCATTTCCGAGTCGGAGATGCCGGCATGGCTGGGTCAGGTCGGCTCGTTTGCGGTGTTTGCCGGTGCCGCGCAGTTGACCATGGTGACCCTTGCGGGTGTGTCGGCATGGTGGGCGGTGGTTCTGGCTGCAACGGTCATCAACCTCCGTCATGTGATGTACAGCGTGGCGGTAGCCCCGGCATTTACCCGACAGCCGGCGTGGATGCGTTTCATTGCCCCAACGGTGCTGATCGATCAGCAGTTCGCCCTCGTCTCCCAGCGACTCGACCATGACCCTGCAGCGTTTCGCACGTACTACCTGTGGGCGGGCGGCACACTCTTGGTCGGTTGGCAGTTCATGACCCTCGCTGGAATTGTGGTCGGCCCGGCAATTCCTACCGATTGGCGGTTGGGATTCGCCCCAGCGGTCATGTTCTGCGGCCTTGTGGTTATCGGGGTCAAAGATGCGGCGAACGCAATAGCCGCAATTGTGGGGCTCACCGTGGGTCTGGTCGCCATCGATCTGCGAGACCGCCTAGGCATCGTGGTGGGCGCGGTTGCCGGCGTCACCGCTGGGTATCTGGCCGACCTCGTCATCGATCGGCGTCGCGCCGGGGCGAGTGCCCCAGCCCCGGTGGTGCAGCCATGAGGACCTCCGAAGCCGTGCTCATCGTGTCCGTAGTGGCCCTGGTGACGTACGCATTTCGAGCGGGCGGCATCGTGTTACTGGCTGATCGAGGGCTTCCGGCGCCAGTGGCGCGCGCCATGCGTCATGTGGGGCCGGCGGTCCTTGCGGCGTTGGTGGCAAGTATCGCTGCAGTCGGCCCTGATGGCACCACTGGTGTGGGTGTGGCCGAGGTTGGGGCGCTAGCGGTGACGGCGATCGTTGCACGATGGCGCAGCAACCTTCTTGTGGGTTTGATCGCCGGGATGATCACGTTGTGGCTGTGCATGGCGTTGATCTGAGGCGCCCTTGGGCCCGGCGCGACGGCACTCGGCGGTGGGGGCTAGGTTCGGCACAATGACCTCTGCGTTGACCCCTCCCGCGAACCTTGCTCGCACTCTGGGCGACCTGATCGATAGTGGCTGGGTGTCGCGACCGGTGTCAGCAGAAATCCGAGAGAACGCGGTGGCGCGGATCACCGCGGGGGAGCCGCTGTTCGACGGGGTACTCGGCTACGAAGACACCGTGATGCCGCAGTTGGAGAACGCTCTCCTCGCCGGTCACGATGTGATCTTCCTCGGCGAACGTGGCCAGGCCAAGACCCGGATGATTCGTTCGCTCACCGGCCTTTTGGACGAGTGGATGCCCATTGTCGAAGGAAGCGAAATCAATGACGATCCAACGGATCCGGTGTCACGTTTCGCTCGTGATCTGATCGCTGAACGCGGAGACGACACGCCGATTACGTGGGTGCATCGCGATGACCGCTACGGCGAGAAATTGGCCACTCCCGACACGTCGATCGCCGACCTGATCGGCGAGGTCGACCCGATCAAGGTTGCCGAGGGGCGTTACCTGTCTGACGAGCTGACATTGCACTACGGACTGGTGCCGCGTACGAACCGGGGCATCTTCGCGATCAATGAGTTGCCCGACTTGGCTGAGCGAATCCAGGTCGGGCTGTTGAACGTGTTGGAGGAACGTGACGTCCAGATTCGTGGCTACAAGGTGCGGCTGCCGCTCGATGTGATGCTCGTCGCGTCGGCCAACCCGGATGACTACACGAATCGTGGCCGCATCATCACACCGCTGAAGGATCGTTTTGGTAGCCAGATCCGCACGCACTACCCGCTGACGGCAGAGTTGGAACAGCGCATCGTCGCCCAAGAAGCTCGCCCGCTCGATGTGGGTGCGGTATCGGTTCAGGTGCCCGATTACCTCGGCGCTGTGGTGGCCGAGTTTTCTCATGCGGCGCGGTCAAGCCCCCATGTCAACCATCGCAGCGGCGTCAGCGTACGGTTGAGCGTGTCGAACTACGAGGCGCTGTCGGCCAATGCGCTGCGTCGGGGCCTGCGCGCAGGTGAATCCACCGCGGTGGCTCGCATTGATGATCTCGATGCGCTTGCCGCGACGTCGATTGGCAAGATCGAGATCGAGGCGATTGAAGACGGTCGTGAGGGAGCGGTGTTCGACGCTCTCGTGCGCCAAGCGGTGCTGGAGGTATTCCGCGACCGTGTCGACCCCACGGGCTTGGCCGTTGTGGTCGAGGCCTTCGAAGAGGGTGCTGTGGCACATACCGGTGCCGATGTGTCGAGTGCGGAACTGGCGTCGCTGGTCGAGTCGGTACCTGGCCTTGCCGCACCGGTGTCGGCATTGTGCGACGGGTCGGATGACTCGGCAGAGATCGCGGCCGCCGTGGAGTTCATTTTGGAGGGCCTGCACCTGTCGCGGCGCCTCAACAAGGACGCGTCAGGGTCGGCAGCCACCTATCGCGCGCGTTGACACACGTCGGTCACTGCGTGTCAGCCAAAGGGTGTGCGTGTCCAGAGTTCGCCGGTGTCGTGGCGGTCAGCCCGGGTGGGTGCTCCCTTGAGCTGGGCAACGTCGACCGAGCCCGGGAAACCGGGAAGTTCCACGTCGCCGTATGGCTCTGACGTGATGCCTTCGGGCAATTGCGCGATGTGCGAACTTGGCATCAGCACCTCGTAATTGGTGGCGTGGTCGCATAGGCGCGATGCCATATTCACGGCGGATCCGATGTAGTCGTCGCCCTCGAAGAGCAGCGCGTGACCGGTCGCGATACCCGCGCGCAATGTGAGCGGTGCGCATACCTTGGTGGCACGGCGTTCGAGGTCCATGACGAACTCGATCGCGTCATCTTGTGCGACGGACACGATCATGCAGCCGTCACCCAACCATTTGGCGATGCGCACGCCGCGCTCAGACGCCACCTCGCGCACCAATGTGCGGAATGTCCCAAGGATGCGTCCCGCGGCATCGTCGCCGTAGGCAGCGGTGTAGTTCGTGAAGCCCGACAGGTCGAGGAACACGAAGGTACGGGGAACGCGCATCGCCCTCAGGATAGATGCGGTGGGAGCAGGTGCGGTCACCGATCGGTCCGGCAGCAGCGCGGATGCTCCACTACGGTGCGGATATGGCGGCTCGGTTCACGTATTCGCGGTGGGACGGCACCCAGCAGGTGCCCGATCTCGACGCGGACGCGGTGATGGAGCAGTTGACCGACGACCTGCTCCAGCATGGAGACGTCGGCGCAGCCCTGCGACGCATGCTGAATTCCGGGTTGGAGATGCCCGACGGTTCACGGGTGGCTGGCCTTGAAGAGATTCGTGAGCGGTTACGCCAGCGTCGCAGCGAGCTCGAGGCGGCAGGCGATCCCGATGGGGGCTTGAACGAGGTCGCGGCCGAACTCGCGGACATCATCGATGAAGAACGCCTGGGCATCGACAACGATCTGCGGTCGGCGCGCGCCAGTGGTGACGAGCGTCGAGAGGCCACTGCTTCCGCGGCGGCGGCGGAGCGGCACGCCCACCTTGACCTTCTTCCTGACGATCCAGCCGGCCAGATCTCGTCGCTATCCAACTACGACTTCACCTCAGCGGATGCTCAGCGGCGATTCGATGAACTCACCGAGCGGCTGCGCGAGCAGATGCTCCAAGACATGGTGGATCGCGTCACCGAGGCCGCTGAAGCAACAACCCCTGAAGATGTTGCGCGTATGACCGAGATGCTCGCAGCGCTGAACGAGATGATTGAGCGCCGGGACCGAGGCGAGGATCCCGGCTTTGAGGAATTCATGGATCGCTACGGCGACATGTTTCCCGAGTCGCCGTCGACCCTCGACGAACTACTCGAGCAGATCGCGCGCCGCATGGCTGCGGCTGAAGCGATGTACAACTCGATGAGCCCGCAACAGCAGGCGCAGATGCAGCAGCTGGCCGAGCGGTTTGGCGCTGACCCGGCCTTGCAGCAGCAGATGGATCGTCTGTCGGGTGCTCTGCGGCAGCAGTTCGGCTCGATGAACTGGGACGCCTCCTACGACATGCACGGTGACCCACTGTCGTCGGCGGAGGGCATTGGCGTGATGGCGGAGATGGGGCGCCTTGACGAACTGGAGCAGATGCTGTCGGGGGTGGTGTCCCCGGCCGATCTGGCCGAAATCGACCCGGATCAGGTGCGCAATTCACTCGGCCCGGACGCAGCTGATGCCCTTGAGGCGTTGAGTCGTCTTACCGATGAACTCGTGCAGGCAGGGCTCGTTGAGCGCACTGAGGGACGCCTGGAACTCACGCCGCGGGGATTGCGAGCGATCGGGTCGAGCGCCTTGCGTGAGTTGTTCTCGAGCCTCCGCGAGGACCAGACGGGTCAGCACGAGACGTATCGCGTGGGCACAGGCCATGAGCGCACCTTTGACACCAAACCGTATGAGTACGGCGATCCGTTTCAACTCGATCTGCAGCGCACGATCCGGAATGCGATCGGGCGCGCCGGCCCGGGAACTCCGGTGTCGTTGTCACCAGAGGATTTTGAGGTGGAACGCAACGAACACCTCACCCGAGCGTCGACGGTGTTGATGGTCGACCTGTCGATGTCGATGCCGATGCGTGGCAATTTCCTACCGGCAAAAAAGGTGGCGATGGCGCTGCACACCTTGATCACGACGCGATACCCCCACGACTTCATCGGACTGGTTGGTTTCTCCGAGACGGCGCGCACGATCACGGCCGCGCAGCTCCCGGAGGTGTCATGGGATTACGTCTATGGCACCAACATGCACCACGGTTTCACTCTGGCACGGCGGATGCTGGCAAATCAGCAGGGAACGAAACAGATCATCATGATTACCGACGGTGAACCCACCGCGCACATCACTCCGTCAGGAGGGGTTCACTTCGACTATCCGCCGTCTCCGGCCACCATCGAGGCCACATTGAAAGAGGTAGTGCGGTGCACGCGGGAGGACATCCGCATCAACACGTTTGTTCTTGATGCAACCGCGTCGTTGGCCGCTTTTGTCGAGAAGATGGTGGAGTTGAACGGCGGTCGCGCCTTCTACACGTCGAATGACGAGTTGGGTGGCTATGTGCTGGTCGATTTCGTCGAGCGTCGGCGCCGCCTCGGTCGACTGTCACGCACGGGTTGAGATCATCCCTGCTCAGGGGCGTGTGAATTCCGCACTTGCATGTTCTGCGCGTGCTATGCGATGATGACACCGTTGTAATTACATGGGGGTCATGAGTGCTGTCGTCGACGGTGTCCCGACCCCCTGAGGAGGAATTGATCGACGATGAGTACGGTGTCGGACCACGCCGAACAGGTGGAGCCGGCCGAGGGTTGGCAAGAGCATGCCAACTGCCTCGGAGTTGATCCCGATCTTTTCTTTCCCGAGCGAGGTGCGTCGACCCGCGAAGCCAAAGAGGTCTGTCGCGGCTGTGTCGTGCGCCAGGACTGTCTCGAGTTTGCGCTGCGCAACGGCGAGAAGTTCGGCATTTGGGGTGGGTTGTCAGAGCGGGAGCGACGCCGGATTCGCCGCCAGCGCGCCCAAGCCCAGCGCGTCATCGCCGGGGCGTGAGGCATCTGGCCGCCCGACATCGGTCGGGGTGCGCCTCACGCTAGGGTGTCACTATGCCGAGCGGTTGGGAATGGTTAATCGTCCTGGTGCTGGTTCTCGTCGTTTTCGGCGGTTCGCAGTTGCCGAAGATGGCCCGCAATCTTGGGCGCGCTCAAAGCGAGTTGAAAAAGGGGCTGGCCGACGGCGCTGCCGAGGCAGAGGCCGAGGCAGCCAAGAACGATCGCTCCGACACCGACTGATTCACCGTTGAGGGGCGCGGCTCTTGTCGCACAGTCGCCGCCAGTAGTTCAGCTCGCCAAGGGGACCGCTCGACGGTTGCGGTCGCGCAACATGCGACGGCGTGCGCGTTCGCTCGCGCCGCCCCACACGCCATGTTCGATGCGATGCTCGAGCGCGTAGTCCAAGCAGCGCTCAGCGATGGGGCACCGCGCACAGATTGCGCGTGCTCGTTCGACCCCGGCGCCGTCGCTCGGGAAGAAGACGTCAGTGGGGTGGTGCCGGCAGGTGCCGTCGGCCATCCACGCGGTCACCGATTCGGCGTCGTGGCGGCGAATCTGGATCTCGCCGGTGATGTCGATGGGGGTGGTGTGCATGGTTGCCTCCTGCTGTGTCATCAAAATGTAACATATGTTGCCGCGTGAGGTCCATGTGTTTTGGGATTCTCACTCATTTCTTACGTTTGCATGTCTGAAACCAGACACCACGTCCATACCGCGTTAGACGCCGTGCAACCCGTGGTGGTTCCCGGGTCGTCACCGTTCGTCATCGGTCGGCCACCGAGTGTTCATCCCACCGAGGTCCACGCGGCGCCCGCCCGCGGTAGCATCCAACCCATGAGTGACGCCGTCGTCGATGCCCCGCCACGGGCTCATGCCCGCATTGTGTACCTCGGACCGGTGTCGCCGCATTGGGAGATCACCGGCGACTGGGGTGACGAAAAGCTGCTCGAATCGTTCCGCGCGCGAGCACTGGCGCGCCTGGTATTGATTACCGAATCCGACCCGCAGTTCCGTCGCAATCGCGAACGGATCAACCGAGACGCCGAACGTGAACTGATCTCACTTGAGTGGGATCTCGGCTACCCCGAATACGACGAGGCCTGATTTCGTCCCGCTTCAGCGGGAGTGATCGGAGAGACATCCACGTGGACATCCCGACCTCTGCCTATGTGAACCGGGAATTGTCGTGGTTGGCGTTCAACAGCCGGGTGCTCGAACTTGCTGAGGAGGTCGGCATTCCGCTGCTTGAGCGGGCGAAGTTCGTCGCGATTGCATCGTCAAATCTCGACGAGTTCTTTCAGGTGCGTGTCGCGGCTCTGAAAGATCAGATCGCTGCGGGCGTGGACACCCCCACGCCCGACGGACGCACGCCCAGCCAGCAACTCGACGCCATCGGTCCGGTTGTACGCGCGTTTGTGGAACACCAAGAGGAACTGGTGACCCAGCGACTCATGCCAGCGCTTGCCGCCGAGGGTGTCTGTGTCGTTCGCTGGGACGACCTATCCGACGACGATCAGGAACGCCTCGGGCGGTACTACACCGAGCGCATGTTTCCGCTGCTGACGCCGCTGGCGGTGGACCCCGGCCACCCGTTCCCGTATATCTCCAATCTCGCACTGTCGATTGCGGCAACGGTTGTCGACCCCGAATCGGGCGAACGCCGTTTTGTGCGTTTGAAGATTCCGCGCGCGTTCCCGCGGTTGGTTCCCCTCGGTGATGGACGGTTCGTCACCGCGGAAGAAGTGATCGCGACCCATCTGCAGACCTTGTTCGTCGGTATGGATGTTCAGGAATGGGCAAGTTTCCGGGTGACGCGCAACGCCGACCTGGCCTTGGAAGAAGACGAAGCCGACGACTTGTTGGTTGCGGTGGAGTTGGAGCTGCGTAAGCAGCGATTTAACCGCCCCGTTCGGCTTGAAGTACATCGTTCAGTCTCCGATGAGATGCTGGGTTTACTCATCCGCGAACTCGATATCGACCAACGCAACGTGACGCGTCACAGCACCTTCTTGGATCTGTCATGCCTGATGCAACTGCACGATCTGGACCGCCCAGACCTGAAGGATCGTCACTGGGTGCCAGTGACCGCTGGCCGGATCGTGGCTGCCGATGAGGCCGAGCGAACGCTGTTCGAGGTTGTGCGCGATCGGTCATTGTTGTTGCATCACCCCTACGAAAGTTTCGCGTCCAGTGTCGAGGCGTTCATCGCTCAGGCGGCTGACGACCCGGCCGTGCAGTCGATCAAGATGACCCTGTACCGCGCCGGCGGGGATTCACCGATCTTGCGCAGCCTGATTCGTGCGGCCGAACGCGGGGTGCAGGTGGCGGTACTCGTCGAGATCCAGGCACGCTTCGATGAGGCCAACAACGTGCAATGGGCGCGGCGTCTCGAGCGCGCCGGCGTGCACGTGGTGTATGGCATGGTCGGGTTGAAGACGCACTCAAAGGTTGTGCTGGTGGTGCGCGACGACGGTGACATGTTGCGTCGGTATTGCCACCTCGGCACCGGCAACTACAACTCGCGCACGGCGCGGCTGTACGAAGACCTCGGGTACATCACCTGTGATCCCCAGATCGGTGCTGATGTCGTGCAGCTCTTCAACCATCTCACCGGGTTCAGCCGCTCGGAGGACCACCGCACCCTGCTCGTCGCCCCGCAGCGACTTCGTGACCAACTCTTGGAGCTGATCGCCAATGAGGTCAGCCGCGGGGTTGACGGTCACATCGTGTTGAAGTGCAACTCGATTGCCGACCCGGTGGTCATCGATGCGCTCTATGCCGCGAGCGGTGCCGGGGTCCGTATCGACCTTGTCGTTCGCGGTATCTGCTGTCTGCGCGCAGGCGTTCCCGGCTTGTCAGAGAACATCCGGGTGCGGTGCATTCTTGGCAGGTATCTCGAGCACAGTCGCATCTATCGCTTTGCGCACGGGGCCGACGACGGTGGCCCTCTTTACCTCATTGGGTCTGCAGACTTGATGCCGCGCAATCTTGAGCGTCGGGTCGAGGTGCTGGTGCCGGTGTTGCACCCGCGCCACCGGGACTGGCTTGACCATGTGCTCGAATTCGATCTGCACGATGATGTCGTCCGATGGGAACTCGACCCCGACGACATCTGGCGGCGCCGCGGCCCCGAGGGCGCCTTTAGCCCCGATGCCCAAGAATTGATGTATCGCTGGGCTTCAGAGCGCCAGTTGGCCTCACGACGCTGACCTATCGGTGCGGCCGCTGGGTCTCCAGTCGTTGATGTTGCCGAGATGTCGGCAGTAGTTCACTTGTCGTTCACCGAACTCACGGATGTGGTTCACCGCGACTGCGTAATTTCGGCCGCGCCGGTGACTAACCGCCGGTTGTCTACCCCCGTGAACAACGTCTGAATGGAGACACAGCGTGAGATTCCATACCAAGCGAGCCCTGGCCATTACCGCCGTCGCCTCGCTCTTGTTCGCCGCATGTGGCGGCGATGATGACACGGCTGATGCCCCGGCACCAGCCGATGAGCCTGCATCAACCGATGCTCCGGCCGATGAGCCCGCACCCGCCCCTGCCGCCGAGCTGTCGGGCACGTTGATTGGTGCTGGTGCGTCGTCGCAGGCGGCGGCGATGCAGGGGTGGCAGGCTGGTTTCCAGGCTGCTGCGCCGGGTGTGACGGTTGAGTATGACCCGATTGGTTCGGGCGGTGGCCGTAAGCAGTTCCTTGGTGGCGGTTCGGACTTTGCTGGTTCGGATGCGGCGTTGAAGGATGAGGAGTGGGAGTCCTCGAAAGAGGTGTGCGCCGGTGATTTGGGTGCGATCAACCTTCCGCATTACATCTCGCCGATTGCTGTTCCGTACAACTTGCCGTCGTTGGATGGCACGACGTTGAATCTGTCGCCTGAGGTGATCGCGGGAATCTTCGCGAACGAGATCACGAACTGGTCGGATGCGGCGATTGCTGCGGACAACCCGGGTGTGGATCTGCCGGACCTGGCGATTAACCCGGTGCACCGTGCCGATGAGTCGGGTACGACGGAGAACTTCACGGACTACATGGCTCAGGCGGCGCCTGATGTGTGGACCTATGGCGCGATTGAGGCGTGGGATGCTGATGGTCCCGGCGGTGGTGAGGGTGCCCCGCAGACCTCGGGCGTTGTCGCAGCGGTTGCTGCTGGTGAGGGCTCGATTGGGTATGCCGATGCGTCGCAGATCGGTGATCTGCCGGCGGCTGCTGTTGGTGTGGCCGGTTCGTTCGTTGAGTTCTCGCCGGAGGCTGCGGGTCGCATTGTTGATGCGTCGGAGCGCACTGGTGGTCGTAATGACTACGACTTCGCGATTGAGGTGAACCGGACGCCGGATTCGGCTGATACGTACCCGATTGCGTTGGTGTCGTATCACATCGTGTGCCTTGAGTACGCCGATCAGGAGACGGTGGATTTGGTGAAGGCGTTCATGACCTACGTCAGCTCTGATGAGGGTCAGGCCGCGTCGGCCGCGTCGGCTGGTTCGGCGCCGATCTCGCCTGAGGTCCAGGCCGAGATCGCCGAGTCGATCGCCGCCATCAGCGTCGCCGGCTGACCTCAGCCACAGATACTGTGCAGTGGGGTGGGGGCACCGCCCCCACCCCACCACGCACACCGAGACCATTCATCAACTCTCTGTAGGACCCGCATGTCATCGTCCACCATCACCCGCGCAACGGTTACACGTCGTGGAGATCGAGTCTTCAGTGGCCTCTCCCGAGGTGCGGGTATTGCAATCCTTGTCATCCTCGCCGGTGTCGCCACCTTCTTGTTTGTTGAGGGTCGTGCCGGCATCTTCGGCGACACCGAGGAGATGTCGGGCAGCGACTCGTTCCTCCAATACGTCGGACCACTCGTGTTCGGCACCGTGTTCGCGGCCACCCTGGCGCTCCTCTTCGCCGCTCCCTTAGCGGTTGCTGTGGCTCTGTACATCAGCCACTATGCACCGCGACGACTCGCGCAGACTTTGGGCTACATCATCGATCTGCTCGCCGCGATCCCCAGCGTGGTCTTCGGAATCTGGGGTATCACCGTTCTCGCTCCATTGCTGACCGACAACATCTATCCGTGGCTCAACGCCAACCTTGATTTCATTCCGTTCTTTTCGGGCACCGTGTCGACGAGTGGGCGGTCGATGTTGACCGCCGGCTTGGTGTTGGCGGTGATGATCCTGCCGATCGTGACCGCCATCTCCCGCGAGGTGTTCTTGCAGACCCCTCGTCTCCACGAGGAGGCATCTCTCGCCCTTGGCGCAACCCGCTGGGAGATGATCCGTCAGGCGGTACTTCCATATGGCCGCTCGGGCGTGATTAGCGGTGCGATGCTCGGACTTGGTCGGGCCCTCGGAGAGACCATGGCGGTCACCATCATCTTGTCGCCGAGCGATGGTTACTTCTGGAGCGTGCTGACCAATCAGAACTCGAACACCATCGCATCCAACATTGCGCTCAAGTTCCCCGAGGCCTACGGGCTTGATGTCAACCGCTTGATCGCCACCGGCCTAGTGCTTTTCGCCATCACCTTTATTGTGAACGCTCTCGCCCGCCGAATTGCGAACGCTGGATTCTCGGGAGCCGACGGATGACCGCGACGGAACAGACCCTCACGAGTGCAGTGTCGCCATCTGGTGCGTCCCCGCTGACTGCGCAGCAACTGAGTCGGGCGTCGCGGGTGGGAATCGCATCTGCTGCGGTGCTCATTGGCCTCGGGATTAACGCGGTGCTCGGTGAGGTGCGTTGGGGATGGGTCGTGGCCATCGCCGCGCCGACGTTCGTGCTGCTGACCTATGTCGCATCGCGGCTTGTTGAAGGCCAACGGCGTGCTGTCGACCGGGTCGCTGCAGCGACGGCCACGATGGCCTTTCTTGTTGTCATGTTGCCGCTGATCTCGGTGTTGTGGACTGTGATCAGCGAGGGCGCCAGCCGCTTGGACGGCACATTCCTCACCGGTGACCTGCGTCTCACACCCGAGGATTTAATGGCCCAACGCGAGGGTGTTGCTGCCGGCGGGGCCTATCACGCCATTGTGGGCACGTTGATCATCACCGGTCTGGCTGCAGCCATTGCGGTGCCACTCGGGTTGTTCACGGCCATCTACCTCGTGGAATACGGCAAGGGCCGGCTGGCGCGGGCGATAACGACAATGGTGGACGTGATGACCGGCATCCCGTCAATTGTCGCTGGTTTGTTCGCCTACGCGTTGTTCATTTTGATCTTCGGCCCCGGTAGCCGCACCGGTATTGCCGGGGGCGTGGCACTGTCGGTGTTGATGACCCCCGTGGTGGTGCGCTCCGCAGAGGAGATGCTGAAACTGGTGCCAAACGAGTTACGGGAGGCGTCGTACGCGCTCGGGGTGCCGAAGTGGAGGACTATCGTGAAGGTGGTGTTGCCGACCGCCATCGCGGGCATCCTGACCGGGGTGACGCTGGCCATCGCTCGTGTGATCGGCGAGACCGCGCCGTTGTTGATCGCAGCAGGTGTCGCCCAGTCGTCGAACTACAACCCCTTTGATGGCCGGATGACCAGCCTGCCAGTCTTCACGTACTACCAATATGTCCAACCGGGTATCCCGACCGACGCTGGCGTGGCCAGGGCATGGGCGGCAGCGCTTGTTCTGGTGATCATTGTCGCGGTGCTGTTCACCGTGGCGAGGGTGCTGGCATGGATACTGAAACCAGCGGGGCTCCGCTGATGATGACGCAACGGACAGCAAACCGAGGTGAGACCGAGATGATAGAACCGCAGGCAATCCCTGACGCAGGGCCAACCGGTGCCAGCAATCGTCTCGAGGTCAGCGACCTCAGCATCTACTACGGCGACTTCCGCGCAGTCGAAGGCGTCAGCATGGAGATCGAGGCGCGATCGATCACGGCTCTCATCGGTCCATCCGGTTGCGGGAAGTCGACGTTTTTGCGGTCGTTGAATCGCATGCACGAGGTGATCGATGGTGCCCGTGTCGAGGGTTCGGTGCGTCTCGCCGGGCAGGATCTCTACGGGCCGGGAGTTGACCCTGTCGAGGTGCGTCGCCGGGTTGGCATGGTGTTCCAACGCCCCAACCCCTTTCCCACAATGTCGATCTATGACAACGTTGTGGCTGGCCTGCGGCTGAACTCCAAACGCATGCGGCGGAGTGAGACAGACGTGGCTGTCGAACGATCATTGCGCGGCGCGAACCTGTGGGAAGAGGTCAAAGACCGCCTCGACAAGCCCGGATCTGGTTTGTCCGGTGGACAGCAGCAGCGTTTGTGCATCGCACGAGCCACAGCCGTCGAACCTGATGTGCTCTTGATGGATGAGCCGTGCTCGGCGCTTGACCCCATCTCCACCCTGGCGATCGAGCAATTGATGCTCAAGCTGAAGCAGGACTACACGATCGTCATCGTGACGCACAACATGCAGCAGGCGGCCCGGGTGAGCGATCGCACCGGGTTCTTCAACATCGAAGGAACCGGCAAACCTGGTCGTCTGATCGAGATTGATGACACCACCAAGATGTTCTCGACACCTGCCGAGCAGGCGACTCAGGACTACGTCACCGGGAGGTTCGGCTGATGCCCGATTTACGTGCAAGCTTCCACTCCGATCTCGACGACATCCGGTCGTCGATCGCCCGAATGGGCGCCACCGTTGTCGAGTTGATTCCGCGGGTCACCGACATCCTTCTTGAGCAGGATCTCGAGGGTGCCAACTACGTACTGCGCGCCGATGACGAAATCGATGCGCGCTGTCTCGACATAGAAGAGCGGTCACTGTCGCTGTTGGCGCTGCAGGCACCGGTCGCCGGCGATCTTCGTGAGGTGGCCTCGGCATTCAAAATCGCGTCGGAAATGGAACGGTCTGCTGACCTGTGCGGGAACATCTGCAAGGCCGCTCGTCGCATATATGGTCACGATCTTGGCCCTAAGTTGCGAGGCACCATCACCAAACTGTCCGCCCAAGCGGCCAGGGAATACAAAGAGGCAGTGGAGGCCTATGTCGAACGCGATTCGGCACGTGCTGCAGCGCTTCCCGACATCGATGATTTCCTTGATGAGCTTCATCGCCAGTTTGTGCAACAGATTCTCGAGAGCCATGCCGCCGGCACGATCGACCTGCAGGTCGCGGTGCAGTTGGCTCTGGTGGCGCGGTTCTACGAACGCCTCGGCGACCATGCGGTCGGACTTGGACACAAGGTCTGCTACATCGCCACTGGGTGGATGCCCGAGTCCGAGGCCCGTGAGCGCTACCGCAAAAGTCAGGAGGCAGGCGCCGACAACGCCTGAGGTGCATGTGACATGGACCTGATCATCGTTGCGGCCGCTGTGGCCGTCGGGCTCGTCCTGGGATGGGCCCTGTGCCGTGGCGGAGATCAACGCACCGCCGATGTCGCTGCCCCCGCCCGACCCTCAACGGTCGACCATCGTCAAGTGCTCGACATGGCGCAGGCCGCCGTTGTGGTGGTCGACGCCCGCGGCGACGAGACATACCGCAACGATCGCGCCCGTGCGCTGCGCCGAACCCACTCGGGTGTGCTCATTGATGAGGCGGTTGAACGGCATGTCGGACGGGCGCTGAACGGTGCAGACACCGCCGAGGTCATCGATCTCTATGGCCCGCCGCGCCAGACGATGTCGGTGTCATGCCATCGACTCCCTGACGGTGGCGTGGTCGCATTCATCGACGACGTGACCGAGCGGCGTCGTATCGACGCCATGCGCACGGATTTTGTCGCCAATATCTCGCATGAGTTGAAGACGCCCGTCGGGGCAATCGCCGTTCTTGCCGACGCCTTGGTGGACGAGGACGATCCAGAGGTCATGGCGCGAATGGTCTCGCGCATGGTGGCCGAAGCCGAGCGCGCCGCGCGCACCATCGATGATCTACTTGAACTCTCCGAAATCGAGTTGAGTTCGCCCACCGATCGCCTCCCACTCGAACCTGTCGATGTGTTACGTGCCGCGGCCGACCGACTCGGTCAGGCCGCCGAACAACGCAGCATTACCATCGACATCGATGCTGCTGTTCCCGACTTGGTTGTCGTTGGTGACCCGCGGCAGTTGTCATCCGCGCTCGGCAACTTGGTGGACAACGCCGTGAAGTACAGCGACGACGGTGCCCGGGTGCGACTGCGAGCACGAACCAACGACGACTGGGTGGAACTCGTCGTGGCCGACGACGGGGTGGGCATTCCCGAACGCGACCTCGAGCGAATCTTCGAACGCTTCTACCGGGTGGACAAGGCGCGTAGCCGGGGGACCGGTGGCACCGGACTGGGTCTCGCCATCGTGCGCCACGTGGCCAACAACCATGGTGGCGACGTTCTGGTTCACTCCACCGAGGGCGAGGGTTCGTCCTTTGTGTTGCGCCTTCCCGGGACGCCACGGAACCCCGATGACGTACCACAAGAACCCATGGGCGACGTCGCAGATCCAACCCCCAACCCCCAACAGGTGAACACGAGATGACCCGTCATCATGTACTCGTCGTCGAGGACGAGGAGTCCTTCGTCGAGGCGCTCCAGATTGGACTGACCCGCGAGGGGTTCGATGTGACCGTCGCCCGCGATGGTCAGCAGGCTTTGGAACTCTTCGATGCGAACCCGCCCGACCTGGTTCTGCTCGACGTGATGTTGCCGAAGATGAGCGGCATTGACGTATGTCGGCAACTTCGTCAGCGCTCTCAGTTGCCGATCATCATGGTGACGGCCAAGAGCAGCGAGATCGACACCGTTGTCGGGCTCGAGGTGGGTGCCGACGACTACGTCACGAAGCCATACCGCTTGCGCGAACTGGTAGCCCGTATGCGTGTCGCACTGCGTCGCGCCAGCAGCGATGCCACCGGTGAGATCGCCCTCGATGAAGCCGAGGCGCTCGTCGTGGGCGATGTCAGCCTCGACATCGCCCAGCATGTGGTGACGATTCGTGGCGATGTGGTGACGATGCCGCTCAAAGAGTTCGAAGTTCTCCGTCTGCTGCTCAGCAATGTTGGCCGGGTCATGACCCGCGAAATGCTCATCGACCGGGTGTGGGGAGCCGACTACGTCGGCGACACCAAGACCCTCGATGTGCATATCAAACGGCTGCGCGCCAAGGTTGAAGACGATCCGGCCGTACCCACCCGCATCGTGACGATTCGCGGTCTGGGTTACAAGTACGACCGCCCGAGTTTCGGGTGAGAACCGCCGTCGCGAGCAGCGACGAGCACCGCCTACCATCACATTCGTGATCGTCGCGCCGTCCTCCACCCGGTTCGGGGCGTTGGCAGTGACCCATGCGGCGATGGTTGCCGGTCAGGCATCGATGGTGGTGGCCCTCGCCGACTCGTTCTTCTTCGATGTCGATCTCGACGGAGCCCGCACCCGACTACTCGGCTTCTTGTTGATTTCGTTCGCGCCGTTCTTAGTCGTGGCACCACTCATTGGTCGACTCATCGATCGGGTTCGCGGGGGTCGCCGCCTGATGGTGCAGGCCACTGGTGCAGGACGTTTCGTGGTGCAGGTGGTGATGATCTGGTTCACCGACGATGTCGCGCTGTTCCCACTGGTGTTCTGCGCCCTCGTGCTACACAAGACATACGAGGTCTCCAAGCAGGCCCTCGTACCCACGGTGGTGGGCAGCGATGCCGAACTGGTGGAGGCAAACTCGAAACTTGGTCGCATCGCTGGTGTGACCGGAGCGGCAGCCGTCGGGCCAGCGGGCGCACTGCAGTTCCTCTTCGGGCCAGTCGGCAGCCTCGCATATGGCACCGTGTTCTTCGCTGCTGCGGCGGTGTTCGCAAGGGGCCTGCCGCGTGACACCGCGGGTGGAGGCAGCGGGCCAGACGCTGCGGATGCCACCGGCGGTAGCGAAGACATCGGCGTGGCATGGGCGGCCATGTGTGTGCTGCGGGCGACACAGGGTTTTGTGCTGTTTCAGATCGCTCTGTGGTTCCGTGCCGAGGGAGCACCACCCGTCTGGTTCGCGGCCGCCGTGGGCATGGGGTCGCTGGCGTCATTCATTGGTAATGCCGTTGCACCGGCGGTCCGTGGTCGCGCGGGACTCGACGAAGAACGCATGCTGGCCGTGGCTGTGACGCTGGCCGCAGCGGTTGCCGCAGGTGCGGTGCTTATCGACGGTTATCTCGCCGGTGTGGTGGTCGCCGCAGCGGTGAACCTGTGTGCAGCAGTTGGTCGACTGGCGTTCGAGAGCATTGTGCAACGCGACGGCTCAGCGGTGAACCGCGGTCATGCATTCGCCAGATTCGAGACCCGTTTCCAGTTCGGTTGGGTGGTTGGAGCAACCGTCGCCGTTCTCGTGCCGATGCCTGGGTCCATTGGTTTTGCCTACCTCGCTGCGATTCTGATTACCGCAGCCATCGGTTACATCCGTGGCGCGAGTCCGCTCGGTCGACCCAACTCAGTCGAGCCCAATTCGAGCGAGCCACAGGCCCGGGGCGTCGAGTTCGCTAGGGGTGGGGCAGGCGTTGCCGAGCGAGAGCAGAGCTGACACGGCATCGTCGCCACGACGATCGACTAATCCCTGCACGAACTGCTTGCCGCGCCGCACCTGTTCGTCATCGAGCCTGATGCCGAGCAATCGGTGAACGAACACATCCGCAGGTGTCGCTTCGATGCGCCGCCTGCGTACCGCCTCGGCGATGGTGAGTGCTTCGCCACCGACAAGGCGCACCGCGACCGCATCGACGAGCCAATCGGTGAGGCCGACTACGGCCGCGACCGCGGTGTCGAGACGTGGCTCCATCTCGAGTTGTGCGGGGGACCTGACCGCACCAAGGAGCACCTCCGGGTCGCCGAGGGCCTGCTGAATCG
Source organism: Ilumatobacteraceae bacterium (assembly GCA_017859395.1). Taxonomy (GTDB): domain Bacteria; phylum Actinomycetota; class Acidimicrobiia; order Acidimicrobiales; family Ilumatobacteraceae; genus Casp-actino5. Next base: position 12,647 of record JAFMNE010000007.1, on the reverse strand, counting down.
CGGTGAAGGGGTCATCGCCTGACATATCGAGGCTGGCTAGGCGTTGTCCGACCGCCTCGGGATCGGGGCGGAAGGCGCCGACATGGGTGCGCACCATGTCGGCCAATACCGGCCCGAGCCCAGGTGCGGTGAGAACCACATGACCGGCGTACTCATGGGCCAGAACCCACAGGCGCATCTGGTCAGTGGCAAGCGACCAGTCGGTTGCAAATCCATCGACGTTGGCCGGCACCAGTTCGAGAACTGCACGGGCGCGTGGAATCGGAAGGTCGTGCACACCAAAAGCGCCTTGCGCGAGGTGGCCGACCATCGAACCGACGGCCATACCCAACATGGCGGGTGCCATCATCTGAGTGATGCCAGCCATCATCTGAGCCATCGGGTCATCGCCGGTGTCGGAGGCGTCGGCCGCGAGCGACGTGGCCAGGTCGGTGAACAGCGGCCGGTACGCCTCCAACGTGGCGGTCGCCCAGGCGGATCGTGTGACGCAGGAAGGTTCGATATCGCTCACATCCGTGCCCGTGACATCACCAACATGCAGAGCAGCAATTCGTGCGAGGTCGAGGATCGCCGCGCGCGCAGCAGGGTCGACATTTGGTTCCGATTCGCCCCCGGTGGCCCCGAGCTGGGCGAACTGCCGGGCCGCATCCCAGTTGATCGGACCCTGGCCACGCATCGCACGCGCCATGTCACCAAATAAGGGCATGCCGGAAAACCAGTCGTCGGGTGGACCGGCGGGGGTATCGGACATGATGCCGATGCTAGAGCCCACGCAACGGCCACGGCACCGCGTGCGCCCACTAGCGTGTCGACGTGGTGTCGTCAGCGGGTGCACAGCCTTCGGCCGGTGGTGCCGCACCCACCACTGTGCTGTTGCGTGGCGGCGCGACCGCTGTCGGCCGCCAAGTCACGCAGTGCATGACCGAACGGGGCATTGCGATCATCGACGATGACGCGGCGTCGTCGATACCGGAGGATGTGACTCCGGTGGTGGTCGATCTCACTATTGGCGACCATGATGACCTTGGGCGTCGTGGCCTCAGCGTTACCGAACGATGCGAGCGGCTCGTGGAGCGTTGTGATGCTGTCGGTGCGCAACGCGTGGTGATGATGTCGTCGGCCATGGTGTACGGGGCACACCGCACCAACGCGGTGCCGCTCACCGAGGACGCGGTGATGCGCCCCGACACCGAGTTCGTCTTTGCGCGCCAACTCGCGGCGGCCGAGGCCACGCTGGATCGCTGGCGCCACGCCACGCCCGAGCGAGTGGTGGGTGTCCTGCGACCGGCAATCGTTGCTGGCGGCAGCGGCGCGTCCGCACTCGGTCGCGCGTTGGTGCACGGCGTGGGCCGTCGGGCACAGGCCGATGACCCGCCGGTGCAGTTCTTGCATGTTGACGATCTGGCTGCCGCTGTTGTGGTCGCGGTCGAATCCGGCCTCGATGGGGTCGCCAACGTTGCGCCCGATGGGTGGATCCCCGGCGATCGACTCCGTGCATTGGCGCCGCCACGTTGGCGTCCACCGCTGCCGGATCGTTGGGCTGAGGTTGTGTCGGCTCTTGGCTGGCGTTTCCAGCGCGGGCCGATTCCTCCGGGTCTGTTGAGTTATGTGCGCTCACCCTGGGTGGTGACCTCAGAGCGACTCCGCCATCTTGGCTGGACACCGAAGGTCACCAATGAACAGGCTTATGTGGAGGGCTCGGACGGCGCATGGTGGTCGACGGTGACCCCAAAACGACGTCAGGAGCTGGCACTGGGTGCCGCAGCAGGTGCCCTCTGCGCGATGGTCGCAGCATTGGTGTGGGCGGTGCGACGTAGTCGAGCGGTTCGGTGAGGTCGTACCGTCCGATGGCGGCGGCGACGACTACGATGCGCATGTGCGCGCCCCTGAATCCGCAGATGTCTGGCTTGGTGTGACCGATGCCGAACTTCCGGTTGGCGCGATGTACGACTGGGCGGTGCGCGGTGATTGCGGGGCGGTGGTCGTGTTTTCGGGAACGGTGCGTGACCACGCCGACGGTCGCGACGGGGTGACCTCGCTCACCTACGAGGCGTACGAGTCGCAGGTGGTTCCCGTGTTCACCGAGATCGTGGAGCGCATGCGTGCGGAGTGGCCGGACCTTGGTCGGGTGGCCATGTGGCATCGAGTCGGTCGACTCGAGCTTGGTGAGTCGTCAGTGGTCGTGGTCGTGTCGGCACCACATCGCCCGGAGGCCTTCGAGGCGGCCCGGTTCGGCATCGATGCGCTGAAGGCATCGGCGCCGATCTGGAAGCTCGAGGAATGGGATGGCGGCAGCGATTGGGGTACGGGGGCGATGCCACCCACCCGTCCGGCTGACGTTCCCACGGGGAATCGCTGACGTGGAAATGCTGATCGTCGGCCTGGCCGTGGTGGCTGGTGCCGTGGTCATCGTGGGACGGCGTGCGCGTCGCGATGACGCAGTCGATGATTTCCGACGTCAGATCGATGCCCTGGGGCCAGACGCTCGGCGCCGGGTCACCGATGAGGTGCGTCGACTTGACGACGATGGGCATGAGGCTGACCCCGGCACCGTCGGCGATGCAGCCGATGAGGACGACGCCGATGGCACGTGACCTCGCAATAGATCTCGGCACGGCGAACACGCTCGTCTACATGAAGGGTCGCGGCATCGTGTTGAACGAGCCGTCGGTCATCGCGTTGAACAAGCAGACCGGCGAGGTGCTGGCCACAGGCCTTGAGGCGTGGCAGATGATCGGTCGCACACCTGGCTACATCGTGGCGGTGCGACCCCTGCGAGGTGGGGCAATCACCGACTTCGAGATAACCGAGCGCATGATCCGGCTGCTGTTGCAGCGTGTTGGTGTCAGCCGTTTCACGCGGCCGAAGGTGGTGATCTGTGTGCCGTCGGCGATCACCGAGGTGGAACGTCGCGCGGTCACCGACGCAGCGCGTCGGGCGGGAGCAGCCGATGCCAACCTGATCGAGCAGCCGATGGCTGCAGCGATCGGTGCCGACCTCCCGATCGACGAACCAGTGGGCAATATGGTCATCGACATCGGCGGTGGTACCAGCGAGACAGCGGTCATTTCCCTCGGTGGCATCGTGGCACTCGAAGCGGTGCGTACCGGGTCGTTCGACATCGATGCGGCGATTCAGAACCACATTCGTCGTGAGCATGGCATCGCGGTGGGGGAACGCACCGCGGAGGAGATCAAGATGGCCATCGGCTCGGCGATGCCGAGTGACGATGAGACACCTGCGGAGGTGCGGGGTCGCGACTTGATGAGCGGACTGCCGAAGACCGTTGTGTTGAGCCCCGACGAGATCCGATACGCCGTTGAAGAACCCGTGTCGGCGATCATTGCGTCCGTGATGCGATGCCTGGCAAAAGCACCTCCGGAACTCAGCCAGGATTTCCTGAGCCGTGGCATGTACCTCGTGGGTGGTGGCGGATTGTTGCGAGGCCTTGCGGCTCGTATCGAGCGAGAGACCCAAGTGCCGGTGCGGATGTCGAACGTTCCTCTCGAAGCTGTGGTACTCGGTGCGGGTCACGTCATCGAGCATTACGACGCTCTGAAGGGGATGTTCATGGGTGCTCGTCGCTGACCCGGTGCTGCTGCGTCGGCACCACCGATCACCCACACATCAACCTTCGGCGATATCCACCCGGTACACCGCTCCGTCACCGGCGGTCACGATGAGCGAGTCGTTCGGTCCGCGGGCCACCGACGTGGGCACATCCACTCGGCCGAGTACCAGCACCTCACCACTGACGTGATTGAACGCGCGCACCTCGCCGGCACAGAGATCGGCGAAGACGTACCACCCCCACAGCGCGGGTCCGCGGTCGACCACCCCACCCGATATCGAGCATCCGGCGCTGCCGTGGTCGTAGTGGTGCACCGGCCACGCGGTCTCTGAGTCCTCCGGCGCGGCCGTATCGGCGTTGAAGTCGAGATCGGCCTCGTATCGACTCCAGCCGAAATCCACTCCTGAACCGGCGACGCCGTTTTCAGGGGCGGGCACACGGTTGATTTCCTCGCGCAGGTTTTGGCCCACATCAGCCACCCAGAGATCACCGGTGAGAGGGTCGATGTCGATACGCCACGGGTTCCGAAGGCCGGTGGCGAACACGGTTGGTTCGGCTCCTGTGGGCCACGGGTTGTCATCGGGAACGAGAGCCTGTCGTCCATCAGATCCAGGATCAATCCGCAAGATCTTGCCGAGGGGTGAGTCGAGGCGCTGCGACACCCGTAGCGGGTCACCGGCGGACCCACCGTCACCGGTGGCGATCAATAACGTGCCGTCACGGGCGCGTGCGAGGTCACCGCCGTTGTGGTTGGCGTAGGGCTGGGCGATGTGTACCAGTTCGGTACGCGTGGCCGGGTCGACGCTCCAACCATCTGTGGTGGTGGCGAGGTCATAGGCCGCCACCACCGTGTCGCCTGCGCGATCCCCGTCGGCGAGGGTGTGGTGGGCCCACAGAACTGATCTCATGTCGTCGATCTCAACGCCCAAGAGTCCGCGCTCCCCATCCGCTTTGGTGAGATCACCGATGTCGAGTACCGCGCGCCCGTCATCATCGACGTCGAGGATTTGGCCATCTTGGGTGACGACCCAGAGATGGCCGTCGGGGCCGGCGAGGGCATCGGTGACTGCTGCGGTACGAATGATTTCAGTGATGGTGACAGTGGGCGCGGCGATGGCAACAGGGCGCGGGTCGCGCGTCGGCACATCGGTCGTCGGTGGGGTATCCGCGCTGGGTGACAGCGCGGTGGTCGACGGTGCGGTGCTCGGTGCCACCGTCGACGGTGGCATGTCGACGATCGCAACCGTCGTCGTGGGTGACGAATCCTCATCAGGTGCCGATGACGAGGGCCCGCACCCTGCGACAAGCGCGGTCGGCACGCACAGAGCGGCGATTCGCCACCAGCTCATGATGTGCGGATCAGGCCCTCTTGCACCACGTTCACCACCAGATCGCCGCTCCGTGAGTAAATATTGCCCGCAGCCAGACCACGCGCTCCTGATGAGGAGATGGCGAACTGTTCGTACAGCAGCCATTCATCGGCACGGAACGGGCGATGGAACCACATGGCATGGTCCAAGCTGGCCATCTGCACCCCATCGAAGAATGTGCGACCGTGTGGTAACAGGGTCGTGTCCAGCAAGGTCATATCACTTGCGTAGGTGACGATGCAGGCGTGCAGCACCGGGTCGTGGGGCAGTTCGCCGTCGGCGCGCAACCAGACCATCTGATTTGTTGAGCGGGCATCGCCGCGTGACAGCGGGTCGGAGTCGACGTAGCGCATATCGATTGGACGCGGCAGGTCGATGGCTGGCCCCAGTCGGTCACGGTGCGGTTCCATGCGCGTGGCGAAATCGGGCAGCGATTCGGGATCGGGCGCAGCACGTCCGGCCGGGCTTTGATGGTCGAGGCCAGCCTCTTGGTCGTGGAAGCTGGCCTGCAGGTTGAAGATGGCCCGCCCATGTTGGATCGCAACCACTCGTCGGGTTGAGAAACTGCGGCCGTCACGAATGCGATCAACCTCGTACAAGATGGGGACGAGTGGGTCACCTGGTCGCAGGAAATAGGCGTGCAGCGAGTGCACCATTCGGCCGGGTTCGTCAACGGTGCGTGCCGCGGCCACCAGAGCTTGGCCGGCCACTTGGCCGCCGAAGACCCGTTGGCGTTCCTCGTCGGGCGAGCGTCCACGGAACAGATTCACCTCGATCGGTTCGAGATCGAGCAGTCGGATCAGGTTGTCGAGCGCGGCGGCCACCTGCACATCCTGCCATCTGTCGACCCTGCGGTGACGACGGGGCCCGAGCGTAGGCTCGCAGCGTGATCTTCGATCCACATCGTGCAGCTGCCCTGTCGGCCACCAGGGGTTTCATGCCCGACGACGAGGGTGCGGCGCTACATGCTGCAGCCATGGTCGCGGTGACCGAGATGCCGGGATGCCCGGTGGTCGAGGTGGGGACGTACTGCGGCCGATCAGCTATTTGGCTCGGCGACGCAGTGGAACGCGCGGGCACCGGGTCGCGCGTGTTGACCATCGACCATCACCGCGGTTCCGAGGAGATTCAGCCGGGCTGGGAGCACCATGACCCCACCGTTGTCGACCCCACAACCGGCCGCATGGACACCCTTCCATTTGCCCGCGCGGCTATCGAAGCAGCCGACCTCACCGCGACCGTGGTGCTCGTGGTCGCGACATCGGTGGACGCTGCGTCGTTGTTGGCCGCCACTCCGGCCATGGTGTTCATCGATGGTGGCCACGGCGATGACGAAACCCGCGCCGATGCTGCAGCATGGCTGGCCAAGGTTCCCATCGGCGGCTATCTCGCCGTGCATGACGTCCATGACGACCCCTCCACCGGAGGCCAAGCACCACGCCAGCACATTCACGACCCTGCCGTCGCCGCCGGTTTCGAACCGGTATCGACCACCGGATCGCTCAGGATTCTGGTGCGGCGACGCCCGGGCGTTGCTCCATAACGGCGAACACTGCGGCGGCGAGGAGCATCGTGCCACCGCCCACGATGGCCAAAGCGATGGGGGCCACCTCGTACATTGCGCCACCCATCACCGGGCCGACCACGCGTCCAGCGGCCATGTACGCCTGAGCGTCACCGGCGCGCTCCGCGGGATAGCGGGAGTGCCGGGCAAGGGTGGAAAATGCCGCAGGCACGGTCATCCAAAATGCGAAACCCCAGATGGTAAGAGCGGCGATGAATAGCGGCCCGATGTGCACGGCAGCCACGATGACCGCACAGGTGGCGGTAACACCGGCCCAGAGCGCGGCGTGGCGTCGCTCGCCGCGCCATCGCGCCGATGGGATGCCGACGATGTTGTTGGCCGAGAACACCAGTGACACCGCAACAACGCCGAGACCCACCTCGTCGGTACCGATCGCGGCCGCATAGATGAACACCGATGACCCGCCAAAGGTCAACAGGCCGAGGGCGACCAGCATGGCAACAGCGGCACGCGTTGGACGATGCCGCTGCGAGGCGATGCGGTCGGGTGACCCCAGCCGGGAAGTGCCAACGAAGGCAAGCGGCACCAGATGGATGACGCCGAGGCCGATGAACACCCAATCGGAGCCGGCAAGGTCCATCACCGATGACAGCAGCGGTGAGGCAACAGTGCCGACCAGAGGACCGATGACAGCGATGTCACCGGTGCGCTCATCGTCGCCGAATACTTCGGCCCACGCGATCCAGGCAATGGCCCCAAGGGAGAGGCCACTGACGATGCGCACACCGATGAGCGCTCCGAAAGGGACAAGGGCCGAGGCGATATTTGCTGCCGCGCCGAGGAGAACCGCCCACACCACGATGCGGCGACGGGGACGCAACAGTCGGCCAGCTCCCCACGAGGCGATCACGAAACCGGCCAACTGGGCAGTGGAGATGATGCCGACCCGACCCGGTCGCATGTCGTAGGTATCGGCCAACCCGGTGATCAAGAACGGCGTCGCGGTGAACACCACCGTAGAGACAGCGGTGGCCACGATGACGAGGGGCGAGACATTCGGCCGTAGGGCCGATACCACCCGCAGGGGGGTCTGGAACATGTCAGTGCGCCGCGGCCATGTCGGCGCGAGCGTCGGCGATCACGGCGCGCACCCGGTCGCGAAGCTGGTCGATCTCCTCGCGTCCGGCGTCGGGCCGGTGAGGAACCTCGATGGGGTCGAGCACCCTCAACGTGGCCGTTGTCGCGCCAAAGCGCCAGTCATGTTTGATGAGCGCAGCACGCGTTCCGTGGACGGCGATGGGCAGGATCGGTGTGCCAGAGCTGAGCGCCATATTGAACGCGCCATCGCGGAACTCACCGAGTTCGCCGTCGGCCGATCGGGTGCCCTCGGGGAACAACATGACCGAGACACGGTTCTCCAGCCGTTCCGCAGCGTCGGCGTAGACGCGCGCGCCAGCACCTGATGCCCCGCGCACCAGTTGGATGTCGCGGGCCATGCGCATCAACCACCCCACGAGGGGAATCTTGAAGAAGGTTTGTTTCGACACCCATTTCATCTCCATCGGAAGATGGGCGATGAGCAAGATGTCGACGAAACTCTCGTGGTTGGCCACCACGATCCACGGACGTCGTCGATCGGCTGGCACAGCACCCTCAATCCTGAAACGCCACAGCGGGTTCAGGCGCTGGTGCACCACAGCAACTTTCCGGAACGCGAGCCCAGCGTGGTAGGCGCCCCGGTCGAACGGTGCGGTCACCAGACGGATGATCGCAACGATGGGAACGGCGGCAATCACGGTGATGCCCAGCACGAACCAGGCCCATATCGACAGCACCGTGCGGCCGGCGATGCTGTGCACGAGACGTTCCACGGCGCCGAGTGTAGAAGCGCGCCCGTGGCCCGGAGCCGATGGTGGGGCGGCGCGTCAGGCGTGACCGGTCGGCACGTCGTGGCGGAACAGCCGAGCCGCTGGCGATGTGCCCACGATGGCGTCAGCAGCCAAGATCACGGCAGCAGCGGTGTACGAGCTGCGCTCATCGGCGGGAAAAGTGATGCGCTGGGGATGAGCGATGCCGGTCCAGTATCCGCCATCGTCGCAGCGGTGACCACGGGTCCATGCCAAGAGGTCTCGCGCTTGATCGATGAGACCCGCAGCGGCAAATGCCATTGACGCCTCGGCGGTTTCCGACGCGGTGATCCAGTCCTCGTCGCTTACGCAACGCACCCCGAGACCGTCCATGACGAACGTGGGCCATCCACGCGCGAGGTGATCGGCAGCAGCTGGGCCTTGGAGCGCACCGGTGAGCACCGGGTAGTACCAGTCCATCGCCCATCTCGACTTGTCGGCGAATGCATCGGGTCGTTCGACAATTGCCGTCACCATGTGGTCGGCCGCGACGAGCCAGTCCGGCCGGGCGTCGCCTATCTCGGCCGCAAGGGCGGCACCGGAGCGCAATGAATGCTGGATGCTGGCCGTGCCGGTGAGCAAGGCGTAATCCCAGGGGCGGTCATCGTCGGTGACGGCCCACAGCACCAGCCCATCATCGCGACGCTGTGCGAGCACCCAGTCGAGAGCGGCGCGCACCATAGGCCACATATCGCGAGCGGTCGCCAGACGAACGTCCTCGAGCGCGCAGCGCACATGGTGCACCGCACCGGTGGCGATGTAGGCGCACACATTTGTGTCGTATTTCGCCTCTTCAACGGTGTTATCGCGGTCGCCGTCGGGCAGGTAGTAGTTGTGCCAGGACCCGTCGGCGGCCTGAATATCGGCGAGCCAGTCGTATGCGCGGCGCGCAGCCCTGTGGTGCCCGGCAACATCGAGTGCCATAGCGGTCTCCACGTGATTCCACGGGTCGCAATGCCCGCCGGGCCACCATGGAATCATGCCGCTGGGGGTCTGCAGATCGAGAAGGTGGCGAGCCGACGCGGCGATGTCATCGGCGGTGATCACACCGTCGACCTCGGGGAGTTCGACGTTCACGCCGAGGCCTTCGTGGCGTAGTGGACGATGCTCTTGCCGAGCACCGGCGCCAGAACCTTCTCGGCAATAGCGAGGGAACGCGGCTGCTCGATGATCTCGCGCTCAAGGAGCCGGCGGTAGCGCCGCACCAAGGGGTGGTCATCGTCGTTGGGACCCACGGCACATCGCAGCCACCAATAGGGTGAGTGCAGCGCGTGGGCTCGGTGGCTGCGCTCGAGTTCAAGGCCCGCGGCACGCAACTTCGCTCGCAATTCGACCGCAGAGTAGATGCGCACATGACCTCCGACAGCCGCAGGTGCGTGGTAGTCGTCGGAGAGGCGCCAATTGATGGTCTCGGGCAGCCGGGCCGGCACCGTGGCGGCGAAACGGCCACCGGGCCGCAGCACGCGCACCATTTCGGCAATTGCCGCGGTGTCGTCGGTGATGTGTTCGAGGACCTCAGAGGTGATGACGACATCGAATGTGCCATCGGCGAAAGGAAGTCGGGTGGCGTCTCCGCGCAGCACTCCACCGAAGGCACCGGCGTCGATCTCGCCGGCGTCCACCATCGCAGCGACCGTGGCACGGGTTTGGGCGACCTCCTCAGGTGATGGGTCGAGAGCGACAGCGACAGCTCCGCGGCGCGTGCACTCGAAGACGTGTCGGCCGAAACCAGCACCCACGTCGAGCACGCGGTCACCGGGGCGTAACCCGAGTCGGTCGAAGCGGACGGTCAGCATCGCGGCCGTCCGTTGCGAGCTGCTTTGTCGCGATTGGCGGGCATGTCGAGAACCTCGCGATATTGATCCACGGTGAGTTCGGCACAGCGGCGCCATGTCCAACGATCGACGACGCGCTGTCGGCCGGCAGCACCGATTCGTTCGCGAGCGACGGGATCGTCGAGAGCGGTGGCGATGGTGGTGGCGAGATGGTCGGCATCACCTGCGCGGCAACGGAACACCGTCTCACCGTCGGTACCGGTGACTTCGGGTAGTGCGCCTCCATCGGTTGCTACGAGTGGGGTGCCCGAACACATCGCCTCGATCGCCGGCAGGCTGAACCCTTCGTAGAGGCTGGGCACGACAGCCATTTCCGCTTCTGAATACAACTCCACGATGCGTTCGTCGCTCACACCTGAGACGAATTCGATATGGGGAGCCAACCCGAATCGTTCGATCATGTCCATGCTGCGTCCGGGCTTGGCGCGCCCGATGACGGTGAGGCTGATATCGCGTCCCTGGGCTCGCAGCGTGGCCATAGCTTCCAGCAGATAGGCCAAGCCCTTCAGAGCCACGTCAGCAGACGCGGTGGTGATGAGCCGGCCGGGTCGCCGAGCGATGCCCTCTATGGGCCGAAAGAGGTCCGGGTCCACCCCAACGGGTACGAGGCGCATCCGATCGAGGTCAACGCCCATGTCGGTGTGGATGTCTTGGATGGAGTTCTCGCTCACGACGACGACACGGGGCATCCGCGAGGCCACCTTGCCCTGCATCCCCACAAAGGAATACCAACGCCCGATTGACCAGCGCTTGAACCGGTTTGGTGCGGCGTCCATCTCCAACATCCGGTCGCGCGTGATGGGGTGGTGCAAGGTGACAACGGTGGGGATCAACTTCTCGAGTCGGGCGATACCCCAACCAAGGCATTGGTTGTCGTGCACCAGATCGAACTCGCGCACCCGATGGCGGAGGTGGCTGTAGGCGCGTGCGCTGAACGCGAGCGGTTCGGGGAAGACGCCGGTGGAGAACACAGCGACTTCGAGCAGATCGTGGCGGCTCTTGAACTCCCATGGGGCGGGGAACCGGCCCGGATAGTGATCGTTGAATAAATCGAGACTGCGCAGCGGGGTGAGAGGCACACGCTCATCGAGCACCGGATACGGCTGGCCTCCGAAAACCTCGACCTCGTGGCCGAGGTCGACGAGGGCTTTGGTGAGATGGCGGGTGTAAATACCTTGCCCACCCACATGCGGCTTTCCGCGGTAGGTCAGGTAGGCGATGCGCAGCGGGGCGTCATCGGCGGGGGGCGCCGGCATCCCGTGAAGGTTACCGTTCGGTAGTGGCCGCCGTGCCGACGGTCACATGCGGCGTGCTCTGTCGATCAACCGGTGGTGCAGTCCTCGTTCACGAGTGCAATTGATGGAGAGGTTCCGTTGAAGCCATCACCGCTGAGGTCCGTCGCCCCGACGGTGGCCTTTGTGGAATTGACCGAGAACTGGAAGTCATAAAACGAGGTCGTGAGCGCTCCGTTCACCACGTTGCTCCGGCCGTCGGTTGGGCCTTCTTGCTCGAGATAGTTGCCATTGAAGATGTACTTCGCCCGCTCTGGATATCCCGTCACGCTGAAGGTCGCCACAAATGCGCCGGTGTCGTAACGGCACGAGTCGAATGACACGACCGGCGATGCGATGTCACCGGTGATCGGAATTGTGAGTGTCTGGGTTGGCCCGTCAATGATGAGCTCTGCAGTGTGTGATCGACCCACATCTTGAGAACGATCAAAACTGATGGTGAGCACTTGGGTCTCGCCCGGCTCGAGAACTGTGGCGGTGCCATCGAGACTGAAGACGTTGTCGGCATCTCCGGTGAGGGATGGTGTTGCCGCACCCGGCTCATCGCCGATGTTGCGAATCGTGATCGATATGGCGCTCATGTCGATCCCGAGGTCGAGGCTGCTGACGTTGCTGGAGAATGTTGCTGGGGTTGGTGGAGTCTCTGCTGGCGGCGCTGTGGTGTCCGCCGGTGTCGTGGTGGCGGGAACGGTCGATGCTGGTGGCGTGGTGGTTGCGGGTGGCGTGGTGGTTGCAGGTGGCGTGGTCGTCGCCGGCGATGCGAGCGTGGTCGGGGTTGCCGGCCCGTCGGCGGGCACGACCACCACCGGCGGGGCGGTGGCGACTGCCGGGTTGGTCGCGACGGGTGCTGGCACCGTTGTGGCTGTGTCGATGGTCGTCGTCGTCGGATCGATGACCACCACGTCCACGCGCTGCTCGCCAGGCTGATCGGCCGACTGCGGCGTCTCCACCACTACGAGTCGTGCTCCGGCCTCGGTGGTCTCGTCGGGTCCGTCGTCGAGCAGGATCGACCCACCGCCGATGACCGCGGCGAAACCCGCGGCCGTGCCGATGGTGATCATGATGCCGGTGCGGACGGCTCGCGCGGCCGATCCCAACAATCGCGGGAAACCGGTGGAGGTATCCAGCCCCGTGCCTCCACCCCCTC